>NZ_JBFUFF010000001.1:0-503138 GCF_056403555.1 Rhizobium sp. P2_G2
CGCAAGCGAGCCGCCGCCCAGCGTCGGCATGCGCTGGCGGGCTGATTACATCGATTGCCTCGTCAAGCGCGGCAACGACTTCATCATCGTACCGAACATGGATGCAATCTTCGCACAACGCCACAACCTGTCCTCAAGACCCTAACCAAGCATCCACATTTCATCAAGGAACAGCCGGCCGCCGCTGCTGTTGGAAGATTCAGGAAGGACCTCATCATGCGCATCACGATCAAGTTAAAACTCGCCATAGCTTTTGGCATTGTTATCCTTCTCCTCATCGGAAGCGCTGTTTACGGCATCAGCGGACTGAATACGTTGAACAACGCCGTTTCCGACGTCATTTCAGGGTCGGCCAAACGCATGGAATATGCGTTGCGGGTCAACGCCGCGCGGCTTGAGGTCATTCGCTACCAGAAGAACGCGCTTCTGGCGACCGACCAGAAAACGGCGCTCGATGCCATGAATACAGCCGAACAGAAGATGCAGGTGCTGATCGACTATGGTCATCGAGGCCTGGCGATGTCCACAGAGAAGGGAAGGCCGTCCTGGGAAGCGCTGGTAAAAAGCACGACGGATTTCGATAATAAATCTCAGGATCTGCTGAAATTGATCCAGGGCGGCGACCATCAGGGTGCCGTGGCCCTCTCCACTGGCGAAATCCGCGCCATAATGTCGGAGATGGAAAAATCGGTCGAAACGCTTGTCGAAGTCAACACCGCCGCTATGGCGAAAGCCGACAAAGATACCGACGATCTTTACGCGACGACCAGCAACACGCTGATCGGCGTCGTGATCGGTGCCACTCTTATTGCTGTCATTGCTGCTGTCTGGATCGCACTCGGAATCAATAGCGGCTTGCGCAAGCTTATGAGCGTGGCCAATGCAGTGGCAATCGGCGATCTCAATCAGAACGTTGAGATCAAGACCAATGACGAGATCAAGGATCTGGTCAACACGATCAACGTGATGACGGGCAATCTCCGCAACACTGCGCAGATTGCCGACAAGATCGCCAATGGTGACCTGACGGTCTCGCCGAAGGCGCTATCCGAAAAGGACGTGCTCGGGCAGTCGCTGGAAAGCATGGTCGAACGCCTGCGCGGCGTGGTCGCTGATGCGCTCTCGGCCTCGCACAACGTCTCTTCCGGCAGCCAGGAATTGTCAGCCTCCTCCGAGCAGGTGTCGCAGGGCGCCACCGAACAGGCAGCCGCCGCTGAAGAAGCTTCGGCTTCGATGGAGCAGATGGCCGCCAACATCAAGCAGAATGCCGACAACGCTGCCCAGACGGAGAAGATCGCCCGTCAATCCGCCAAGGACGCGGAAACCTCCGGCGAAGCCGTCAATCGCGCCGTCGTCGCCATGCGCACGATCGCGGAGAAGATCTCCATCGTTCAGGAAATCGCCCGCCAGACCGATCTGCTCGCACTGAATGCTGCCGTCGAAGCCGCCCGCGCCGGCGAGCATGGCAAGGGCTTTGCCGTCGTGGCGTCGGAAGTGCGCAAGCTTGCCGAGCGCAGCCAGTCGGCCGCGGCGGAAATCAGCGCCATGTCGGGCGACACGGTCCAGGCCGCACAGGAAGCCGGCGAGATGCTCTCGCGCCTGGTGCCGGATATCCGCAAGACGGCAGAACTGGTTTCGGAAATCACTGCCGCCTGCCGCGAGCAGGATATCGGCGCCAGCCAGATCAACGAGGCGATCCAGCAGCTCGACAAGGTGACGCAGCAGAACTCCTCGGCCTCCGAAGAGATGGCGGCCACCTCGGAAGAGCTCGCCGCCCAGTCGGAAGAACTGCAGACCTCGATCGCCTTCTTCAAGGTCGACACAACGTCCACTACAACGCCGGCTAAGGCGAGCGGACAACCGGCCCGCCCGACTGCCGCTCGTGCCCCTGCCGGTCACAACGCCGTCGCCCAACAGCAGGCGCGGGTGAAGGGCTTTGCTCTCGATTTCAAGCGTGGCGGCCCGGATGACGGTGACGTCGATTTCAGGGAAAGCGCATGACCATGGCAACCTCCTCGCACACAGCGCAATTCGTTACTTTCAGCCTTGGCGAGGAAGTCTTTGCTGTTCCCGTCGAGGTCGTGCGTGAAATCCTCGATCATGAAGAGGCGTTCAAGATCCCGAATGGCCCCGATTATTTTCTCGGCCTCCGCGATGTGAGGGGGCAGGGAGTGCCGATGATCGATCTGAGGCTCAAGCTTGGCCTCGAGCGCACCGTGCCAACGCCCCATACGCGGGTCCTGGTGCTCGATATTCCGCTCGAGGCACGCATTTTGACGCTCGGATTGGTCGCGGACCGGGTGTTCGAGGTTACGCCGTTCAGCAAGGATCAGATCGAGGCCGCACCGGATATCGGCGTCAAATGGCATTCCGACTATATTTCCGGCGTCGTCCGTCGCGAAACCAGCTTCGTGTTGATTATCGACCTTGCCAGGCTACTGACCAAGGACGAGGCCGCTCTCACCATTTCCCAAGACGCAGCTTGATCGAAGCATTTCAGGACATCGACTATGCCAGCCATCGCACGTAGCCTCTCCGTCGTGGACGACGGCATCAGCAGGAAGAACTTCGATCGTCTTGCCGGTTTCATCTACGACTATAGCGGCATCAAGATGCCACATAGCAAGCTGACCATGCTCGAAGGCCGGCTGCGCAAGCGGCTGCGCGTCACCGGCCACAAAACCTTCGATTCCTACTGCGACTATCTTTTCAAACAAGACGGACTGGAGAAGGAGGCGATCTATCTGATCGACTCCGTCACCACCAACAAGACGGATTTTTTCCGCGAGCCCAACCACTTCGCGTTCATGAAAGATCAGGCTCTGCCCGATCTCGCGCGTCGCGATCAGCGCAATATCCGCGCGTGGAGTGCGGCCTGTTCCACCGGCGCCGAGCCCTATACGATGGCGATGGTGCTGGAGGAATTTACAGCGCGGCATTCCGGTATCAACTATCTGGTCTTCGCGACCGATCTCAGCACCGAAGTCCTGCGGACCGCATGGCGGGGTGTCTATCCGGCCGAGATGGTCGATCCGGTCCCGGCAGACCTTCGTCAACGCTATGTGATGCGGTCTGTCGACAAGCGCAGGCGGGAGGTGCGCATCGTCCCTGATCTCAGGTCAAAGGTCGCTTTCGCCCGCTTCAATCTCATGAACGAGCGCTATGAGATCGGCGAACCCATGCATCTCATCTTCTGCCGCAATGTGCTTATCTATTTCGACAAGGAGGCACAGGCAGAGGTTCTGACGCGTCTCTGCAAATGCCTGGCTCCTGGCGGTTACCTGTTCATCGGCCATTCCGAAACGGCCGGTGGGCTCGATCTGCCGCTAAAGCCGGTGGCCAATACCGTCTTTCAAAAGCTCTGAACGGTATCGAACCCTTTCCGACAAGCAAGGCCTCCGTCCCAAACCTGCGCATGAGAGAATGGCGCCGGATTAGCAGCATTGCGATGTAAGCGGCCAGCCGATAACGTCGGGCTTGAAGTTCCTGGGCATGAGCGCTCCGCTGTTGGCCAGCCTTAAGCAGTGCGGGTCACGGTTTGAGAGAGCCAGTCGAACGGATCGAGGGAGGTTGTGCATGAAGGCGTTGTTCTTGGAGGCAATCGGGAAGCTGTCTGTGCGCGAGGTGGAGAAGCCGGTGCCGCGGGCGGACGAACTTCTGGTTCGTGTCGAGGCATGCGGCATCTGCGGCACCGACCGGCATCTCTTTCTCGGCGAGTTTCCTTCAAGGCCGCCGGTGACGATCGGCCACGAGTTTGCGGGTATCGTCGAGGCGGTCGGCAGTAGCGTCACCGCCTTCAAAGCCGGCATGCGTGTCACGGGCGATCCGAACATTGCCTGCGGGCGCTGTCCGGCATGCCATCATGGCCGCGTCAACCTTTGTCACAACCTCCAGGCGATCGGCATCCATCGCAATGGCGGGTTCGCCGAATATGTCATTCTTCCGGAAAAGCAGGCCTTCGCGCTGCCCTTGACGCTTGAACCGCTGCACGGGGCGTTTTGCGAGCCTCTCGCCTGCTGCCTGCACGGCGTCGATCTCGCCAATATGAAGGCCGGATCGTCGGCGATCGTCATTGGCGGCGGCGTGATCGGACTGCTTGTGGTCCAACTGGCACGGCTGGCAGGTGCCACCAGCGTCATTCTCGTCACGCGCAGCGAGTCCAAGCGAAGGCTGGCTGAAACTTTGGGCGCGACAGCCACGATCGATCCTTCGACCGGCAACGTCATCGACCGGATCACCGGCGATCACGGAATTCTGCCGGGTGGCGCGGATGTCGTCTTCGAATGCGCCGGGCTCAAGGAAACAGTCGAGCAGGCACCGCGTCTGACGGGTCGCGGCGGCACGGTTGTCATTCTGGGCGTTCTGCCGGGTGGTATGAAAGTCGAGATCGAACCTTTCGATCTGCTGTTTCGCGAAGTCGCGATTGTGACGTCATTCGTGAATCCGTTCACACATGGACGCGCTGCCGCGCTGATCGCATCCGGAGCGATCGTCGTCGAACCGCTCGTCAGCCGTACGATCGGGTTTGATGACGCGATCAAGGCAATCTCCGGCCCGGCAGCCAGCGGCGAAATTCGGGCATTGGTCGTTCCGAACCTCTGATATCCTGATATCAACCAGCGTCTGCACTGTCGTCTCAGGTAGAAGATGAAGCCTGATCGGGCGTTTGCCGGGCCACAGCAAGTCTCATCGATTGGTATCGGGGATGTGCGGTTTTCTTAGTTTCAACTGGCATAAACTGCACATCCGGTTTACCTTCACGGCATGGACTTGCTTGTAACCGCGCCCTTGTCGACACCGAGCGAGCCGCCCCGCCTGCCGGGCTGGGCGGTTGCGCGCGGTCATGAAGCAAGCGAGGCGGACGCAGCCTTCGCCGTCGGCATTGCCCTGAAAACGCTGGACGATCTTGTCCGGAGTGACCCGCTATGGGGTGGCTGCTTGCGAGCCCGGCAGGGGCTTGGATGCGCGATTGCCGCGGTGCGGCTCAATGGCCGCGCCATGGACGAAGGCAGCTTGCGCGACGCCGTGCTGCTGACGGCACAAGGTGACGATCCAGGCCCGGCCGGACGCATGGTCTGGGCGTTCCAAAAGCTGGGCGAGAAGCGGCGCGCGGTCGGCAGCAAGGTTCTGCAAGATCTGGCCGGCCTGATGGGCTTGGGCGGCGAGAGGCTGGACGAAATTGCGGACTGTCTTGACGCTGCCCTGCAAACGCGTCGCATCATTCCGTTTGCGGTCGCCGATTTGGTCGCAAATGTCTGCGCCATACGGCCTGATGCCGAAATTTTGGCCTGGTGGCTGGCCGACCGGCTGCTGGCCGAAAAACTGGGCTGGGATTGTGGCCTACCGCTGCTGATGTCCGAACGTTATGGGGCGGCGTTTCGGACGACCGGCGGGCGAGGGCGCCTGCAGCCGGGGCAGGCGGCGTTCGGCCGGGCGATATGCCTGGCTCTGGCCGATGCCGCCGCTCACGCACTTCGGCGCGCCGGGGAGATCGATCGCCGCGCCGCAAAGCTGCAGGCAGCGGCACCCAAGCTACGCAGCAGGGGCGCTGAAGCGGTCGTCCGCAGACTGCTCGACGCGGACGCCTTGCCGGCCTCGGCGCCTGGCGGCAATCTGTCGCGCTGGGCTGCCACCCGGCTGTTCGAGCGGCTGGAGAGCTTTGGCGCGGTGCGGGAGCTATCCGGCCGCACGTCATTCCGGATTTTTGGGTTATGATGGCGAACGGATCGGGCACAGCAAGGAGGCAGCAGACGGCGAGAGCGCCACGGCATGACGTGTTGTTCGACAGGGAACTGGCAGACCTGCCGCCGCAACTGCGCTGGCGCGAATGGATGCTGCGGGCCGAGGCAGTGATTTTTGCGGCGAGCGAGCCGGTCAGCCGCGAGACGCTGGCGCGGGTGGTCGGCAAGGATTGCAGCATCGATCTGTTGATCGACGACCTGCGCGAGGAGCTTCGTTCCCGTCCCTACGATATCGTCGTGGTCGCCGGCGGCTGGCAGCATCGCAGCCGCAGTGCCTATGCCCCGGCAATCCGTGCTGCGCTGGCGCCGATGCGCGGCGCCGCTCCGTCGCTGTCCGAAACCGAAGCCGCAATTCTGGCGGCGATCGCCTATTGGCAACCGATCACCCGCAGCGAATTGTCAAAACTGTTCGGACGCGAGATCAGCCGCGACACCGTTGCCGGCCTGCGCGATGCCGGCTTGATTGCTTCGGGACCGCGCAGCCCCACACCCGGTGCGCCTTACAGCTATGTGACGACAAAGCGGTTTCTCACGGCATTCGGCCTGGAAACCCTGAGCGATCTGCCTGATGTCGAGAGGCTGGAAGATGCCGGATTGGTCAGTCGGGAAGATGCGGTGGCCGATGGCGTTCCGGACATATTCGCCGAAACGGAAGACGACCACGCGAAGGAGTGAAACAAAGGAGTCTGGAAGAGACATCGTGCCTATGTCCCGATGGCTCTCCGCAGTTGGGCCGGCTTATGCCGGTTACGAGCCCGAAACGACGCGCAGATTGCCGCCATGGCCGCCGCCGCCAAAAACCTGCGACTGGCCGAAGGATGTCGGCAGACGATGGTGCGGCACGCCGAGACCGATCTCAGGGAAAAGCAGTTCGGCGACGCGATAGGCTTCTTCGAGATGCGGATAGCCCGAGGCGATCACGGTTTCGATGCCGAGGTCCTGGTATTCGCGCAGCCGGGCGGCAACCGTCTTTGCTGAGCCGACCAGCGCAGTTCCGGCGCCCGAGCGGACCAGGCCGATGCCGGCCCAAAGATTGGGCGAGACTTCGAGCTTGTCGCGCCGGCCGCCATGCAGTTCCCACATCCGCGTCTGGCCGACGGAATCGTTCTGCTTGGTGAAGCGTTCACGCGCGGCCTCGATCGTATCCTCGGAGAGCTTGGAGATCAGGCGCTCCGCGGCTTCCCACGCTTCATCGTCGGTCTCGCGCACGATGAAATGCAGACGGATGCCGAAGGAGACTTTGCGGCCGCGCTTGGCAGCGGCTTTGCGCACGGTTTCGATCTTTTCGCCGACCTGGGCCGGGGTCTCGCCCCAGGTCAGATATTTGTCCATGTGCTCGGCGGCGAAATCGATGGCCGAGTCGGAAGAGCCGCCGAAATAGAGGGGCGGCCGCGGCGCCTGCACCGGCGGCAGGCCGAGTTGCGCATTCGTCGCCTTGATATACTTGCCGTCGAGCGTCGAATGTCCCTGCGCCAGGAGTTCGTTGAAGACCTTGAAGAATTCTTCCGCATGCGCATAGCGCTCGTCATGCGGCAGGAAGATGCCGTCGCCGGCGAGTTCCTGAGCGCTGCCGCCGACGACGACATTGAGCAACAGCCGGCCATGCGAGAACCGGTCCAGCGACGAGGCGAGCCTTGCGTAATAAGCGGGGGACGCCACGCCGGGCCGCACCGCCACCAGGAATTTCAGCTTTTCCGTCACCGGCGCCAGTGCTGCGGCGACGATGAAGGATTCTTCGCAGGCGACGCCGGTGGGGATCAGCACGCCCGAATATCCAAGCCGATCGGCAGCGACCGCGATCTCTTTCAGGTAAGCCGGATCGGTCGGCCGCGCCAGTTCGTTCGAGCCGAGATAGGCGCCGTCGCCCGAGGTCGGGATGAACCACAGAAAATCGAGGGGCTTTTGCGATGACATGGCGTGATCCTTTACTTTCACTGGACGGTCGGGCCTTCGGGCACTCTTTCAGGCTATATTGATATATTCTAGTATTTTTATCGATATTATATCGTCACAAAAATCGGGCGTTTTGCGGATCAATTTTTCAGCGGAGGGCGATTTCAGGAACCTGATTCCAAAAGACGCAGGCGGATTAAAAGCGGGCACATCTCACCAAAAACCAGCTCTGCGAACCGTCTCATGGTTGGAACAACAAATATGACAGGAGGCATTCCCGTCTTCAACGGGAATGCCTCGAAGCCGAAGCTCCGGTCAGCTCCAGGCGTGCAATGGCGGCTTCTCGCCGTTGAGGTAATATTTGCCGAGGATCGAATATTTCCAACGCACAGGATCATGCAGCGTGTGCGTCCGGGCATTGCGCCAGTGGCGATCGAGATTGTGCTCTGCCAGCGTCGAACGGGTACCGGCCAGTTCGAACAGCTTGTTGGTGGCTTCGATGGCGATCTCGGTCGACAGGATCTTCGATTCCGCCGTGATGATCTGCGCTTCGGCAACGGTCTCGGCGGTCGGATTGGCGACAGCCCGGTCGATCGCGTAGCCTGCTTTTTCCAACAAAGCCTGCGCCGCATGCAGCCTGAGGCTCAGCGTGCCGACAGCCTGGATCGTGTAGGGATCGTCCCAGGCATTGTCGACGCCGCTGTCGACCCAGGCGCGCGACTTGGTGCGGACGAAATTGATCGTCTCCTTGATGGCGGCCGAGGCGATGCCGGTGTCGACGGCCACCTGGATGATCTGGAAGATGGCGCCATCGGCCGTCGGCTTGTCATAGCCCTTGTAGCCGGGGACGACCCAGGCCTTGTCGACCTTGACGTCGTCGAGGATGACCGTGCCGGAGAGCGTGGTGCGTTGGCCGAAGCTCGACCAGTCGTCGATGACGGTCAGGCCCGGCGCATTGCGGTCGGCGATCGCATACCAGGCGCGACCTTCGTCATCGAGCGCCACGATCGGCACCTTGTGCGCCAAAAGCGCGCCGGAGGAGTAGAATTTCCGGCCTTTGACAACGACATGGTCGCCGTGATCGGTGAACTTGGTCTCGAAATCGACGGCGCGCTTGGAGCCGAATTCGGAGAAGGCATTGCCGAAGCGGGTGCCCTTGAGGATTTCGCCGAACAGCAGCTTCTGCTGTGCCTTGTCGGACACGGTGCGGATTGCCGCCACCACGCCGAGATGGTTCTGCGAGATCTGGCCGATCGAGGAATCGGCCTCGGAAATGATCTCGACCACCTTGGCAAGCGTCGCATAGGAGACTTCCGGTCCGCCGAATTCCTTCGGCACGTTGATCGACCAGAGGCCGCTCTGCGAGAAAGCGTCGAGTTCGGCGACCGGCCAGATGCGCTCGCGGTCGCGCTCGGCCGAACCCTTGACGAATTCGGCGGCGAGCTTGTGGGCCACGGCGATCGCCTCGGCGTCGTCCTTGATGATGTGTGCTGGCTCTGCGGGCCGCGCCACGGCGGGCACGCCGACCAGTTTGGTCTCGTCCGTCTTTGCGATCACGTTCATGTGGTTTCTCCCTTGATGAACTGATGGTGTCAGGCAGCCGGCCTGTCGGCGGTGAAGGTGGCACCTTCGCCGAGATAGAAAGCCTTGATGTCGTCGCGGCCGCGCAGTTCCGCCGCGGTGCCGGAGAGGACAGAAATGCCGTTTTCGATCACCACGGCCTCGTCGGCATATTTGAGCGCTACGGTCGAATTCTGCTCGGCGACCAGGATCGAAAGCCCGGCCTCGCGGTTGAGCGCCTTCAGCGATTGAAAAATACTCTCGATGATCAGCGGCGCCAGCCCCATCGACGGTTCGTCGAGCACGAGCAGCCGCGGCCGCGACATCAGCGCCCGGCCGATCGCCGTCATCTGCTGCTCACCGCCGGAGGTGAGGCCGGAGGATGTCCGGCGCTTCTCTTTGAGACGGGGGAATGTGACATAGATGCGTTCGAGGTCCTCGGCGATCTCGCGCCGGGATGAGCCGCGGCCGAGGCCGCCGGAGATGAGATTTTCCTCGACGGTCAGGCCCTTGAAGCAGTGCCGGCCCTCGAGCACCTGGACGAGGCCGGAGCGGACCAGCCGGGCGGGGCTTTGCGACAGCACATTTTGCCCCTCGAACAGGATTTCGCCCGTCGTCACCTGGCCGCGCTCGGCGGGCAGCAGGTTGGAGACCGCTTTCAACGTCGTGGTCTTGCCGGCGCCGTTCGAGCCGAGCAAAGCCAGGATCCCGCCTTTGCGGAGCGTCAGGCTCACGCCGCTGAGCGCCTGGATCGTCTGCGCATAGGTGGCATGGACATTGCGGACTTCGAGGATGATCTGTTCTTCGCCCATCAAGTACCTCGTGAAGAATAAGTGGCATGCGGAGGCGCGAGTGTGTGGGTGACGGGACCCCGCATGCCTAGGCCTTGCGGCCATGGAGTGAGGATGCCGGATATTCCGGCACCCAGTTTCAGGAAGTCGGGGGTTTTCACCCCTCACCAACTTCGGCCGAGGGTTCGCAAGTGCTCACCCGGCCTTCGTATCCTCTCCCGCAAGGGGCGAGGAAAAGTCGCGGCATCGTCCTGCCCCAAGCGAGGCCGACAATTGTGGCACCTTGCCTCTCCCCTTGCGGGAGAGGATAGCAAGCCCGCGCGAGACCAAAGGTCGAGTGCTTGGGCGCGCTTGGTGAGGGGTGTCGACCAGATCCTCAGTTCGTCGTCGTAGCCGTCGTCTTCTCCGCATCCTCGGCGGTGCGCAGCTTGATGCCCTTTTCCTTGGCATAGGCTTCGGCCGACTTTTCGATGATCGGGCGCAGCAGCTTCCAGTCCGGCGCGATCCAGGGCGAGACGACGTTCCACTTCTTGCCGTCCCATTGCTGGAAGGTCACGTAGCCGTCGCCTTCATGATTGTCCCAGGTGACGTCGATCGAGTGGAACAGGTCCTTGGCGCCGAGGGCGGCAACCTTGGCATCGTCGAGCTTGAGATGTTCAAAGCCCCAGCGGACTTCGTCGCCGGTCAGCGTGCGATGGCCGAATTTAGCCTGGGCGGTGCGGATGGCCTCGACGTTGAGGATGCCGTTGACGATGCCGAGGTTGTGGTAGACCGAGCCGATGCGCTTCTTGTCCTCGAGGTTGCCCTTGCCGTTGTCATAGAGCGTCTTCACGATCTCCTGGACGATCGGGTACTGTTCGCCCGAAGCCTGGGTGGTGATGGCGGTATAGCCCTTGGCCGCCGGACCGGCCGGGATCACGTCTTCCTCGGAATTCGACCAGACATTGCCGACGATCTTGGTTGCCGGGAAGCCGACCTTCTGGGCGGTCTTCAGCGCCACCGGGTTCATCACGCCCCAGCCGCGCAGCACGACCCAATCCGGACGAGCGCGGCGGATGGTCAGCCATTGCGACTGCTGCTCGTTGCCGGGATGCGGCACTTCGATCTGTTGCACGCTGAAGCCATACTTCTTGGAGAGAAGTTCATAGATCGGAATGGTTTCCTTGCCGTAGGGCGAGCCGTGATAGAGCACGACGATCTTCTTGCCCTTGAGCTTGTCGAGGCCGCCTTCCTTGGTGGCGAGGTAGTTGATGATGCCCGACGTTTCCGAATAGGGGTTCAGCAGCAGCGGGAAGACGTAGGGGAAGACGCGGCCGTCGGTGGAGTCGGTGCGGCCATGGTTGACGGTGATCAGCGGCACCTTGTCGGCGGTAATGCGGTCGATCATGGCATAGGCGATGCCGACCGAGAGCGGGTTCCAGGCCGCCGCATTCGGATGGCTCTTCTGGCGCTCGTAGCATTCGACGCCGCGCTCGACTTCATACTGGGTCTCGCACTCGTCCCAGGTCAGCTTGACGCCGTTGACGCCGCCGTCGCGGATGTTGATCAAGTTCATATAGTCGATGAAGCCACCGAAGAAGCCGGTACCGCCGGCGGCATAGGGGCCGACGCGATAGCTCTGCAGCGGGAAATATTGCTCATCGGCGTGGGCGGTGGTCAGTCCGGCCGCGAAGGTGAGTGTCAGGGCTGCTGCGGCTGCGCGCAGCGTGTTGGTCAGTCTTGTCATTGGGTATGCTCCTTCTGTTGACCGGTTTTGGCCGGCCTTGTGATTGGGATTGGTGAATTCTCCAGCGGCTTATGCCTGCCGCTTAGCTTTGCTGTTCCGGTCTGCGGATACGGAACCCTCTGAGGACCCGGTTGCCCAGCGCGGCAAGGCCGTCGGGTTCGAGGATCAGGAAGACGATGATCAGCGCGCCGAGCACGACCCGCTGGCTCATGTCGAGCACGCCGGAGTCGAAGAGGTCGCCGAGGAAGAATTGCCCGACCCGCGACATCACCACAGGGAAGACCACGATCAGCGCCGCGCCGAAGAAGGCGCCGCGGATGGTGGCGAGCCCGCCGATAATGATGATGAAAAGGATCTGGAACGAGCGGTCGAGGTCGAAGCCGTCGGGTTCGACGGTGCGCAGATAGGTAAACGCCCAGATGACGCCGGCGACGCCGATGATGAAGGACGACAGCGCAAAGGCGAGCAGCTTGGTCCTGAGCACCGGCACGCCGATGATCTTAGCAGCCGTCTCATTGTCGCGGATGGCGATGAAATTGCGGCCGGTCTGCGAGGTGGCGACGCGCCAGGCGAGGAAGGTCAACGTCGTGACGATGGAGAGCGCGAAGTAATAGCGGCCGGTCGAGCTGTCGAAATTGATGCCGGCAATGGTGAGGTTCGGCGCATCGATAACGCCGGACGGATTGTTGTTGGAAAACCAGTTGAACTTGGTCAGTGCCCATTGCACGAAGAACTGTGCGGCCAGGGTCGAGACGGCCAGATAGAAGCCGCGCAGCCGGAGACTCGGCAGGCCGAAGACGATGCCGACTCCGGCCGCCACGACACCGGCGAGCACGATGCTGACGAGGATTGGCAGGCCATCGATCCGGAGGTTGAAGTTGAAGGCGGCAAAGGCGCCCACCGCCATGAAGGCAGCGCTGCCGAGCGATACCTGTCCGGCATAGCCGGTGAGCAGGTTCAGGCCGACGCCCGCCAGCGACAGCGCCAGGAAGGGCAGAAGAATCGCTTCGATCAGATAGCCCTGGCCGACGAGCGGCACGACGGCGAAGGCGATGACCAAGGCCACGGCTGGCAGCAGCCAGCCCGGCAGCTTAGCGGCTTGAGCCTGCAAGGGTTGCGATGCGGTGAGGACAGCCATCGGTCAGACCCTTTCCACGAGCTTCTGGCCGAACAGGCCGGAGGGGCGGATGAGCAGGAAGACGAGCGCCACGACATAAGCGAACCAGCCCTCGATGCCGCCACCGAAATAATCGCCGATATAGACTTCGGCGAGCTTTTCGGAGGCGCCGATCAGCAGCCCGCCGACAATGGCGCCGGCAATCGAGTCGAAGCCGCCCAGCACCAGCACTGGAAGCGCCTTGAGCACGACCAGCGACAGCGAGAACTGCACGCCCAGCCGCGCGCCCCAGAGCAGGCCGGCGACCAGCGCCACCAGCCCGGACGTCGCCCAGACCGTGGCCCAGATGCGCGGCAATCTGAGACCAACGGCCAGGGCGGCGAACTGATCGTCGGCAACGGCGCGAAAACTCAAGCCGACGCGGGTATAGCGGAAGAACAGTGTGAGAGCCGCGACCATCACCGCAGCAACACCGGCAGCGAACAGGTCGAAGGTCGAGATCATGATGCCGTGGAATTCGAAGGGGACGTCCTCGATGCCGAGATCGAGTCCATGCACCTGCGTGCCCCAGACAAGCTGAGCCGCACCCTCGATCACGTAGGAGAGGCCGAGCGTGGCCATGAACAAGGTGATCGGCGGCTTATTGACCAGCGGCCTGAGCACGGTGCGCTCGATGGCGATGCCGATCAGCACCATGACGAGGAAAGTGATGACCAGCGCCAGCCAGAAGGGCAGGCCGCGTTCGACCAACGACACGAAGGTCAATGCAGCGAACAGCAGCAGCGCGCCCTGGGCGAAATTCAGCACGCCTGATGTCTTGTAGATCAGCACGAAGCCGATGGCGACGAGCGAATACATCACGCCAGAGAGCAGGCCGCCGGTCAGCACTTCGAGGAAGAAGAGATAGTCGAAGCCGCCGTCCATCAGATGCCAGCTCCTTCGTCGTTTTCGCTGACAATACCGAGATAGGCATCGATGACCGCCCGGTCGGCGCGCACTTCGGCAGGAGTGCCGTCGGCGATCTTGCGGCCATAGTCGAGCACGGCTATGCGATCGGAGAGACCCATAACCACGCCGATGTCATGCTCGATGAGGATGACCGTCGTGCCATAGCTCTCTTGGGCGGCGCGGACGTAAGCAGCCATTTCCTGTTTCTCGGTGGCGGTCATGCCGGCCATCGGCTCGTCGAGCAGCAAGATCTCGGGATTGGGGGCAAGCGCGCGGGCGAGTTCGACGCGCTTCTGCAGGCCATAGGGCAACGATCCGGCCAGTCGGTCAGCGACATGCTCCAGATGCAGGAACTCGACGACACTGCGGGCGCGATCGCGAGCTTCGCGCTCTTCACGGCGGGCACGCGGCGAGCCGAGCGCCTGGCCGATAAAGGTTGAGCGGCGGGCGAAGGCAAGCCCGGTCATGATGTTTTCGACAACGGTCAGGCCTTTGAACAGAGCAAGATTTTGGAAGGTGCGGGCAATGCCGAGCCGCGCGGCCTTCTGGGCCGGCACCTGGGCATAGCTCCTGCCGTTGAGCCAGACACGGCCGCTGTCTGGGCGGTAAATGCCGCTGATGATGTTGATCAGCGAACTCTTGCCGGCACCGTTCGGGCCGATGATGGCGCGGATTTCACCCCGTTGCACGGCGAGGTCCACGCCTGACACGGCGGTGACGCCGCCGAAGGAAATGGTGATATTTTCCAGCGCCAGCACCGGCTGGTCCGCGAGCACGCCCTCTCGAACCTTGCCGGCTTCCGCCTTGGTGGAAGAGTTCAGGAATGGCAGGGAAGGATATTCCCTGAGCGACGCCGTGCCGTCGAGCGCGGAAAATGTGTAATGGGCATCCAGCATGCTGGTCTCCGTTCATGCTGTCGTTCGTTTGGCGGGCGGCGCTGTGGGTGCCGTCCTTTGTCGTGGGTGCTCGGGGCTACCCCCCTCTGTCCTGCCGGACATCTCCCCCTCAAGGGGGGAGATTGACTCGTGGCGCTCTCGTCGCCCCAAACAGGCGTTGCAGGGGATGCGACGGCAGAGAGGCGCGAGCTGGTGCCCCATCCAATCTCCCCCCTTGAGGGGGAGATGCCCGGCAGGGCAGAGGGGGGTGCCCCAGGCCGCAGCGCAGCCTTACTCGGCGGCTTCCAGCGCCCGATCCTCGATCGCCTCGAGCTCGCGCACGATCGGCAGCACATGCTTGCCGAAATATTCGACCTCTTCCTGGAAATGCAGGAAGCCGAGCAGGATCAGGTCGGCGCCGGCGCGCTTCAGGCCGATGACGCGTTCCGCCACCTGTTCGGGCGTGCCGATCAGGTTGGAGCGGAAGCCGTCATTGTACTGCACCAGGTCCTGGAAGGTCGATTTGGCCCAGTTGCCCTCGCGCTCCGGCGAGGAATTGCCGGCGTTCTGGACTTCGTGGTGGAAACCCTTGACCGCGTCGGGGATCGCCTTGTCGATGATTTCCTTCAGTATTTCCTGGGCTTCCTTCTCGGTCGAGCGAACGATGCCGAAAGCGTTGATGCCGATCTTCGTGCGCCAGCTCTTGCCGAACTGCTTTTCCTTGGCGCGGATGTCGTCCACCTGTGCGGTCAGGCCCTCGGGCGTATTGCCATTGGTGAAGTACCAATCGGAGACGCGGGCCGCCATGTCGCGGGCGGCGCGGGACGAGCCGCCCTGGAACACCTGCGGGATGCCGCCAAGCGGCTTCGGCTTCATCGAATAGTCCGTGAAGCGATAGAAATCGCCGCGCAGATTGTAGCTGTCCTCGGTCCAGATGCCGCGCGCAGCACGGATGAATTCCTCCGAACGGCGATAGCGTTCGTCATGATCAAGCCAGGGTTCGCCGATCGCGGCAAATTCGCCGCGGAACCAGCCGGAAACGACGTTGATGTCGACGCGGCCATTGGTGAGATGGCTGATCGTGGCGATCTGCTTGGCGAGCAAAGCGGGGTTCCACGGACCCGGCAGGACGGCGGCGATCACCCGCAGGCGTTCAGTGGCAGCGAGCAGCGCATGGCTGAACGATACCGATTCATGCTGGTTGTCGGCGCCATAGCCGGCAGTAAAGCGAATCTGGCTCAGCGCGTAATCGAAGCCGGAGTGTTCGGCGATCTGCGCGAGCTTGCGGTTATAGTCGATATCCCAGCTGGTCCGCTGCTCGATCGAGCTGATCACCAGGCCGCCGGAGACGTTCGGCACCCAGTAGGCGAATTTCAAAGGGTCTTTTTTGAGCTGGGACATTGGTTTCTCCATCCACACTATGAGAGGTTTTGGTCAGGCACGAAGGCGCGGCCGCTCGGCCGCATCGGTCTGCAATGCAAGTTCGGAAACGGCAGGAAAGAGCGCGCCGAGTTCGCGCACGGCAGCATCGATGCGTTTGGTGATTTCGGGATTGCGGACTGAATAGGCGTCGAAATCGCTTTCCAGCGCATAGACGGCGGTTGGCAGCGTCAGAGCCTTGAAGAAGCCAAACAGCGGCCGCAGCTGATGCTCGGTCATCAAGCCATGCATCGGCGTGCCGCCGGTCGCCGCAAGGATGACTGGCTTGCCGATCAGCGATTCGAAATGCACGAGATCGAAAAGGTGCTTGAGCGCGCCGGAATACGAAGCGCGGTAAACGGGCGATCCGACCACCAGCACGTCGGCGGTCTCAACGGCCTGCACCAGTTCGCGGCCGGCATCATCGAGCTGGTCGGAGCGAAGGGCGCGAAACAGGATCGGGGCGGCATCGACCAGGTCGATCTTGCGGGTCTGGACGCTGAGCCGGCTCTCGATCGAAGCAAGGATCGCCTCGACGAGCGAAGCCGTACGTGACGGCGTCCTGACATTGCCCGATATGCCCACAATTTTCAGTTCTCGCATTTTCCGGTTCCTGCACCGTGTCATTAAACTAACTTAATCCATAATTTATATAGACTAAGAGTAAAGCAGGAATTTTTCACGAAAGGGAGAAGACTGAAATATTTTTCCTGAAACGGCGATGGTTCCGCAAAAAGTGCGGAATTATTGTCAGCGAGGTTTCAGCTACGCCCGGTGCAAACGCGTCAGTTGCAGGGTTTTCTGCACTGCATGTCATCACCAGTCCGCGATGGCAGCGG
This sequence comes from Rhizobium sp. P2_G2, assembly GCF_056403555.1. Classification (NCBI taxonomy): domain Bacteria; kingdom Pseudomonadati; phylum Pseudomonadota; class Alphaproteobacteria; order Hyphomicrobiales; family Rhizobiaceae; genus Rhizobium; species Rhizobium sp. P2_G2. Next base: position 16,910 of record NZ_JBFUFF010000001.1, read on the forward strand.
CATATTGCGAGATTTGCGGTCGGCCCGCCGGCTTGCAAAAATGCCGTGCCGCTAAGCCTCCGATATTTTCTATAATTTTGATTGACAATATAGATTTTAAAGCTAGTTTTTTGGAAACGCGCCACGCTGCGGCGGGCGCCCCGATCCGATCCGTAGCTGCGTCTCATTCGGCATAGCGCGCCATGCATGTGGCTGACGGCCGAGACGGTTTGAGTGGTCCGGCAGGGAAACAGGTGAGCCGCGGCCGCCGCTGGGTGCTGCCAGGTCATCATCGTCCACTGAATAAGAATGGAGATTTCTATGAGCGACCGGTTTTCATTTTCGACCCTCAATCGCCGCGACATGCTGAAGATATCGGCGGCTGTCGGTGCGGCGACAGCAGGTGCGACGCTGCTCGGCGCTACCGCTGCGCGAGCCGCCGGTGCGCTGTCCTTGAAAGGCAAGCGGATCGGCATCAGCGCTACCGGCACGGATCACTATTTCGATCTTCAGGCTTACAACGCGCAGATCGCCGAAGTGAAAGCGCTTGGCGGAGAGCCTATCGCCGTCGACGGCCAGCGCAACGACGCCAAGCTGGTATCTCAGCTGCAGACGCTGATTGCCCAGAAGCCGGATGCGATCATCCAGACCCTCGGCACGCTTTCGGTGATCGACCCATGGCTGAAGAAGGCACGCGACGCCGGCATCCCGGTGCTGACTGTCGACGTCGGCTCGACCAATTCGATCAACAATTCCACGTCCGACAACTGGGGCATCGGCAAGGATCTGGCGCTGCAACTGGTCAGCGACATCGGCGGCGAAGGCAAGATCGTGGTCTTCAACGGCTTCTATGGCGTGACGCCCTGCGCTATCCGCTATGACCAGCTCGTCAATGTGACCAAGTATTTCCCCAAGATCGAAATCCTGAAGCCGGAATTGCGCGACGTGATCCCGAACACTGTGCAGGACGCATTCACCCAGATCACGGCTATCCTCAACAAATATCCGGACAAGGGGTCGATCAAGGCGATCTGGTCGGCCTGGGACATTCCGCAGCTTGGCGCGACCCAGGCACTGGCCGCAGCAGGCCGCACGGAGATCCGGACCTATGGCGTCGACGGCAGCCCGGAAGTGCTGCAGCTCGTCGCCGATCCGAACTCGCCGGCCGGCGCCGATGCCGCGCAGCAGCCGGCCGAGATCGGCCGCACGGCCGTCCGCAACGCTGCCCGCCTGCTTGCCGGCGAAAAACTGCCGCGCGAAACCTATGTGCCGGCGCTGCTCGCCAACAAGCAGAATGTCGGCGATGTCTCGAAGAAGCTCGGCATCGGCTGACGCGCCGTTGCTTGTGGGCCAGCCCGGATGTCCTGCCGGGCTGGTCCGCGCCCCGCAATTCCCAAACGCAGGAGCAAGATCATGTCGTCAAGCGCACCTCCTCACCTCGCCGAACGCGACGTGGTCATCTGGCTCGGCGGCATCGTCAAGCATTTCGGCGGCGCCAAGGCGCTCGACGGCGCCTCGCTCCTGGTCAAGCGCGGCACGGTGCATGGTCTCGTCGGGCAGAATGGCGCCGGCAAATCGACGCTGATCAAGCTGCTTGCTGGTCTCCACCAGCCCGACAAGGGCACGATCGAGATCGATGGCGAGGCCTATGACAGACTGACGCCGCGGCTGGTCGAACGGCTCGGTATCCAGTTCATCCACCAGGATCGGCTGCTCGTGCCGACATTCACTGTTGGCGAGGCGCTGTTCCTCGGCCGCGAGCCGCTCATTGCCGGCACGCCCTTCGTCGACCGGGGCGAAATGCAGCGGCAGGCGGAGGCGATCCTCGCCCGCTATTTCGGCGTCAGGATTCCCAGCACGGCGCTGATCTCGGAGCTGACCACCGCCGAGAAGCAGATCATCCAGATCACTCGCGCCCTGCTCGAACAGCCGAACGTGCTGGTGTTCGACGAGCCCACAGCCGCGCTCGTCCGGCGTGAGGCCGATATCCTGTTCAAGCTGATCCGCCGGCTGCGCGACGAAGGCATTACCATCATCTACATCTCGCACTATCTCAGCGAGATCGAAGACCTCTGCGACACGGTCACCGTGCTCCGCAACGGCAGGACGGTTGCTGCCCTGCCGCTCGCCGAAACGTCGGCTAAAGCGATCGGCGCGCTGATGGTCAACCGCGACATCAAGGACCTCTATCCGAAGCGGGAAGTCGAACTCGGCGACACGCTGCTGCAGGTGCAGGGCCTGACGGCGCCGGGGAAATACAGTGATATCAGCCTGTCGCTACGCAAGGGCGAAATTCTTGGGCTGACCGGCCTGCTCGGCTCCGGCGCCAAGGAGCTGGTCCGGACGCTCTTCGGGTTGGAAACAGCCGCTTCGGGTCGTGTCGAGGTCAATGGCCAGACGGTCTGGACCGCCACCCCCTCGCAGGCCGCCAGCCGCAAGCTGGCGCTGGTGCCGGAGGACCGCCGCGGCCATGGCGTGGCGCTTGATCTGAGCGTGGCGGAAAATTCCACGCTTGCCAGCCTCTCCCGCTTCGTCAAACGCGGATTCCTCAACCGACGGGAGGAGGCGCGGGAGGCGGATAGCCTTATCGCACGGCTGCAGATCAAGACGGCGGGTGCCAGTGCGCTCGTTCGCTCGTTGTCGGGCGGCAATCAGCAGAAGGTTGCGATCGCCAAGTGGCTGAGCCAGCATTCGGAGATCTATCTGCTCGATGAACCGACCGTGGGTGTCGACATTGCCGCCAAGGTCGAAATCTATGCGCTGATCGGCGAGCTGGCCAGCCGAGGCGCCGGTGTCATCGTGCTCTCCTCGGACCTCGATGAACTGGCCGGCATCACCGACCGCGTCCTGGTCATGTTCCGCGGCCGGATCGCCCGCGAATTCATCACATCCAACACCACGCCAGCCGAAATCCTCGCCGAGGCAACCGGCTCAACGGAGGTTCTGCGCAATGTCGGTTGATTCCCATTACGACTCCACCTTCATCGTCGCCCGGAAGGCAAGCCGGACCAGCACGCTTTCGGGTCGTCAGTTCGCTTCCGCGGCGCTTCGCTATGGCGCGCTGATCGCCTTCGCTCTGATCCTGCTGATCTTCTCGCTCACGGCACCCTATTTCCTGACGCTGTTCAACATCGGCAACATCCTTGGCCAATCGGCAATCGCGGGCGTGCTGGCGATTGGTCTCACCATCGTCATCATCGCGGGTGGTTCCAATGTCGTTACCGGCGGCATAGACCTGTCACTGGCGGCCAATATGGGCCTTTCCGCCGCCGTCTATGCAACTCTAGCCCATGCAGGATATAGCGACAGCACGGCGGTGCTCGCAGCCCTCGGCACCGGGCTCGCCATCGGTGTCGTCAATGCACTGGCTGTCGTGCTTGCCGGCATTGTGCCACTGCTGGCGACGCTGGCCGTGATGAACGTCGTCGCCGGGCTGGAGCTCGTGCTGACGCAGAATACCGTTATCCCGGCGTCGACTGACTTCCTGACCACGCTGTCGGCGACCGGTCCGTTCGGGGTTCCGGTGCTGGCCTATGTTCTCATCGCCTTCACGGCACTGATGGTCGCCGTGATCCAGCGCACATCCTTCGGGCTCAGGCTCTATGCGGTCGGCGAATTTCCGGAAGCGGCGCGCGCGGCGGGCATTCGGGTGAAGGCCTATCGCGGCTTTGCCTTCATCCTCTCCGGCCTCTGCGGAGGCTTTGCCGGCATTCTCTCGGCTGCCTATCTGTCCGGCAGCACGACGGGTTCCGGCGAAATGCTGTTGCCCGTGGTCGTGACCGCGCTGCTCGGCAGCGTCTTCTCGCGGCGTCTGGTGCCCACCATCACCGGTACCTTGCTGTCGGCCCTGTTCGTCGGTGTCCTGCTCAACGGCTTTCAACTGCTCAATATTTCCAGCACGCTGGTCAGCGGCGTACAGGGTCTGCTGATCCTGCTCGTCGTCTCGACAACGACGCTTCTGAAGCGGGAGAGCCGCTGATGACGGCCGCGACGATGCTGCGCGCCCGTCCTTCCGGCATCCTGCGCTTTGTCGCCCGCTACGCTTTGGTGATAGCGCTCGTCGTGGTCATGGCCATCTTCGCCAACGCTGCACCGAGTTTTCTCACCCTGGCCAATCTCGAAAGCATCCTGGTCAACAACTTCACCCTGCTCGCCATCGTCTCGATCGCCATGACCTTCGCGGTCGCGGCCGGCGGTATCGACCTGTCGGTGGGCACGGCGATCGATTTCGCCAGTTTCGCCTTTGTCTCGCTCGTGCTGGGCGGACTACCGGTGGCGTTGGCGCTCATCGCCGGCATTCTCGCCGGTGTGCTGGTCGGCGCCTTCAACGCTGTACTGATCTCGGGCATTGGGGTAACGCCGTTTCTGGCCACGCTCGGCACGCTGTTCGTCGGTCGTAGCGTGCAGCAATTGCTCACCAATGGCGGCAATCCCGTCTACCTGCCGCCAACCGGCGTCCCCGCGAGCTTCCACTTTCTTGGTCACGGCACGATCGCCGGGCTGCCTGCACCGCTGCTGATCACCGCGGTCATTGGGATTGCAGCCTCGGTGGTTTTGACCCGCACGCGTTTCGGGCGCGTCATACTCTCGGCCGGCATACAGGCCCCGGTCGTGCGCTATTCCGGCATTTCGCTGAATGCCTATATGGCGGTAACGTATATCCTCGTTGCAGCGATTGCAGCGGTTGCCGGCCTGATCCTGACTTCGACGGTGACGGTCTACATTCCCAATTCCGGCAATGCCTTTCTGCTCAATTCCATCGGCGCGACCTTCATCGGCACGACACTCAATCCGCATGGCCGGCCCAATATCGCGGGCACGGTGCTCGGCGTGCTGCTGCTCGCCATCGTCGCCAACGGGCTGCTGCTCAGCGGCCTGAATTTTTACTGGCAGCAGGTCGGGACCGGCGTGCTGATCTTCGCCGTGCTTGCCATCAGCTTCGCAAACAAAAGGGCCAGTGGTCATTGACCGCTGGCAGGAGGTGAAAGATGTCGAACATCGCACAATTCCACAGGGAAGTATCGCCCGCGAGCCATATCGAGACCGAAACCGACGCGCTCGCCGTCGCCCGGGCGCTCGCCGCCGAATTTGCCAAGGGTGCTTCCGATCGCGACCGCAATCGTGAACTGCCGTTCAAGGAAATGGAGACGCTGGCGCATTCCGGCCTGCTGGCGATCACGGTGCCGGAAGCCTATGGCGGCATCGATGTCTCCAATTCGGTCCTGGCCGAAGTCACCGCCATCCTGTCGGAAGCCGATGGCTCGATCGGCCAGATCCCGCAGAACCATTTCTATATCCTCGAGGCGCTGAGGTTGGATGGCAGCGAGGAACAGAAGAAATTCTTCTTCGGCCGCGCATTGGCCGGCGACAAATTCGGCAATGCTTTGTCCGAAGTCGGCACCAAGACGGTCGGTCAATACAATACAAAGCTGACGCCGGATGGTGCCGGCTTCCGCCTCAACGGCAAGAAATTCTATTCGACCGGTGTCATCTTCGCCGACTGGATCGTCGTTTTCGCCAATGACCCGGATGGTAATCTCACCATGTCCTTCGTGCCGAAAGGTACCGAGGGTATCGAGATCGTCGACGACTGGGACGGCATCGGCCAGCGGACCACCGGCAGCGGCACGACGATCATCGAAAATGTCTATGTGCCGTCGGATTGCGTCGTCCATCACCACAAGGGTTTTGAGCGGCCGGGCACGATCGGTTCGGTTGGACAGATCATCCATGCGGGCGTCGATCTCGGCATTGCGCGCGCTGCGCTCAAGGACACGATCGATTTCGTCAGGACCAAGGCACGGCCATGGATGGATGCCGGCATCGAACGCGCCTCCGACGATCCGCTGACGATTTCCCGCATCGGCCAACTGGCGATCCGCATCGACGCGGCTGCGGCGCTGCTCGAACAGTCCGGCCACAAGGTCGACACGGCGCAGATCAATCCGACGGAAGACAACGTCGTCGCCGCGACCATCGCGGTTGCCGGCGCCAAGGTGCTGACCACCGAAGTCGCCATCGAGGCGACCAACACGCTGTTCGAACTGGCTGGCACCTCGGCGGCCCGCCAGGGCGCCAATTTCGACCGCCACTGGCGCAACGCCCGCACGCATACCCTGCACGACCCGGTGCGCTGGAAATTTCACGTCGTGGGCAATTACCTGCTGAACGGCGTCACCCCGCCGCGCAACGGCGCGCTTTGATCAATCCAGGAGCATGACATGACCCGCGAAATCCGGCTGAACGCCTTCGACATGAATTGTGTCGGGCACCAGTCACCCGGCCTCTGGCGGCATCCGCGCGACCAGTCGTGGAAATACAAGGACATGGACTATTGGGTGAATCTCGCCCAGACGTTGGAACGTGGCAAATTCGACGGCCTGTTCATCGCCGACGTGCTCGGCGTCTATGACGTGCTGAACGGCAACACCAATGCTGCCCTCAAGCATTCGGCACAGGTGCCGGTCAACGACCCGCTACAGCTGATCCCGACCATGTCTTATTTGACGGAGCATCTCGGTTTCGGGCTGACGGCGTCGTTGTCCTTCGAGCATCCTTATACATTTGCCCGGCGCATCTCGACGCTCGACCATCTCACCAAGGGCCGCGTCGGCTGGAACATCGTCACCTCCTATCTCAACAGCGGCGCGCTCAATATCGGCCAGGCCGGGCAGACGCAGCACGACAACCGCTACGATCTCGCCGAGGAATATCTCGACATCTGCTACAAGCTCTGGGAAGGCAGCTGGGAAGACGGCGCGGTGGTGCGCGACCGCGAAAGCGGCATCTTCACCCATCCCTCCAAGGTCCATCCGATCAATCACGCCGGCAAATATTACACCGTGCCCGGCATTCACTTGTCGGAACCGTCGCCGCAGCGCACGCCGGTGCTCTACCAGGCGGGCGCTTCGAGCCGTGGCAAGGATTTTGCCGGCGCGCATGCCGAATGCATCTTCGTCGCTGCTCCGTCCAAGGCTGTGCTGAAGCGTTACGTCGCCAATGTGCGCGAGGCGGCGGAGAAGATCGGCCGCAATCCGCGCGACATCCTGTCGTTCAACCTCCAGACCGTGATCCTCGGCGAGACCGATGCCGAGGCCAAGCGCAAGTTCGACGAATACCGCAAATACGTCTCCTACGAAGGCGCCCTGACGCTGATCTCGGGTTGGACCGGCATCGATTTCGGCCAGTTTTCCCCGGACGAGGTGCTGCGCCACCGCCATACCAATGCGGTGCAATCCGCCGTCGAGACCTTCACCACCATCGATCCGACCAAGGAATGGACGGTGCGGGAAATGGCCGACTGGGTCGGTATCGGCGGCTTCGGCCCGGTCTTTGTCGGTTCACCCTCGACAGTCGCCGACCTAATGCAGGAATGGATCGAGGATACGGACGTCGACGGCTTCAATCTCGCTTATGCCGTGACGCCGGAAACGTTTGAGGACACGGTCAACATGCTGGTGCCGGAACTGCAGAAGCGCGGCGTCTACAAGACCGAGTATCGCCCTGGCACGCTACGCGAAAAGCTGTTCGGTAGAGGGTCGCGACTGGAATTGCCGCATCCGGGGGCGGCCTATCGCGACATTGAGCGGCTGAGTGCTGCGAGGGCGGCGGAGTAGGCTTCCGCAGAGGAGGTGGTCTGGCTGAGCATGGAATCTCGACTGGCGAGAAATATCATAAAATGATATTATCCCTACAAAGGAGATTTACTATGCCGTCCAGCTACACTTTAGGAGAACATTTCGAGGAGTTTGTTCGGCGTCTCGTCGACAGCGGCCGGTACGCGTCCGCAAGCGAGATCATGCGCGATGGGCTTCGCCTGCTTGAAGAGCGCGAAAATCTCCGTGAGGCAAAGCTGGTGGCCTTGCGCGAAGCTATTCGCGACGGCATGCAAAGTGGCCCTTCCGAACCACTTGATATGGATTCGATCCTCGAAGAGGCGCGGCAGCAACACGCATCGAACAGAAAACGTGTTGGCCGTGGCTCTTAATATCACGCGAACGCCACAGGCAAGACGCGACCTCATTGAGATCTGGTCCTATATCGCCGACGACAATCCGCCGGCCGCGGATAAGCTGTTGCGACGGTTCGAGCAGGTTTTCGCCATGCTGTCTGAAACGCCGCTTGCCGGGCGAGCTCGGCCGGAACTGCATCCTGACATCCGAAGCTTTTCGATCGGCAACTACTCGGCCTTTTACCGAATTTTGCCCGGAGTTGTCGACATCGTGCGGGTCATGAGCCGGTTTCGCGACATCGACGAAGACGAGTTTACCGTGTAGCAACTCGCCCGACCAAACGGAAAGGTCGGGCGGCAAAACATCGACGGCGGTTAGCTATATAGGCTAACCTCCGGAATCGTCCCGTTCAGGGCAAACTCACCCACCTCGCGCGCCTTGTAGAACACCGGATCGTGCAGCGTGTGCGTCCGGACATTGCGCCAGTAGCGGTCGAACTTGTGTTTCGAGGCAGTGGCGCGGGCGCCCATGAGTTCGAAGATGCGCGACGTGATGTCCAGCGACACATGTGTTGAATGGACCTTGGCGGCATAAGCCTCGGCGGCGACCTCGCCGCGCTCGCGGGCGGTGACAGCGGGACCGCGCAGCAGGGCCGACTGTACGGCTTCGGCAGCGACGTCGGCAAGTGCGGCAGAGGCCTTCAGCTGCGCCGTGAACTCACCGATCCGCTCCAGGATATACGGATCCTGTTTGGCGCTCTCCACGCCGGAGGTGATCCACGGCCGGGTCGTCTTGCGCACATAGTCGAGCGCGGTCGCGAGCGCCCCCTCGGCGGTGCCGAGATAGAAGTTGACGAAGACCAACTGGATTAACGGCGTGTTGAACGTGGCGAGCACCGAGGGTGCCTGGTCGGGATCGGCGAGCGGCAGGACGAAATCGCTGTGATAGACGGGAAAATCACGGAATTCGACGCTGCCGGAGTCCGAGAGCCGCTGGCCGAAATTGTCCCAGTCGTCATTGGCGATGTAACCGGGCCGGTCGGTGGGGATGACGAAGTTGGCGATCTTGTCTTCGAACACCGCATTGGCATTGATCCGGTCGGAAATATGGGCGCCGGTCGAGAATGTCTTGCGGCCGTTGAGCACATAGTGGTCGCCCTGACGGCTCAGCACCAGGCCCGGATCGCGCGGGTTGACGGCAGCACCCCAATAGAGGTTTTTCGACACGGTCTCCTGGCCGAGTACGGCCGCCTTGTCGGGATCCTGGTGTGCCCAATAGATATACTGGCTGTTGACGAAGTGATAGCCGAGCAGCTGGCCGATCGAAGCCTCCCCGCGTGCCAGGATGCGCACCAGACGCAAGCCGTCGACCCATGACAGGCCGCTGCCGCCGATCTGCGGCGCGTGCAGTGCGTTCAGCAGGCCGGACGATTTCAGGATGCTGATCTCGGTATAGGGCGGCTTGCCGTCGCGGTCGAGGCTGGCCCCTCGATCGGCGAGATCGCTGGCAATCGCTTCAGCGCGGGCGAAGAGCGTGTCGCGCCGATCGTCGACATCTTCGGTTTTCTTGACGAGATGAAGGGTGCTCATGGGTTTCTCCGGGGAAAGATCGGAATCACGAAGCGGCGGCATCCAAGGACGCCGCCGCCGCGATGGTCATCAGTAGAGTTTTGCCGGAATCCACGGCGCGTTGACCGCATCGCTCTCGCTGAACGACGGCACCTTGGCTGCAAGTTCCTCGATCGTCTTGACGCCGGCCTTGCGCAGCGAATCCTGTGTCAGCAGCGCCGGCTTGACGAGGATCGAATGCGGCACGTCCTCGCCGGCAATGCTGAGCGCCACGGCACGGATCGACACGGCGCCAACCACGGCCGGATTGGTAGCCACTGTCGCCTTCCACGGGCTGCCATCCTCGGTAATCTCCTGGATGTCAGCGGTGGAAACATCGGCCGAATAGATCTTGATTTTATCTGCGAGGCCGAGATCGTTGACCGCAAGCTTCACGCCGCGGGCGAATTCGTCATAGGGCGCGAAGACGACGGTGATATCCGGATTGGCCTGCAGCGACGCTTTGGCCTGGTCGGCGGTGCTGGTCGCCGTCGTGTCGTTGACGACGCCGAAATGCGCCTTTTCGACCACGCCCTTGTTGTCGGCCTTGAACTTTTCCCAGATCTCGTTGCGGCGGTCGAGCGGCGCAAAACCGGCGACATAGACATAGCCGGCGGTGAATTTGTCGCCATTGTCCTTCAAGGCCTGCTCGAGACCGAGCTTGGCGATCTCATGATCGCTCTGCTCGACCTGCGGGATTTTCGCATTGTTGAGATTGACGTCGAAGGCCACGACCTTGATGCCGGCGTCGAGCGCCTTCTGCACCACGTCGCCTAGGGCTTCCGGCTGGCCGTGATCGATGACGATGCCCTTGACGCCGAGATTGATCGCCTGCTGGATCTGGTCGCGCTGCTCGGCGGCATCCTGGCGCCCGGGGAAGACGCGCAGGTCGATGCCGATCGCCTTGGCCTGCTTCTCGGCACCGGACTGGTAGGCCTGGAAGAAGTCGCCGGCGGAAATGTAGGAAATCAGTGCCACCTTGACGCCCGGCTTGTCAAACGGCGCCGGTGCCTTGGCGTCTGCCGCGTGCCCGATGCCGGCAAAGCTTGCCGCCGCGAAAAGTGCTGTGGCCGCCGTCTTGAGATAGGATTTCATGAGAGTGCTCCTTGCTGTTGCCAGCCTGTTGCCTCGAAGGGCATGGCTTCTACTAAACATAAAATCCATAAAAATACTATACAATAAAATCATACCAATTTATGCTCGGTTTCGGAAACGGCGTTGCCGCCACGCCACCGAAGTTGAAACCCCATGCCCTTCGCTTGGGAACAACACATAATATACATCGATTATATGATTATGGGTCGATCATGCCGCTGCTCACTGTCGAGAACATCGAAAAATCCTTTGCGGCGACGCGGGCGCTGGCCGGTGCCGCGCTTTCGCTCGATGCGGGTGAGATCGTCGCATTGATGGGCGCTAACGGCGCCGGCAAATCGACGCTGGTCAATATCCTCTCCGGCGCTTTCTCCGCCGATGCCGGTACCATCACATTGAATGGCCGGAACTATGCGCCGCGGTCGCCGGCCGAGGCGGCCAGGCATGGCGTCGTGACCGTACACCAATCGACCGACCGACTCGGCGCGCCTGGCCTCAGTGTGGCGGATACATTGCTGCTTGATGCCTATGCCGACGGTTCGGCGCCGTTCTTTCTCAACCGTGCCGCCGTCCACCGGCGGGCCAAGAAGATGCTCGATCAGGCCGGTTTCGACCTGCCGCTCGACACCGATTTCGCTGATCTGCCGGCCGCCGGCCGGCAATTGCTGGCGATCGCCCGTGCCATCGATCGCAAGGCGTCGCTGTTGATCCTCGACGAGCCCACCGCCAGTCTCTCTGGCCGCGAGGCGGAGCGGCTCTACGACATCCTTAGGGGATTGCGTGCGAAAGGCTTTGCCATTCTCTATATCTCCCACCGCGTCGCTGACCTGAAGGCGTTGGCGGATCGCGTCGTCGTCATGCGTGGCGGCCGGATGGTGCGGGAATTTTCGGCGCCGGTCGATTTCGATGCGGCCATCGAGGCGATGATCGGCCGCTCGTTGTCCTCGTCTCGGCCGGCTGCGGCGGCGGAGCATGGCGGTGCGCCGGTGTTCCGGCTGCAGGGCGCCCGGCTGCTGCCTCACTCAAACCTCTTCGATCTCGATATTCTCGAAGGCGAGGTCGTCGCCGTCACCGGTGTGCTCGGCGCTGGCAAGAGCCGGTTGCTCTCTGCGATTTTCGGCACGGCAACGCTTGCCGAAGGAGCGATGACGCTCGCGGGTCGTCCTTTCCGGCCAAGCGATCCAAGAGAGGCGATCGATGCCGGCGTGTTCATGGCGGCGGAGGACCGGCACCGCTCGTCGCTGATGCCTGCCGGCTGGCCGGGCGATACCGTGGCCCGCACGATCAGCCTGCCGCATCTCGGCAAATGGTTCCCGAGCGGCTTCACCACCGGACGCCGCGATCTCACTGAGGCGGATTTCGCCATCACCCGGCTCGGCATCAAGGCGCAATCGGGTCGTGCCAGCCTCGGTTCTCTGTCGGGCGGCAACCAGCAGAAGGTGATCCTCGGCCGCTGGGAGGCTGAGCCCTGCCGGCTGCTGCTGCTCGACGAGCCGTTCCAGGGCGTCGATGTGGGCGCCCGCCAGGACATTATTGCCGCGATCCGCGCCAATCGCAGCCGCGCGACGCTGATCGCCACATCCGATCCCGAGGAAGCGCTCGAAGTCGCCGACCGCATCCTCCACATCCACCACCATACGATAATGCCGGCCGAGCATATCAAGCCGGAGCAGGAAGGCCAAACTCCATGACCACGATCGACAGCCGCAATCCGCCACTTGCCCAAGCGGACGCTCGTCAATGGCTGGCCAGATCCGCCGCGGCCCTCCGCTCCGGCGCCGTGCTCCTGCTGCTCGCAGCGATGATCATCGGCTTCTCTCTTGCTGTTCCGGTGTTCATCAACATCGTCAACCTGATGAGCATATTGCAAGGCGTGTCAGTGGTGGCGGTGCTTGGCATCGGCGTGACGCTGACGCTTGCCGTCGGCGGTTTCGACCTGTCGATCGGCGCGGTCGCCGCCTCATCGGTCATGGCTGCGACTTACGCCATGATCGTCTGGCAGCTCAACGCCTATGAAACGGTGCCGCTGGTGCTGGCCTTCGGCGCTGCCGTCGGGGCGGTCAATGCTTTCCTCATCGTCAAGCTGCGCGTGCCGGACCTGCTGGCGACATTGGCGATGATGTTTTTGCTGAGCGGCCTGCAACTGATCCCGACGGCCGGCCGGTCGATCTCCTCCGGCCTTATCCTGCCGGATGGGTCGAAGGCAGCAGGCGTGGTCGACAAAGCTTTCCTCACGATTGGCCGCGCCAGCCTCTTTGGTGTCATCCCGATCCCCGTGGTGATCATGGTAGTCGCGGCCATCATCTTCCATGTGTTGATGGAGCATACGCGTGCGGGACGGCTGTTGTTTGCGGTCGGCGGTAATGCCGTGGCGGCGCGGCTGGCCGGTGCTCCGGTGGCGAAACTGAAGACCATGGCCTATATCCTTTCGGGCATGCTGGCGGGTCTCGGCGGCATCATTATCGCCGCTCGCGTCGGCCGTGGCGACATTTCGACCGGCGGGTCGCTATTGATGGATGCCGTGGCTGCGTCGCTGATCGGCTTCGCCGTGCTCGACCAGCGCCGCCCGAATATTTTCGGCATGGCTGCCGGCGCTGTTTTCGTCGGCGTGCTGCTCAATGGCCTCACCATGCTGAACGCGCCCTACTACACGCAGGACTTCGTCAAGGGCGCAGTGCTGGTCGGCGCGCTGGCGCTGACCTATGGGCTCGGCCGGCGGTCGTAATTCTCCTATGCAGACAATGGGTTGCTTCATAGTTAAATATTAAAAATATATTTTTAGTAGACTAATATCGGCCTTTGCGCTATCGATGACGTCCGCCTGAGCCGATGCCCGGCGACGAGACAGACATGATTGTCAGGAAATACGTCGATGGCTGATCATTTGATTTTAAGCGCATTTTTCTTCAATCCCCAGGGTGATCATCGAATGTCCTGGCGCCATCCGCGGGCGCCGGGGCGCGAAGTGTTCGATTTCGACTTCTATAAGAAGCTCCTGCAGGATGCGGAGCGGGCGAAGTTCGATACGCTGTTCGTTGCCGATCACGTCGCCATCTGGGATTCGGTGAAAAGCGGCGTCACCCATTATGCCAATGCGCGGCTCGAACCGCTGACGCTGCTTTCGGCACTGGCCGCGGTGACGGAGCATATCGGCCTGATCACCACGGCCTCGACCTCCTATAGCGAGCCCTACAACATCGCCCGGATGTTCGCCTCGCTCGACCATATCAGCAAGGGCCGCGCCTCGTGGAACGTGGTGACCTCGGCCATGGACGAAGAGGCGCAGAATTTCGGCCATGACGGCAATCTCATCCATGGCGACCGTTACGAACGTGCCGGCGAATTCCTCGATGTCGTCAAGGCGCTGTGGGACAGCTGGGAAGACGATGCCATCCTGCTCGATCGCGGCTCGGGACATTATGCCGATGCAGCCAAGGTCCATTCCCTCAATCACGAGGGCAAATATTATCGCGTGCGCGGCCCGCTGAATGTGCCGCGGCCGCCGCAGGGGCATCCGATCATCGTCCAGGCTGGCTCGTCTGATTCCGGCAAGGACTTTGCCGCCGCACATGCCGATCTGCACTTCGCCATCATCCGCGACAAGGAGGAGGGGCTGCGCTATCGCGAGGACATCAATGCCCGGCTGAAGAAATTCGGCCGCCGGCCGGACTCGTTCAAGATCCTGCCCGGTGTCCTACCTGTCGTCGCGGGTTCCGTCTCGGAGGCCGAGGAGCGGCAGCAATATCTCGAAAGCCTGATGCCGGAACAGGTCGGCGTCGACCTGCTGTCGAGCTGGAGCGGCACGGACCTCACCGCCTACCCGCTGGATGGGCCATTGCCGCCCTTGCCGGACGAGTCGACCTTCAACGGCGGCCGGACGGCGCTCAATCGCGTAAAACTCTGGGCGAGCCAGAATCTCACGCTCGGCGAGATCGCCAAGCGGCTCGCCAATTCCGGCGCCGTTCCAACCATTGCCGGCACGGCTTCGCAGGTGGCCGACCAGCTGGAAGACTGGTTCAAGGCGGGTGCTGCCGATGGCTATAACCTGATGTTCCCCCTGCTGCCGGAAGACTGGCTGAACTTCACCAGCCAGGTCGTGCCGGATCTGCAGCGCCGTGGCGTGTTCCGCCGCGAATACGAGCCTGGCACCTTTCGCGACCGGCTGGGACTGCAGCGGCCGCCAAACCGCTTCTCCGCCGAAGGCAGTGATCGACGCGCGGCGTCGTGAGGGAGGCCGTCATGAGCAAGGAGACCATCAGATTGCAGCCACGCGAGCCTTTTACGCCCAAGCTCACCAATGTCCTGCACAGCCCCAAGCGCGTGCGCGTCGAGTTTGCCGGCGAGACGGTCGCCGACAGCCGAGAAACGCTGATCCTGCGCAGCAACCAGTTCCTGCCGATCTATTTCTTCCCGGAGGTGGCGATCCGGCCGGATGTCCTTCTCGCCCCGCGCGACGGTCGCCATGAGCGGTTTGGCGGCAAGACGCGGAACTGGAACATCGGTGCCGCAGGCCGCACGGAGGAGAATGCCGCATGGTCCTTCGTCGAGGTCGATGATCCCGTCTTCGCGCCGCTCAAGGGCTATGTCGCGTTTCGCTGGAATGCCGCGGATCACTGGTTCGAGGAAGACGAGGAAATCTTCGTCCATCCGCGCGATCCCTATGCGCGCATCGATACGATCCCGAGTTCCGCCCATGTCGAAGTCCTGGTCGGTGGCGAGGTGATCGCCGACAGCCGGCGCGCGGTGCTGCTGTTCGAAACCCATCTGCCGACGCGTTTCTACATTCCGCCGGAAGACATCCGCATGGACCGCTTGACGCATTCGGCGAGCCACACGCGCTGCCCCTACAAGGGCATCGCCTCCTACTGGTCGACCACGGCGACCGACGGCACTGCAAGGCAGGACATCGCCTGGAGCTATCTCGATCCACTGGCTGAAATTCCCAAGATCAAAGGTCTGATCGCCTTCTATCCGGATGCTGTCGACGAAATCCGCCTCGACGGCCGCCGCGTCTCCTGATCTTCAACCTCAATAGGATAGTCCGATGACCAAACGTAACCACATCGACCAGCTCCGCACGCTTTCCGGCGATCTCTGGAATGTTGCGGTCGACGAGCATGCGGCCGGGTTCTTGAACCGCCGCGACCTGATCCGCTATGCCGCCTTGATCGGCCTGACCGGCTTTGCCGCGTCGCAAGGCTTTGGCGTTTCGACGGCACGTGCTGCAGGCCAGGGCGGCGGGACGGTGCGGGTAGCGCTTGACCAGCCCGCCGGCGCCATCGACCCGGTGAAAATCGCCGATCCGGCCAGCATCGCGCTGATCAGTCAGGTGGGCGAATATCTGTTGGTGGACGACCCGGAGAAAGGCCTGCTGCCGTCGCTGGCCACTTCATGGTCCGGCAATGACGATGCAACACAATGGACGTTCAAGATCCGCTCCGGCGTGAAATTCCAGGACGGCCGCCCGCTCTCCGCCAAGGATGTCGCGGCCACATTCGAGCGGCTCGTTGATCCGGCCAATGGCTCCTCGGCACTGTCAGCTTACAAGGGCTTGCTGTCGAAGGGCGCCGTCAAGGCTTCGGATGACCTGACCGTCGTCTTCACGCTCGACAGCCCGAATAGCAATTTCCCGTTCTACGTCTCCTCCGACGTGTTCAATTCGATCATTCTTCCCGCCGACTACAAGGGTGATTTCGAGAAGACGTTCAACGGCACCGGTCCGTTCAAGCTGGAATCCTTCCGACCGAAACAAGGCGCGAGCTTCGTCCGCAACGACGGCTACTGGGGCGACAAGGCGCTTCCCGACCGGCTGGAAATCCAGTTCTACGACGACCCGCAGGCACAAGTTCTGGCGCTGCAGGCCGGCGATCTCGACGTCATCCCCTATACGCCGCGCATCGCGCTCGCCGTCGACAACAACCCCGCCTACAAGATCCTCAGCGTCCAGGCGAGCACCCATGACGAAGTGCATATGCGCGTCGACCAGGACCCGTTCAAGGACAAGCGCGTGCGTCAGGCGCTGGCGCTGACGATCGACCGCGACGTCATCGTCAAGGGCCTGTTCAAGGGCCGCGCCATCGTCGGCAACGACACGCCGTTCGCGCCGATCTTCCCTTCCTCCGACCCATCGATTCCCCAGCGCAAGCAGGATATCGCCCAGGCCAAGAAGCTGCTCGCCGAGGCCGGCGTCGCCAACGGCTTCCAGGTGACGCTGACCACCGAGCAGGCCTATGAAATCCCTGACTATGCCGTGCTGATCCAGAATTTCGCCAAGCTGGCCGGCATCGACATCAAGCTCAACATTCTTCAACAGGATGCCTATTACGGCTCGGCGACCTTCGGCAGCTCCAACTGGCTGGACTCCAACCTCGGCCTCACCGACTATGGTCACCGGGGCACGCCGGACATCTTCCTCAATGCCACGCTGAAGAGCACCGGAACCTGGAACGCCGCTCATTTCAAGAACCCGCAATATGACGCACTGCTGGTCGATTACGGCAAGGCGCGCGATCTCAAGACCCAGCGCGAGACCGCCAGCAAGATCCAGGCGCTTCTTCTCGATGAAACGCCGCTGATCATCTCCTATTTCTCGAAATATAGCCGCATCACCAGCTCGAAGGTTCAGGGCTTGCGTTTCACCGCAATCTCGCACCTGTTCCTGGATCGGGTAACGGTTGCCTCGTCATAAGGCTCGAACCCGTCGGGTTTGCCGACGTCAACACGCCGATATCTCGAGGCCCAGGCTCGCGTCCCAACCGCAAGCCTGGGCCTCGCCCTGTCGTAGTTCGAGCATAAGCATGAGCGGCTGCCGACGGTCGCAACGTCCTGGACTGGCGCTCGAACAAATCGCGCCGATATTTCGAACGCATTTCAATTCAGGGCAATTTATTGCGTGTCGCGGTTACGCCGATCCCTAAAATAGCAGCGAACGATCAGGGAAGGCGCCATGATACCTCTGCAACTCAAATTCACGGACGAGCGCAAAGCACTCACCGTCACATGGGATGACGGTCATGTTTCCACGATTCCGGCGTCGCTGCTCAGAGCCCGCAGCCGGGCGGCACTGCAGGTGCGTGCCGATGTCGATGGCAAGACGGGTTCATTCGACGGTGTCAGCGTGACGAGCGCCGAGGCGATCGGCTCCTATGCGGTGCGGCTGGTTTTCTCCGACGGTCATGATAGGGGCATCTATCCCTGGAGCTACCTGCGCGAAATCGCCGACTTTTAATTTGCGCGTGTCGTCATCCCGAAACCGGGAGCCACTTTCGGGCGACACGCCGCGGGCCTGAGGATTGAGAATGGACGATTTTATCGAAGGATTGGCGGAAGTCGCCTGCGATGTGCTGGTGATCGGTGGCGGCACGGCCGGACCGATGGCGGCGCTGAAGGCCAAGCAGAAGAACCCGAAGCTGAATGTGGTTCTGCTGGAAAAGGCCAATGTGAAGCGCTCGGGCGCCATTTCCATGGGCATGGACGGGCTGAACAACGCCGTCGTGCCGGGCTATGCCACGCCCGAGCAATATACCAAAGAGATCACCATCGCCAATGACGGCATCGTCGACCAGGCGCCGGTGTATAAATATGCCTCGCGCTGCTACGACATCATCCAGGAGCTCGACCGGTTCGGCATCCGCTTCCAGAAGAATGCCAATGGCGATTTCGACCTGAAGAAGGTGCATCACCTCGGCACCTATGTGCTGCCGATGCCGAATGGCGAAACGGTAAAGAAGGCGCTCTACCGCCAGATCAAGCGCGAGCGCATCCTCGTCTCCAACCGCTATATGGCCACGCGGCTGCTGACCGCCAAAGACGGCCGGATTGCAGGCGCCATTGCGGTCAACACGCGCACGGCCGAGTTCCTGGTGCTCCGGGCCAAGACGGTGATCCTCTGCATGGGCGCAGCGGGCCGGCTCGGCCTGCCGCATTCCGGCTATCTGTTCGGCACTTACGAGAATCCGACCAATTCCGGCGACGGCTATGCCATGGCCTATCATGCGGGTGCGGCGCTCGCCAATCTCGAATGCTACCAGATCAATCCGCTGATCAAGGACTATAACGGCCCGGCCTGTGCCTATGTCGCCGGTCCGTTCGGCGCCTATACAGCCAATAACGAGGGCAAACGCTTCATCGAGAGCGACTATTGGTCGGGGCAGATGATGCAGGAATTCTACAACGAACTGCAATCGGGCAAGGGGCCGGTCTTCCTCAAGCTCAACCATCTGCATTCCGACACGGTCGGCGAGATCGAGGACATTCTGCACCGGGTGGAGCGCCCGTCGCGCGGCCGGTTCCATGAGGGGCGCGGCACCGATTATCGCGACAAGATGATCGAGATGCACATATCGGAAATCGGCTTCTGTTCGGGCCACAGTGCTTCGGGCGTGTTTGTCGACGAGTTCGCGCGAACCACCGTACCGGGCCTCTATGCGGCAGGCGATATGGCGAGCGTGCCGCACAACTATATGCTCGGGGCCTTCACCAATGGCGCGGTCGCGGGCGAGCATGCCGCCGAGATCGCGGGAGAAACCGACCTGCCGGATATCGACAACGATTTTGTCCGGCTTGAGCGCGAGCGCGTTCTGGCGCCGACCAGGCGCGAGGATGGCATTCCGCCCAACCAGCTGGAATACAAGGCCCGGCGCTTGGTCAACGACTATCTGCAGCCGCCCAAGGTCACCGCCAAGATGCGGATCGGCCAGGCGCGGCTCGCCGAAGTCCGCGAGGATCTCGATACCGCGCTCGTGGCGCGCGATGCGCATGAACTGATGCGTTCGCTCGAAGTCTCCTCCATCCTCGACTGCGCCGACATGGCGGCGCATGCCTCGCTTTATCGCACCGAGAGCCGCTGGGGCCTCTACCACAACCGCGTCGATCATCCGGAAAAGGATGACGACAACTGGTTTTGCCACACGCTGCTCAGCAAGGCCGATGGCCGCATGGTCTCCGAGAAGCGCACCGTCCAACCCTATATCGTTCCGATCGAGAACGAGGAACGCACGGCCTATGACCGCCTGCGCGTTTCCAACCAAGCCTGACGAGGAAAGCCATGCCGCTTGCTCTTTCACCCACCACGGTTCCCGTCGTCGTCGACGACGCCAAATGTATTGCCGACAAGGGTTGCACCGTCTGCGTCGATGTCTGTCCGCTCGATGTGCTGCGCATCAGCGACTTGACCGGCAAGGCCTACATGAAATTCGACGAGTGCTGGTATTGCATGCCTTGCGAAACCGACTGCCCGACCGGCGCAGTCACCGTCAACATCCCCTACCTGTTGCGCTGACATGAGTGCTTTCGAACCTTTTGAAGATTTCGGCGATGCCGAAGAAATCGCCGAGCGCCTCGGCGACCCCGATGCGACGGTGCGCCGGCTTGCGGTCATCGACCTTGCCGAAACGGCGAGCGCCGAAATCCTGCCGCATCTCATCAACGCGGCCGGCGATCCCGATGCATCGGTGCGCCAGCAGGTGGCGATCGCGCTGTCCGAATTCGATACCGGGGAGGCGGCTGGCGGGCTGGTCCTATTGGTGACGGATGCGGATATATCCGTGGCGCAAGCGGCGGCCGACAGCCTTGCGGAGCTGAAGGAGCCCGCGGCGGCAGAGGCAATCCTGCCGTTGCTCGACCATGAGAGCGCCTTCGTCCGGGCTGCAGGCTTTCGCGGCCTGAGAGGTTTGCGGTCGCGGGCCGCGCTTGGCCCTGCGCTCTCGGCGATGCGGGACGCGAATGCCGATGTGCGTGCGCAGGCGCTCGGCGTCGTCGCCTATCTCAAGCTTGAGGAAACCCTGCCATCCCTGATCGCTGCTACGCGCGATGCGGATGCCGCGGTCCGCGTCGTTGCAGTGAACGCCCTGTCCTTCACCAGCCAGCCGGCTGCGGCCGCCGCTGTGGTGACCGGATTGGGCGACCAGAGCTGGCAGGTCCGCGCCGCCGCAGCGGAATCGCTCGGCCGCATCGGCCAGGGTTCGGCTGTCGAAGGACTGGTCTCGGGTCTTGCCGACGACTATTGGCAAGTCCGGCAGAAATGCCTCAATGCGCTGGGCAAGCTCAAGGCGCATTCGGCCGTCGAACAGATTGCCGCGCTGCTTGCCAGCGAGATGGCGCAGCTGAGGAAGGAAGCCGCTGCGGCACTCGGCGAAATCGCCGACCCATCGGTGCGGGACGCGCTGATGGAGCACATCTCCGACGCCGATCCGGATGTGCGCAAGACAGTCCGCTGGGCGCTGACGCGGCTCGGGTGACAACGGGTATAGGCGGGGACGGAAGAGCAGGGCCATTGCATATGGCGCGAAAACCCCTCCCCACAAGGGGGAGGGCCTCAACCCGTGGCACCGCCTTGCCCCAATTGAGGCAGGGAGAGCGCCGCGAGTCTTCTCCCCCCTTGTGGGGGAGATGGCCGGCAGGCCAGAGAGGGCCTTTGCGCCGTTTGCGATTGCCTTGGGTCCAACCCCAGACTCGTTCACACGGCCTAGCCGCCGCGCTTGGACACCATTTCCTGTAGCGTATGCGGCCGCTCGATGCGGATATGCCGCGGCGTCACCGTCACCAGCCCTTCCTTCTGGAAGCGCTTCATCATCATCGTCACCCATTGCCGCGTGGAGCCGACCATGGCGGCGATCTGATCATGCGTTACTTTGGCATTGATGATGATCGCCCGGCCATCGCGCACGCCGTGGAGTTCGCCGAGATTCATCAGAAACTGCGCCAGCCGTTCGATCACCGAGCGGGTGCCGAGCATCTGCGCCATGGCGGAATAGCATTTACCCTTTGCCGTCAGCCCCTGCAGCAGACAGAGGGCGAAATTGGGCATTTCGACGACGAGTTTTTTCAGCGCAGCGGCCGGTACATAAAGGATTTCGCAGGCGCTCAGCGCCTCGCCCGACCAGATATGCGTGCCGCCGCCGGTCATTTCGGGGCCGCCGATGAAATTGCCTGAGGTCCAGTAGGCCAGCGTGATTTCGCGGCCGGACGGTGCCGTGTAGAAGACGCGGACCTGGCCGCCCTCGATGATGAATATGCCGCCATGCTGGTCGCCCTGGGTGAAGATTGCCTGCCCGGCCAAGAAGGTCAGCCGTCGGCCGTGCGTCCTGAGCTTCGTCCATTCCTCCGGCTTGAGCGCATCGAGGAAATGCGCGCCTTCATCCAGCCCATCGACACTTTCGCTGAGGAACAGCGCCTGGTCTCCGGGAAGAATGACCTGTTCGGGAAGATCAAGGTCGATCTCCCGCTTCCGGCTTCTGGCGTCGAGATTGGTTGAATGCAGTTCGAGGCTCATATCCGGCTCCTCTCGAGTCGCGAAAACGCGATTAAAATATATAAATTCTATCGACAATAAAGGAAAATATTTGCGTGTTTAAGGCCCGGCATGGACATTTTGTCGTTCGGTCTAACTGAAAGGCGCCTTTTAAATAGTTGATATTAAATTGGAAAATTCATGATGATGGTCGCGGCGGCGCCATCACGCCGGCAGCCGAAATCAGATCGGCACGTGACCCCGTGCAAGTAATTGCTATGCCCGAAGCGCCGCCGCCTCATAGATTTCGGACAGCAGCCTGGCAATCCCTGCCGGGTCGAGACGCCAACCGCCCGATAACGGGGCGACCAAATTTCGAGGTAGAAGATGAATTTACGCGCGCATTTGGCTGCCCTGGCCCTGACGGTGGCTGCACTCGCCTCCACGGCGGATGCCGAAACCATCCGCGTTGCGATCGGCACGCAGGACACGACGATCAACACCGCCACGGGCGGGCTGATGATCCGCGAACTGAAACTGCTCGACAAATATCTGCCGCATGACGGCAAGTACAAGGATGTCACCTATGACATCGAATGGAAGAATTTCACCAGCGGTGCGCCGATCACCAATGAGCAGATCGCCGGAAAGCTCGATTTCGGCGTGATGGCGGATTTCCCGGGTTCGTTCAACGGGCTGGCGCATATCAAGGCGGGACGTAGAAGCCTGTTCATCACCGTGCTGTCCGGCAGCGTCAATGGCAGCGGCAACGGCATTGTCGTGCCGACCAGTTCGCCCATCCAGTCGATCGCTGAGCTCAAGGGCAAGACGATTTCGGTGCCGTTTGCCTCGACATCGCATGGCATGCTGCTCCGGGCAGTCAAGGCTGAGGGCTGGGATGCGCAAAACGACGTCAACATCATCACGCAAGCGCCGGAAGTGGCCGGTCCCGCGCTTCAGGCCAACCGGATCGAGGCGCATGCCGATTTCGTGCCCTTCGCCGAGCTCTTCCCGTGGCGCGGCATTGCCCGCAAGATCTATGACGGATCGCAGGCCAAGACCCCCACTTTCCACGGTGCCCTGGTCGATGCCGATTATGCTGAGAAATATCCCGAAATCGTCGTCGCCTATCTCCGCGCTTCGATCGAGGCGGACCAGCTGATCGCCAAGGAGCCGGAGAAATATAGCGAGTTGATCGCCAAGGTGACCGGCGTCGATGCGGAGGTGGACTATCTGTTCCATGGTCCGCTCGGCTTGCAGACCCGCGATCTCACCTGGAAGCCGGAATATCGCCAGGCCGTGGCGACCGCCATCGACACGCTCAAATATCTCAAGAAGACCGACCGGTCGCTGGATGTGAACAGTTTTGTCGACGACCGCTATATCAAGGCGGCGTTCAAAGCTTCCGGCCTCGATTATGACGCCGCGCTGAAGAATTATGCGCAACTGCCCTTGAACGCCAAGGACGCCGCCACCGGCGAACCGATCAAGGACCCAAAACGCGTCGCCGAGATCTGGGTGAAGGGCGAGCCGCTCGTCCGTCACTACGCCTCGCCGGAAAATGCCTTCAAGGCGCTGAAGGGGCTGGAAGGCGAGGGCAAGTCGATCCGGGTGTTCTATGCGCAGGATCGCGAAAGCAGCATCAAGCTGCTCGGCAACCAGGCGTGGTTCGTGCGGGCCGACGGCGGCGAGATCAGCGCCTTCCTGCTCAAGCAGAACGCGGAAGCCTGGGCCAAGGCGCATGGCGGCAATGTGCTGGATTTCACGAGCGCCAAGGCGTCGATCGTGGCGAGCAATTGAGGTTGTCATGACCCGCTTCGGACGCTGGTTTCGCCGGATCGTTTCCATCGCCATCTGCCTGCTCCTTTGGCAGATGGCATCGGCCTTCAAGGTCAATCTCGGCATTGTGACCTTCGAGAACGTGCCGAGCCCGTTGGATGTGCTCTCGGCAGGGCTGGATTTCCTGCGCTCGCCAAAGCTATTTGCCAATGTGTCGAGCAGCTTGGAACGGGTGCTGGCAGGCTATGGTGCCGCCGCGGTCGTCGGCATAGCGCTCGGCCTGATCATCGGCCGGTCGCGCCGGCTGGGCGATTTCCTGCAGACGCCGCTGGAACTGTTGCGGCCGATCCCGGCTGTTGCCTGGATTCCGCTGGCCGTGCTGATGTTTCCCTCATCGGAACTGTCGATGATCTTCATCACTTTTACCGGGGCCTTGTTTCCAATCCTGCTCAACACGGTGCACGGTGTCGAGAGCGTCGATCCACGGCTGATCGCTTCTGCGCGCAGCCTCGGCTGTACGCGCAGGGCCATGCTGCTTGAAGTGATCATTCCCGGTGCGGCGCCGAATATCGTCACCGGCCTGGTCATCGGCATGGGCACATCCTGGTTCTGCCTGGTGACGGCGGAGATGATCTCCGGCCAGTTCGGCATCGGCTATTACACCTGGGAATCCTACACGCTGCAGAATTATCCGGAAATCATCGTCGGCATGATCGTGATCGGCCTGCTGGGCATGGGCAGCAGCGCCCTGCTCAGACTTGCCGGCAACGCCCTGATTCCCTGGGACAACAAGGAAGCCAAGAGATGAACACCCATCCGCGTAGCTTTCAGGCAGGAACCGGCCGCATCGAGGCGGAGCATATTTCGATCCGGCTCGGCAGCGGCGCCAGGGCGTTCGAGGCCGTGTGCGACGTCAGCTTCAGCATCGCTCCGGGCGAATTCGTCTGTCTGCTGGGGCCGTCGGGCTGCGGCAAGTCGACTGTGCTCGGCGCGCTGGCGGGGCATATCAAGCCTGCGGCCGGGACGCTTTCAGTCGACGGCCAGCCGGTCGGCGGGCCACATCCGGAACGCGGTATCGTATTCCAGCAACACACGCTGTTTCCGTGGAAGAACGCCCGCGACAACGTCGCTTTCGGCCTCAAGATGCGTGGCGTCAAGCGTGATGCGCGGCGGCTCGAGGCAGAGAAGATGCTCGATCTCGTCGGCCTGACCGGCTTTGCCGATCGCTATCCCCGTCAACTCTCGGGCGGCATGCAGCAGCGTGTCGAGATTGCCCGCGTGCTGGTCAATCAGCCGCGATTGTTGCTCATGGACGAGCCGTTCGGGGCACTTGACGCCTTGACGCGGCTCAGGATGCAGGAATTGCTGCTCGATATCTGGGAGCAGTTCCGCAAGACGATCGTCTTCGTCACCCACGATATCGATGAGGCCCTGCTGCTGGCGGACCGCATCATCGTCATGCAGGCGCAGCCAGGCCGCATCCATGAGGAGATCAGCGTGCCGTTCGAGCGGCCGCGCATGACCGAGATCATCGCCTCGGGCGAATTCATGCGCCTGAAGCAACATTGCCTGCATCTGCTGCATAGCGACCGGCGACAGGACAGCCTGGCGCGGCTGTCGCCATTGGGTTGGTGAGCAGGATCAGACTGCGTTCGTTCCGAGGATCGCCGCCAGCAATTGTCCTTCGATCTCGGCGAGTCCCGGCGTACCATGCTTGCGCGGATGCGGATGGGGAACGGCGAGGTCGACGGTCACCCGTCCCTGATCAAGCACGATCACCCGGTCGGCGAGGTTGACGGCTTCGCTGACATCGTGCGTCACCAGCACGGCGGTGAAACCCTGTTCGCGCCAGACGCGGCTCAAAAGCTGCTGCATGCTGATGCGGGTCAGCGCATCAAGCGCGCCCAGCGGCTCGTCGAGCGCGAGAAAATCCGGCTTGGAGACCAGGGCGCGGGCGAGCGCGACGCGCTGCCGCTGGCCGCCGGAAAGCCGCGACGGCCATTCAGCGGATTTCTCCGCCAAGTGCACGTCGTTGAGCGCTGCGCGCGCCCGCGGGCGGGCCTGATCCGCCGGCACGCCGTCGCCCAGGCCGACCGCGACATTGCCGGCGACGTCGGACCATGGCAGCAGGCGAGGCTCCTGGAAGACGATGCGCGAATTCGGCTCGGTGCCGTTGCCATCCGCGTCGGGGAATTCGATCGTGCCGCCGCTTTTCTGTTCCAGACCCATCAGCATCCGCAGCAGGGTGGACTTGCCGCAGCCGCTCTTGCCGACGATGGCGACGAACTGGCCGGCCGGAATGTCGAGATCGACGCCGCGCAGCACGCGATTGCCGGCAAATTCCTTCTCAAGTCCGCGCAGCCTCAGGGCCGCTGGCTTGCGCACGCTCGCTTCTTCGCGATGGGAGGGATTTCCGGCCGCCTGGTCTTGTTTGAGTGCCACATTCATTGCTTTGCTCACTTTTGGTAGACCGGGTTCCAGGCAAGGACGCGCCGCTCCAGCAGGCGCACCGCGACATCGGCTATCTTGCCGAGCATGGCGTAGATGATGAGCGCCAGCACGACGACATCGGTCATCATGAATTCCCGCGCCTGCATCGCCATGTAGCCGATGCCGGACGAAGCGGCGATGGTTTCCGAGACGATCAGCGTCAGCCACATGATGCCGAGCGCATAGCGCAGGCCGACGAAAATCGAGGGCAGCGCCCCGGGGAAAATGATCTTGCGAAACAGGGTCCAGCTGCCCATGCCATAGACGCGGCCCATCTCGATCAGGTCGCGATCGACATTGCGGACGCCGTGATAGGTGTTGAGATAGATCGGGAAGAGCACGCCGAGCGATGTCAGGAAGAGTTTTGACTCTTCGCCGATGCCGAACCAGAGGATCACCAGCGGGATCATCGCCAGATGCGGAATCGTGCGCAGCATCTGCAGGCTGGTGTCGGTCAGCCGTTCGGAAAAGCGCGACACGCCGTTGGCAATGCCGAGCAGAAAGCCGATCGAGCCGCCGACGATGAGGCCGGCAAAGGCGCGGGCGGTGCTGACGGCGATGTCGTGCGGCAATTCGCCTGATATCGTCGTCGACCAGAAGGCTTGCAGCACGGCCGATGGCGACGGCAGAACCCTGCCGGATATCCAGCCGACGGCGGAGGAAAACTGCCAAACGATGACAATAGCGAGCGGCAGCACATAAGGCAGGAAATCGCCGGTCTTAAGCGCGGGTTTGCGGGGGGCTGACACACGCGCTTTGCGGGGCGCTTCGGAACTCGCCACGTCCCTGAAGCTGTCTACTGCTGTCATCGCGTCTCTCCACACTTTCGACGGATTGGAAGCATGAGCGGGAGATTCATCCCCCGCCAAGTTTCTACATTTTGATTTATTCTACATTTTTTATCGATATTATATCGTTCTAAAAAGAGCGTTTCACTAGGATCAGTTTTTCACCTGAAGCCGATTTCGGGAACTCAATTCCAAAAGATGAAGGTGGCTTGAAATCGGCCGGACGGATATTGGGGCTTTCGAGCCGGCCGGATCGTCCGTCAGTGCAAAATTTTCTGGTAATTCTATATTCTCTATGTATTTTGAGCCGGTGTGGTTTAGCTGACACCAGTTCAATTGACGGGAGCACTCTCATGAAACTTTCCAGGCGTACTTTCACCACTGTCATGGCCGGCGCGCTCGCCATGCCGTTCGTCAGCCGCGGAGCGGCTTTTGCCGCCGACAAGGTGGCGCGTATCGGCTACCAGAAATACGGCACATTGGTGCTGCTCAAAGGTAAGGGCATTCTGGAGAAGAAGCTGGAGAGCATCGGCTACGGTGTCGAATGGACCGAATTCCCCGCCGGCCCACAGCTGCTCGAAGCCCTGAATGTCGGTTCCGTCGATTTCGGCTCGACGGGCGAAACGCCGCCGATCTTCGCCCAGGCCGCGGGTGCTGCGCTGGTCTATGTGGCGCATGAGCCGCCGGCACCGCGTGGTGAAGCGATCCTCGTGCCGAAGGACAGCCCGATCAAGACGGTCGCCGATCTCAAGGGCAAGAATGTGGCCTTGAACAAGGGTTCGAACGTGCACTATCTGCTCGTCAAGGCCCTGGAAGAAGCCGGGCTGAAATACGGCGACATCACCACCTCCTACCTCGCTCCGGCCGATGGTCGCGCCGCATTCGAACGCGGCGCCATCGACGCCTGGGTCATCTGGGATCCTTTCCAGGCTGCGGCGGAAGTGGCGCTCGAGGCGCGCGAATTGCGCAACGGCGACGGCCTGGTGCCGAACCACCAGTTCTATCTCGGCGCCCAGCCCTTCGTCGAAGGCAATTCGGACGCTGTCGACGTGCTGATCGAAGCCGTCGGTGAAATCGACACATGGACCAAAGCCAATACCGCCGCCGCTGCCAAGCAACTGGCGCCCGCGATTGGAATTCCGGAAAATGTGCTGGCGCGCGCCCTTGATCGCCAATCCTTCGGGGTCACTGCCCTCGATGACAAGGTCGTGGCACAGCAGCAATCGATTGCCGACACGTTTTTCGACCTCGGCCTCGTGCCGAAGAAGCTGACGATCGCCGACGTGGTGCGCAAAGGCAAGGTCTAACCCGCAGAAACAATACTGTCTTCGACCAATTCAGCGGCTCGCTCCGATAGCGAGCCGTTGAATTCTATCTCACGAAAGCCCGATCTTCCGCAGCCTGTATTCCAGCTTGGCGCGGGTGAGCCCGAGTTGGCGCGCCGCCGCCGAGATATTGCCGCCAGCAGCTTCGAGCGCGGAGCGATAGAGCTCCTCCTCGGCCCGTTTGAGGGTTTCTGGTCCTGTCACCAGCCGCCGTTCCTCCGCGGTTTGCGCGCCCTCTTTAGGCGCGGTGCCGACGCGGCCTTCGCCAGTAAGCCGGAGCGAGAGTGAAGGCAATTTCTCGAAACCGGTGAACAGGTGCTGTATGTCAATCAGCGCACCGCTCTCGGCGAAGATGACGCCGCGCTCGACCAGATTCTGCAATTCGCGGATATTGCCCGGAAAGTCATAGGCAAGCAGTGCGTCCATCGCGCGGCGGGTGAAACCAGCGACGTTGCGGCGATGCCGGTCGCGAAACAGTTTCAGGAAATGCGCCGCCAGCAGGGCAATGTCGTCGCGTCGCTCCCGCAGCGGCGGGATGACGATCGGGAAGACGCAGAGGCGGAAATAGAGGTCCTGGCGGAACCGGCCGGCGCGAACCTCTTCCGTCAGATCGACATTCGAGGCCGCGACCACGCGCACATCCACGCCAATCGTCCGGGAGCCGCCGACCCGCTCGATCTTTTTCTCCTGCAGGGCGCGAAGCAATTTGCCCTGCGCCGAATAGGTGAGCGAGGCGATCTCGTCGAGAAGCAGGGTGCCGCCGTTGGCGCGTTCGAAATAGCCGGCGCGTGACTGGAGCGCGCCGGTAAAGGCACCCTTTTCGACCCCGAAGAGCTCGGATTCGACCAGGTTTTCCGGAATGGCCGCGCAATTGATCGGCACGAACGGGCCGCGCGCCCGGTTGCTCAATTTGTGCAAGGCGTTGGAGAACAGCTCTTTGCCGACGCCGGATTCGCCGATGAACAGCACTGTGGCGTCGGTGTCGGCCACTTTTTCCAGCATCAGCCGTGTCCTGAGGAAGCTGGCAGAGACGCCGACCACCTGGTCTTCGCCCGTCTCCGGCGCATCGCCACCGGCTGATTTTGCCGCTGGCGCCGGCGCGGTGGATTGCACGGCCACATAGCGCCGGCTTTTCCAGTCCAGCCCAAGATAGTGGCGCTCCGGCGCGTCCTTTCCCCAGGCATCGGCGTGCTGGCCCACGACCAGGCAGCGCGAGGCGCCCATGCCCGCGCATTCGACCTCGCGGAAGATCACCGGCCTGCCGAACAGCGTGCTGGTATAGCCCGAGGGATAGCCCGTCTGCATCCAGCAGACCGGCTCGCTGGCAATGCCATAAGTGGAAATATGCTCGGCGGCCTCCGAGGAATCGTCCCAGTAGAACTCGCCGAAATAGGTTCCCTTACGGAGATCGAACTGGAACTGTTTGGTCGTCACCTTGACGAAGCCTTCCAGCGTATGCACGCGCGGTCCTGCTGCAAGCGCATGCGTCAGGTCCTCCTGCGGAAACCGCTTCTGGATTAGTTCGGCATCGCGCACGCCTTGTATGTAGCCCACCCGCATGAACAGGCTCTTTGCAGTCTCTATGCCAAAGGCGTCGATGATTTCCTGCCGGAGCCGGCCCAGCACCAGCGACTGGATCAGCACCATACGCTGGTCGTTCAGCCATATCCGGCCGTCGCCGAGCGCAAAATGCAGCGCTTCGGTGAGATCGGTCAGCGTGGGGGCGGCGCCGGTATCAAGCTCGCTGGAATCACCACGCGTCATCAGCTTACCGGTTTTGCGGGAGGCTTCGGCGAGAGAGATCAAACCGTCGGGCTGCTGCATGTCTGTCATGATGGCATTAATAATTTGATGAATTCATGAATGATATTTCATTATTTTCGTAATCTCAAGGCCGTTGTCGAGGCAGCGAGGCAATGCGCTGTCCACCGCGGAAAACGCAATATTGCCAAGCGCTTGTGCTTTCCTTCGAGCGCGGACGTCGTTCTCCCTTGCAGTCTGGCACGACCCTTGCAGCCATAGCTCCGACCGTCTGAGGAGGCGGCAGGAGGACAGCGGCGGCAAGCCAAGTCGGGCATCCGGAGGGAAAGGCCTGATCTCGTAACGCCAAGCTCTGCATGCGCTCCCTGACAACGGACGGACACTTTTTGAGGAGGAAGACGATGAATATCCAGAACCAGAATTTCCTCGACAGCGAGCGCTGGCAAGGGCGCGCCTTCTTTGCCGATTGGCAGAAGACAGCCGCTGGCGTCATGGACGTGACCGACCCGGCGACGGGGGCGGTGATCGCTTCGGTCGGCATCGGCGGTGCGGTCGATATTGCCCGAGCCGCATCGGAAGCGCGTGCCGCGCAAAAGGCCTGGGCCAAGACCCTGCCGACCGATAGGGCGCGCATTCTATCCAAGGCCGCGGACCTGCTCGAGCAGAACGGTGCGGAGCTGATCCCTTGGATCATGCGGGAGTCCGGATCGATCTATCCGAAGGCCGGCATCGAAATCGAACATGGTGCGCTGTTCATCCGCCATGCCGCATCCCTGGCCACAGCCCCGATGGGGATGATGATCCCGGCGATGGACAACCGGACGAACTATGCCAAGCGCGTGCCGCATGGCGTCGTCGGCGTCATCTCGCCCTTCAACTTTCCGCTTGTCCTCTCCGTCCGCTCGATCGCCGCTGCACTCGCCTTCGGCAATGCCGTGGTTCACAAGCCCGATCCGCGCACGCCGATCTCGGGCGGCATCATCATCGCCCGCATCTTCGAGGAAGCCGGCCTGCCAAAAGGTGTGCTGCAGGTCGTGCCGGGCGGCGCCGATGCCGGCGAGGCCATGTGCACCGATCCGAATATCGCCATGATCTCCTTCACCGGGTCGGCAAGGGGCGGCTCCAAAGTGGCCGAGGTCGCCGGCAGGCATTTCAAGAAAGTGCAGCTGGAACTCGGCGGCAAGAATTCGCTGATCGTGCTTGACGATGCCGATCTCGACGTCGCCGCTTCGAATTCGGCCTGGGGCGCATTCCTGCATCAGGGGCAGATCTGCATGGCGACGGGCCTGATTCTGGCCGACGAAAAGATCGCCGATGCACTGACGGAAAGGCTCGTCACCAAAGCTGCCCATTTGCCGGCCGGCGACCCGTCGACCAATCAGGTGGCGCTGGGTCCGATCATTTCGGACGGTCAGGTGGCCGGTATCCAGGCGATCGTCGACGATGCCGTGGCCAAGGGTGCAAAGCTCCTGGCGGGTGGCACGCATGATGGCCGCTTCTATGCCGCAACCGTGCTTGCCGGCGTCAAACCCGGCATGCGGGCTTTCGATGAGGAAATCTTCGGCCCGGTGGCCTGCATCGCCACCTTCAAGACCGAAGAAGAAGCGATCGAACTCACCAACAACAGCGATTACGGTCTCGCAGCCGGCGTCATCTCGTCCAATACCGGCCGCGCTCTGCGGATCGCCGATGAACTCGATGTCGGTATGGTTCATGTCAATGACCAGACGGTGAATGGCGGTCCCTTCGCGCCTTTCGGCGGCCCGCGCAAATCCGGCAACGGCACCCGTATCGGCGGCCCGGCCGACATCGAAGAATTCACCACCTGGAAGTGGATTTCCGTCAAGGACGTTGCGACGCCCTATCCCTTCTGAGGACGTCCAGAAGCCGGATGCAGGCACCGATGCCTGCATCCGCCGCACTCATTCCCCTTTCATTCCGGAGACTGCCATGCAGATCAAAGCTGCCATCGCCCGCATACAGGGCGCCGACCTCAGCCTCGAAACCATCGATATCGAGGAACCCAGAGACAATGAAATCCTGGTGAAAGTCGTCGCCACCGGCGTCTGCCATACCGATATCGTGGTGCGAGACG
Source organism: Rhizobium sp. P2_G2 (assembly GCF_056403555.1). NCBI lineage: Bacteria > Pseudomonadati > Pseudomonadota > Alphaproteobacteria > Hyphomicrobiales > Rhizobiaceae > Rhizobium > Rhizobium sp. P2_G2. The sequence continues at coordinate 49,011 of NZ_JBFUFF010000001.1, forward strand.
GCATGCTGCCGACGCCGCTGCCCGTCGTGCTCGGCCATGAAGGCGCCGGCATTGTCGAAAAAGTCGGCAGCGCCGTTTCGAAAGTTAAAGCCGGCGACAAGGTGGTGATGACGTTCAATTCCTGCGGCCATTGCCCGAGCTGCCAGGACCATCACGTCAGCTATTGCCACGAATTCTTCCCGCGCAATTTCTTTGCCATGCGCAGCGATGGCACCAGCGCACTTTCAGCTGGTGACGAGCCTGTCCATGGCAACTTCTTCGGCCAGTCTTCCTTCGCTACCCACGCCATCTGCCATGAAGTGAATGTCGTGAAAGTGCCGGAGACGGCGCCGCTCGAACTGCTCGGGCCGCTCGCCTGCGGCATTCAGACCGGCGCGGGCGCTGTAATGAACGCACTGAAGGTCTCGGCCGGCAAGTCCTTCGCTGTGTTCGGCTCGGGTTCTGTCGGCCTGTCCGCCTTGATGGCCGCCAAAGTGGTTGGTGCCACGACCATCATTGCGGTGGACATGAACGATGAGCGGCTGGCCATGGCGCGCGAGCTCGGCGCCACGCATGTGATCAATCCCGGCAAGACGGACGCAACGGCCGAGATCATGGCGATCACCGGCCATGGGTTGAATTTCGCGCTCGATACGACCGGAATTTCGAGCGTCATCCGTGCCGCGGTGCTGGCGCTGGCGCCGATGGGAACCTGCGGCATTCTCGGCGCCTCGGCCATGGGCAGCGAGATCAATCTCGACGAAGTGCATTTCATGAGCGGCGGCCGCCGGCTGATGGGCATCGTCGAGGGCGAATCCAATCCGGACACATTCATTCCGATGCTGGCGGCACTCCACGCCCAGGGCCGCTTCCCCTTCGACAAGCTGGTGACGTTCTACGATTTCGACGAGATCAACCAGGCGATCCGCGATTCCGAGAACGGCAAGGCCATCAAGCCGATCGTTCGGATGCAGTAATCACGCTCGATGGTGAAGAGAGGCCCACAACATCGTGGTTCATGCTCAAGGTCGCGCTTGGGCGTGCCCACCAAGCCGAACCTTACCCGTCGTTGTGACGGAGGCATTTGATCTTTCCTGGTTTGTCTGAGAAAGACGGGTCGTGTTCTGACGACACGTGCGGGTTCCGGCTGAGGCGCGATCCTGAACGGGCGTGGGCGTCGCCGGCATGGTCATAGCCTGTCGCTTTGCGGCAACGGACCTGATTGCGGGTGAAGGTGGCGAGTGTCCACGGGTGGCGCCCCGTCGGCCTTTGGCCGATGGCCGCGCTATTGCTATGGGGATCGCCACCCTTTGGATGAGCCTCAGAGGGCGGGCGAGGCATGGCGGGTAACGTCGGCTTGGCCATTGTGGATTGGTCTATCCAATGCCCGCACGGCTTCGAGGAGCACGGCGGCCCCGAAGGCTATGTCGTCATTGTCGGCAAACTCGTCCGGCGCATGACTTCTGCCGGCAAGGCAGGGAATGAAGATCATCGCCGACCGTGCGATCCGCGCGAGGAAGGCGGCATCATGGCCTGCGCCGGAGGCGAGTTGCCGGTGCGATCCGCCGAGACGTTCGACGGCTTCCATCAGGATGACGCCGAGATCGGCGTCCATCGGCACGGCGGGCGCATCGGATATTCGACTTTGGGCGATTGCGAGACCGTCACCCTCGGCCACGGCAGCGCAGAGGTCGTCCAGGGCCGCGGCAAATCTATCCAGGTCCTCGCGTTGTTCGGAACGGATATCGACCAGCAATCGAACATGGGACGGCACGACATTGGCGGCATTGGGCAGCATTGCGAATTCGCCGACGGTCGCGGCAAAATGCCGGGGCCGCCGGGACAGATCAGTTGCCAATTGTTCGATGCCGAGGATAAGCTTCGATGCTGCCACCAGCGCATCGCGGCGTGCGCCCATGGGTGTGGTGCCGGCGTGATCGGCCCGGCCTTCGATCGTGATTTCGCTGCGCGAAATGCCGGCGATCGCAGTCACGATGCCGACGTCGCTGTTTTCGGTTTCGAGAATGACCCCTTGTTCGATATGCAGTTCCAGGAAGGCCTTGATGTCCTGCCGCGGCGGGTCGGCGGCCTCGCTGCCGCCTGCGGCGACCAGCCCTTGCGCCAGGGTGATGCCGTCTGCCCGCCGCTCGAGCCATTCCGGCGGCCTTATGCCCGCCATGCCGCGGCTTCCGACGCAGGAGACACCGAAGATCGAGACTTCCTCAGCCAGGAAATCGACGATCTCCAAGTCATGGTCGAGCTCGATCCCGGCATCGGCGAGCGATCGTGCCACTTCCAGCGCCGTTATCACACCGGCAATGCCGTCAAACCTGCCGCCATCGGGGACGGTGTCTGAATGCGAGCCGAGCATGAATGTCCCCGATCCCGGCCTGCCGCCCGCGCGGCGGCCGATCAGGTTGCCCGATGCGTCGACACGAGTCTCCAGGCCCGCGGCCTGGAATCGATTGGCAAGCCAGGCGCGGCCCTCCAGATGCAGCGCGCTGAAGGCGCGGCGCGTCCAGGGGCGACCCGGTTCGGTGATGGCAGCCAGCGCATCGATATCCTCCGCGATGCGTGCCGCCGAGACTGGCAGATTGCTTTTGTCGCGGGGGCTGTTCATGCGGTCGACCTCGACAGTGCCAGGGATGCCGGTGGCCGTATGAAACGGCCCGCGCCCGGCGCGGCAAGCACCGTCGCGCCATCATAGACAAGTTCACCGCGGCGATAGGTGGCGCTGACCCGATAGGGCAGGGTCATGCCGTCATAGGGCGACCATCCGGCGACATTGTTGCCGGTCTTGCCAGCATCGTAGACATAGGGCTCCGGCGTCAGCACCGCGATGTCGGCATGTTTACCGGGCTCGAGCGCTCCTTTTTCATGGTCGATGCGGAAATGCCGCGCAGGGTTGAGTGCCATCAGCCGTGCGCCCCAGCTGAGCGGCACGCCACGCTCCAATGCGCCCCTGACGAAGAGTGGCATCAGTGCTTCCAGGCCCGGCAGACCCGAGGCATTGGCCAGCATGTCGGGATTCGTCTTGCGGTCGAGCGACCAGCTGACATGGTCGGTGGAAAGAAGCGTGACATTGCCGGCAGCAAGCTGCCGCCACAGTGCTTCCACTTCGGCGCGCGGCCGGATCGGCGGATTGCATTTGGACCGCCCGCCGAGCCGCTTCGCATCGGTCTCCTCGTCCAGCGTCAGATAATGGATCAGGCATTCGACGGTCGCGGCATATCCCTGCGCCCGGTAGGCCGAGGCGATCTCGTAACCGCGCGACAGGGAGCAATGCACGACATGCGCCGGGCAGCCCGTTTGCGCGCCGATCTCATAGATCTCGTGCATGGCCAGCAGTTCCGTCAACGGCGGGCGAGACAGGCCGTGAGCGGTGTAGTCCGTGATGCCCCCTGCTTTCACCTTGGCCATGGCGGCACGGACATACTCGTCGTTCTCGTTGTGCACGCCTGCGGTCAGGCCGGTCTTGGCGACTTCTGCAAAACACTCCGCCAGCAGCGCCGGCGGGATGCGCGGAAAGCGCTTCGGGTCGGTGCCGAATGTGGAGAACTTGAAGGCTGCGACGCCGGCCTCCGCCTGTTCGGCGATGCGGAGCGGGCCTTCCTCGGGATCGATGGTGCCGTACAGCGCAAAGTCGATGCGTGCCTGTGCCTCGGCATGGGCGATCTTCGCGCTCACGGCTTCGGCCGAGCAGACGAGGTTGCCCTCGTCATAGGGCATGTCGACGATGGTGGTGACGCCGCCGGCGGCCGCAGCTCGCGTCGACCAGATGAAATCCTCCTGGTTTTTCTGGCTGAGCGAATGCACCTGGGCATCGATCGCGCCGGGCATGATCAATGCAGCACCGAGATCGTGTTGCTCGCGGGCCGCAGGCATGGCGCCCTGTCCCAGCATGGCGATGAAGCCGTCACGGACAGCGATGAAACCGGATGGCACAACCCGGTCGGGCAGGACCAGCGTGCCCTTGAGGACGAGATCGAAATCGGACATCGGAAGTCCCGAAGAATGAGAGCCACGCCCGCAATCTAGGGCGAGCCGCCGCACGAGGGGATATGCCGATTTCTGGACAGGCTATGCAGCGGTGAGCGATTGCGCGATCTGCATGGCGATTCGGCGCGACGCCTGGGTCCGTTGCCAGACGAGATGGAAGCCGACCCGTGGTGCATCCGGCAGCCTGACGATGCCGATCGGACGGTCGAGCGCGGCGACCGCCTCCAGCGGCAGCACGGTGAGATAGCCGTGGTCGAGAACGAGGTTGATGACGATCGACAGTGCATCGACCTCTACCAGCCGTGCCGCCGCCTGGCCCTCGTCGCCGAGGAAGGGTTCAAGCGCTTCGCTGATCGACTGGCGCAACCCGCTTCGCAGGCTGGGCACCGCGATCAGATGGTGGTCGATCAGCGGCCGGATCGCCACTCCCGCCGCAACGACATCGATTGAGCCGATCAGGACCAGCTCGCCGGAAAAAATCTCGCGGCTCTCGAAACGCTTGTTGCGTAGCGCGATGTCGGTCAGCGCCACATCGAACCGGCCGGCCCGCAGCCCCTCTGCCAGATCCTCTGCCGTCGTGCTGCTGACAAACAGATCGGGCTTGCCTTCGTCGGCGCGCCAGGCCGCAACCAAGGCGGCCAGTCGGGCCGCAAGCCGGCTTTCGTGGCCGACCGGAATGATCGTGCCGAGCCTGACAGTGCGCAGCTCTCGGGCAAAGCGCTTGCGCGCCGGTCCCGTCAGGCTGGCGAGTTTCGCTGACAGTGCCAGCGCCGCGTCTGCGAATTCCAGCCCCTCGGGCGTGGGTTCGCAGCCATGCATCTGGCGCAAAAGCAGCGTCCGTCCGACGGTCCGTTCGAGTTCGGCCATCTGCCGCGACAGGTTCGGCTGGGCGATACCGAGTTCGCGCGCGGCGCGGCGGATCGACCCGGCGCGGATGACCGCATTGAAATTGGCGAGTACAGTTACCGGCATGGCATTCTTCGCAGCCCAAGGCAGGACGTGGTCTGATCCAGCCCCCAGCTCGCCCGCGATCGCAGCGATGGCGGACAGGATTTCTACGAAAGCAGGGATCGAACGTGCAAGGTTTTCGCCCGCCAGCGTGAGCGACAGGCCCCCGTCGCGGCGAGCCGCCAGCTTCAGGGCCAGTTCGGCCTCGAATCGCTCGAAGGCATCGGCGACGCTCGATGGCGGACGGCCGAGCAGTGCAGCGGCGCCGCGCACCGAACTCTCCTGCATCACCGCAAGCGCGGTTGCCAGCGTCGCTGTGTCCATTCAACCGCGCTCCATGCCGCATCGCGCATCCATTGTCCGGTTTTTAGCATATCCTGCTTGGCCGGCAAGCTGACTAATCTTGCCTCGACGATGAGGGGACTGTCGATGACGCCGATGACCATATCCATAGGCACAAAACCACTGACGATCGCCGATATCGGCGCCATCGCCGAACGCAGGGCGATCGTGGCGTTGTCGGTGGACGGCCGTGACGCGGTCAGCAAGGCGCGTGCGGTGGTCGACCGGCTCGTGGACGAGAAGATTCCCGCCTATGGCGTGACGACAGGCGTCGGCAGCCAGAAGGACTTTGCCGTCGATCCCGAGGCCATCGCCCGTTACAACGACCTGATGATCACGGCGCATGCCACGCTCGCGCCGGGCCGCAATGCCCCGCGGCAGGTGGTGCGCGCAGCCCTCGCCATCCAGCTCTCGCTCTTCGCGCGCGGCCGTTCCGGCGTTCGGCTCGAATTGGTGGAGAGCCTGCTGGCGCGGCTCCAGGTCGACGACCTGCCCGGCGCACGGCTCGGCATGTCTGTCGGCGCCTCCGATATCGTTGCGATGAGCCAAATGGCGGTGCCACTGATCGGCCGGACAGGTGCCCAGGCTGGCGGACATGGTCCTTTGCCGCTTGATGGCCTTACGGCCAAGGAAGCAGTGTCCTTGCTCAATTCCAACAGCCTCATGCTTGCCGAGGGGGTGCTGGCGCTCCGGGAATTGCGTGCGCTGCTCGACGCCGCCTCGCTCGCCGGCGCCATGTCGATGGAAGGCCTGCGCGGCAACCTCCGCTCCTGGAGCGAAAAGGTCGATCTGGCGCGCGGCCAGCCGGGGCAGATCCGGGCGGGCAAGGCGCTACGTGCTGCCCTTGCCAACAGCAGCCTCTGGCGGCCCGGAGAGGCACGGTTCCTGCAGGACCCGCTCAGCTTCCGTTGCGTCCCGCAGATCCATGGCGCGGCCGAGGCGGCCTTCGATTTCGCTTATGCCATCTTCGAGACGGAATTGGGCGCAGCCTGCGATAACCCGATCATAGACAAGGACACAGGCGAGTTCATCTCGCACGGAAACATGGAGACCACCGCCTGTGCGCTCGCGATGGATACGCTGCGCCAGGCGATCGCCAAGGTGATCGAAGCCTCCGGCCAGCGTATCCACAAGATCCAGTGGCCCGGCTTCACCGGCCTGCCGACCAGCTTGGCCGCGGAGCCCGGTGCGATCGGCGGCGTGCAGTTCCTCAATTTCGGTCACATCGCTGGCGCCACTGTCGGTGCTGTGCGGCAGGCGGCTCATCCGGCCATGCTCAACTATTCCGGCCAGCTCGATGACGGCGTCGAGGACGTCGCCGGCAATGCGCCGCAATCGGTGGCCGAAACGGTACGCATGCTGGAGCCCGCCTGGACCGTTGTCGCGATCGAAGCCGCCTGCGCAGTGTGGGCCATTCACCGTCGCGCCCTCGACATCAAAACCCTCGGTGATGGTCTGAAGCCGGTGGTGGAGCGCATTCTGCCGGTCCTGCCGATTGGCACCGAAGGTCAGAGGATTTTCGACCTGGGCCTGATCGTCGATATCCTGAAGGCCGAATTCGGCGTTACCCAGTCGCTGGCGTAAGGAGGGACCGATGGCATCGGTGGACCAGAGCTTTCGCGGCGCAATCAGGCGGCTTGAAGCCGGAGGTGACCTGCATCGGGTCGAGCGCAGCGTTGATCCCCGTTTTGAGCTCGGCGCAGTGCTGGCGCTGCGAGACAGGCAGCCGCCGCAGCTTTTCACGGATGTGAAGGGGCATGACATGCCCGTCATCGGCAATATCATGAATTCTCGCGAGCGTGTCGCGCGGCTCCTGGGCGTCGAAAAACCGCGTCTGCATGAGGTTATTCTCCAAGCGCTGGGAAAGCCGATCCAGCCCGTACTCATCGATGCTGCGCCGGTGCAGGAGGTCGTGCACGAGGGCGAAATCGATCTCAGCCGCATACTGCCGGTGCCGGTCTGGTTTGAGCACGAAACCGGTCCTTATATCACTGCAGGTGTAATCGTCGCCAGGGATCCCGAGACGGGCCGCAGGAATGTGTCGATCGCCCGGCTGCGGCTCGAGGGCGGCAATCGCGTCATGGTCGGCATTGCCAAGAACCACCATCTCAACCTGCTGGCGGAAAAGGCGCGCAAGCTTGGGCAAAGGCTGCCCATCGCCGTCGCCATCGGCAATCATCCCGCCGTCCTTCTCGGCTCGCAGATGTATCTCGGCCTTGGCGACGACGAATATGACATTGTCGGCGGGCTGTTGGGCGAGCCGCTGGAACTGGTCCGCTGCCGGACCGTGCCGCTCGACGTTCCCGCCGGCGCTGAAATCATCCTTGAAGGCCATATCGATAATGCCGACCTGATCGAGGAAGGTGATGTGTCGGAATTCCACGGCTTCTACGTCCGCTATGGACCGGGCACGGGCGGCGCAATCACCTGCGTCACGCATCGCAGCGATGCCATCTATCAGGCGATCCTGCCAGGCTATGCCGCCGAACACTGCCTGCTGGGCGCGCTCGCGATCGAAGCTGTGACCTGCCAGGCGTTGCAGCGCGTGATCCCCGCCGTGCGCCGGGTGCTGGTCACAGACGGAGGCATGGGGCGCCTCCACGCCATTATCAGCATGCACCGGCCGCGGCTCGGCGAGGGCAAGCGCGCCGTCATCCTCGCCATGGGCCAGATCAATCTCTTCAAACTGGTGACGGTGGTGGAGGATGATATCGATCCCGAGGATCCGACCCAGGTCGAGTGGTCGCTCGCCTCGCGCTTCCGCGGGCACGAGGATATGGTGGTGCTGCCGGGCATGAAGGCCGACCGCTGCGATCCGGTGCATGAAAACCTGACCATTACCAAGATCGGCCTCATTGCCTGCACTCGGCCTGGCGATGGCGAACGAAGCTCGCTTTCCGAATTCGCCCAGGCGCCGAAGGATATCCTGTCTTCGGTCCGCGCCCGCCTGGCGGAATATTGACCATGGCGGCCCCAAAGCGCATTATCGTTGGCGTCACCGGCGCATCCGGCTTCGAATATGCGGTCTGCCTGCTCAGAATGCTGCGTGCCGTCGAGATTGAGACCCATCTTGTCGTCTCGCGTGCGGCGATCACCGCGATGGCGCATGAAACCGACATGACCTTCGGCGAGATGAAGGCGCTGGCGGACCATTGTCATGACAACCGGGATATCGCCGCGCCCATCGCCAGCGGCAGCTTCCGCACCATGGGTATGATCGTCGCCCCTTGTTCCGCCAAGAGCCTCGCCGAGATCGCCTTGGGTACCGGCGGCACGCTGGTTGCGCGGGCAGCCGACGTCGTGCTCAAGGAGCGTCGTCGTCTGGTCATGCTGTTCCGCGAAACGCCGCTGCATCTCGGACATTGCCACAACATGCTGCGTCTGACCGAAATGGGCGGCATCGTCATGCCGCCCGTGCCGGCCTTCTACCCGAAGCCGAAGACGATCGAGGAAATGGTGTCCTACACGGCTGCCCGCGCCCTCGATCTTTTCGACATCGAGATCGAGATCGAGGGGCGCTGGAAGGATGATGGACAGCAGCGGTGATATGTTGATCAGGTCCCAGGCGTTGCCGGAGCCTTCACTTCCGTTCTCCCGTCCGTGGAGAAGAGCTTTTGTTTTGTCGCAGGCTCTTGTCGACAAGCCGCGGGACACTCTTCCGGAGCATGCTTAGAAAATCTTCCGTGAGCTCGTCGTCAGGAAGTCCACGAAGGTCCGAACCTTGGCTGAGAGATATTTCCGGCTTGGATAGACGGCATACAGAGTGGTGGTGAAGCCGACAGCATCAGGCAGCACCATCTCCAGGCGCCCGGCCTGGATGTCCTGCTCTGCCATCCATTTCGGCAGGAAGACCAGGCCCATCCCCGCCAGAGCCGCCAGATGCAGCATTGTCTCGTTTTCACTGAGCATGACGGTTCGGAACGTGACCTTATGCTTGCCGTCCGGCCCTTCCAAGGACATGGTGTCGCCGACGTTAAACCCACTGAAGCGCAGCATTGCGTGCCCATCGAGCTCGGCTATTTTCTGGGGTCTGCCGGTTCGCTCCAGGTAATCCGGCGAAGCCATCAAGCGGAATTCTATCTTCATGAAGGGACGGGCAACCAGTCCGGGATCGAGCCTGTCGGGACTGGTCGCGCGCAGAGCGAGGTCGAAACCCTCGTCCACAAGGTTTACGATACGGCCGCTGAGGTCCATGTCCAGGCAGACGTCGGGATAGCGCCGGTTATAGTCCGCCAGCAGCGCAACAAAGCAGCCGCTGGCCGTCCAGACCGGTGCGCTCAGCTTGAGCACGCCCCTTGGCGCCAGAGTGGTATTGCTGATCGCCGCCTCGACCTCGTCAAGACCTTCCAGCGTCTGTCTCGTCTGATTGAAATAGAGCGCACCGGACTCGGTCAGGCTGACGCGGCGGCTCGTTCGATTGAGCAGCCGGGTGCCGAGCCGGTCCTCCAGCTGCATGACGTGCTTGCTTGCCATTGCCGGCGAAACGCCGAGGCGCTCGGCGGCGGCGGTGAAGCTTTTCAGTTCGGCGACGGTGCAGAACACCCGCAGGCTCGTCAGTGTATCCATCGATCATCAACATCGGAGAAATGGTTCTTCAATAAAGACCACATTGATCAATGTCTGGGAAAAAATCAAACTGTTCCGCAAGTCAGCACCAAACATGCTCGCTTCCCGACGGTGCCGCCAGTCGCGGCGTTCGCGAGCAAATTTCGAAGGACAGGGCCAATGACAGATCTTCGGCTTCCAACCTATTTCATCAGCCATGGCGGTGGCCCCTGGCCTTATATGACGGGCGAGTTCCGCCGCAATTACGACGTGCTGGAAAAATCGCTGGTCGACATGCGTGCCGAACTCCGCGACAAGCCGAAGGCAATTCTCGTCGTGTCGGGCCATTGGGAAGAGCGGGGCTTCACCATTTCATCGGGCGCCAAGCCTGGAATGGTCTACGATTATTACGGCTTTCCGGACTACCTCTATCACATCGCCTACAATGCGCCCGGTTCGCCGGAGCTTGCGCAGCGCGTGCAGCAACTGCTTCGCGCCGAGGGCATCGAAGCAGCGCTCGATCCGACGCGCGGCTTCGATCACGGCACGTTCAGCATCATGAAGCCGCTCTATCCCGAAGAGGATATTCCCGTCGTCCAGCTATCACTGGATGCGGGCTATGACCCGGAGCAGCATCTCAAGGTCGGCCGGGCGCTCGCGCCTCTGCGCGACGAAGGCGTGCTGATCATCGGCAGCGGTCTGAGCTATCACAATCTGCCGGCCATGCGCGGCACCAGCGGACACGAACCTTCGCGCCGCTTTGATGCCTGGCTGCAGGAAACGCTGGTTCATTCGCCGTCCGACAAGCGCACCGAACGGCTCGTCGCCTGGGAGCAGGCGCCCGCCGCCCGTGCAGCACATCCGCAGGAAGACCATCTCATTCCGCTGATGGTCGTGGTCGGCGCTGCCGAGGACGAACCTGGTACCACCACCTATCATCAAAAAGACTTCGCTGGCGGGCTCACCGCATCGAGCTTCCGTTTCGGTCTGGCACCCTCGGCGATCTCATCAAACGGAGACCCGAAATGACCAGCGAAACTTTCAAGCCTACCGTCTATCTCAAGGAAAACTGCCCCTTCTCTTTCAAGGTGCGCCTGTTTCTGCTGGAATCGGGATTGGCTTCGGAGGTCGAAAGCCGCGACTTCACGCCCGGCAGCGCGCAGGAAGATGCAATCCGCGCAGAACTTCAGCCGCATCTCGACAAGGTGAGCTTTCCCTCCGCTCAGCTTGAGCCAGGGCGCTATGTCACCGAATCCGACGACATTGTTGCGTTTCTCGCCAGCAAAGCGGGCCGGGATTCGAAGACCATGCCTGTCTATCGAAACTATGTCGACGGCGCTTTCGCCATGGCGATGAAGCTCTGGAAAGAAAACCAGGAACTCAAACAGGCCGCCTCCGCCGCCTGACCACTTATCCCATATATCGGAGAAATCTATGCTCGATACATCCATCTGGACGCCGCGCGTCCTTGCAGTCCTGCGCATTATCACCGCCCTGCTGTTCCTGGAACATGCAACGATGAAGTTCCTGCAGTTCCCGGCCGCGATTCCGGGCGTGCCCTATCCGCTGCCGACCATCATGCTGGTTGCCGGTGCGATCGAAGTCGTCACGTCGCTGATGATGCTCGCCGGATTTTATACCCGTGTCGCTGCCTTCATCGCGTCTGGCGAAATGGCGGCCGCTTATTTCATGGCGCATGCATCGCAGGGCTTCTGGCCGGCGCTGAATTTCGGTGAACCGGCAATCCTGTTCTGCTTCATCTTCCTTTATCTCTCGCTTGCCGGTGGTGGCGCCTGGACGCTCGATAACACACGCCGCACCGCGGCAGCGTAGGCGCCAAATATCCGCAGATCCTTTGGTTCAGTTGCCAATCATCCGCCCCGATCGGGGCGGATGGGCATCAAAAAGTCTGGAGACATGCAATGAAAGCCGCACTTCTCAAAGCCTATGGTGATGTCGATCAGTTCGAAATCGGCGATATTCCGACGCCGGTGCCCGGACCCGGCGAAGTCCTGATCAAGCTTGAGGCATCCGCCGTCAATCCATTCGATCTCATTCTCCGCCAAGGCTATATGGCCCAGTTCATACCGCTGCCGCTGCCGGCCGTCTTGGGCGGCGATGGCGCCGGCATCATTTCGCTCCTCGGCGAGGGCGTAACCGGTTTTAAGGTGGGTGACCGGGTTGTCGCCGATTTCCCGCCGAACGGCAAAGGCGCTCACGCCGAATTCGGCGTGGTCCCGGCCACATCGGTCGCCAAGCTGCCCGAAATTCTGAGCTTCGAGCAGGGGGCGGGCCTGGTCAAGGCAGGGCTGACAGGTCGGCAAACGGTCGACGCTCTCGGTGTCAAGGCCGGTGATCGTGTGCTGATCTCCGGCGGGCTCGGTTCCGTGGGCCGTGCAGCCATCCAGTATCTCAAGCAGATCGGCGCCAAACCGGTGGCGGGCGTTCGGCCCGAACGGCTGGACGAAGCGCGCACGCTTGCCGGTGAAGCGCTGGATATCACGGTGCCGGCAGCCAGCCCCGACTTCGATTACGCGATCAGCGCTGCGAATGCGGTGGCGGGCAATCTCATCGGGCATGTCCGGGACGGCGGCAAGATCGCCAGCATCGTTCAAGTTCCCGAGGGCGCGAATGCCGGCAACCGCGTGACGATCCAGGAACTCTACCATCGCACCGACGCCGCCACGCTGGACGCTGTGCTGAGGGATGCCGCTCAGGGAGAGCTGGTCATTCCGATTTCCAGCACCTTCGCCTTGTCGGAGATCGGCAAGGCGCAGAACGCGCTTGCTGCGGGCGCCCAGGGTAAGGTCGTGCTGAAGCACTGACAACAGGGCTCCGGCTCGCGCATATCACAGCACAAGCCCACTCTGTACGGCTTGTGCTGTTGCGTTTCAGCTTGTCGATGTGGTGGACATCGCGCGGTCACGTGGTTGATCGCTGGATTTGCCGTCTCGAAGTGACGATCCCGATTGCGTCGGCGGACTTCATGCGCCATTTGCTCATCCGGAGGACTTTTCCGGCGGAGACCATGCGTGGCGGACATAGAGGAACGTGAACATTGGATCGAGAGCTCGGGTGGAAGGCTCTTTGCCAAATCATGGACGCCGTGCGATCTGACGTCGACATGCCCCTTGATCCTGCTTCATGATTCACTCGGCTCGGTCGCCCTCTGGAGGGATTTCCCAAAACGTCTTGCGGATACTGTCGGTCGTCGCGTTATTGCCTATGATCGGCTTGGATTTGGCCGGTCTGATGTTCGCTCTGACACGCTGAAGAAGGATTTCATTCGAGCCGAGGCCGAGCAGTCACTACCGCTTGTCTGCAAAGCCCTGTCGGTGTCGGACTTTGTCGTTTGCGGTCACAGCGTCGGCGGCGGCATGGCCGTGGAGATCGGGGCGGCGTTTCCGGAGCGGTGCCAGGGCGTTATCACGATCGCGGCCCAGGCCTTCGTCGACGAGCGAATATGCGATGGCATCAGGATCGCCCGGCAGGAATTCGCCACCGGCGACAACATGGCGCGCCTGGCCCGATACCATGGCGACAAGGCCGAATGGGTTCTGAGGGCCTGGATCGAAACCTGGCTGGCTCCGAGTTTTGCCGACTGGACTTTGGATCCTGCGCTGCAAAAGCTTCAATGCCCGCTCTTCGCTCTGCATGGGGAGCGAGACGAATATGGTTCGGTCGCTCATGCTCTGAGGATTGCCGAGCGAGGGCGGGGGAGTTGTGAAATCCTGCCGAATGTCGGGCACACCCCTCATCGAGAATGCCCGGATCTGCTTGCTGAGGAAATACAAAACTGGCTCTCGCAATTGGGCTAGCAGAGCTTCCAGTCGCGACTAAAACTGGAAGCGATAGGCGAAGTTGCCCGGGGAATTGGGTTTCGCTGTGGTGGGTCTTGCAAAAATGCATGATCCCATGTCGGATTGATCGGGCTCCGAGCGTCCTGGGTTCGTCCATACCATCAACAACTGGGATTATGACCATGCCAAGCACCATACGCCTGCACCGTGTCCTGACTGCCAGCCCTGAAAAGGTCTATCGCGCCTTCACCGAGGCCGATGCGCTCGCCAAGTGGCTGCCACCCAACGGCTTTACCTGCACCGTGCATCATCTGGAAGCTGTCGTCGGCGGCACGCACAGAATGTCGTTCCGCAATTTCACCACCGGCGACAGTCATTCTTTCGGCGGCAACTATCTCGAGTTGGTTCCCGGCGAGCGCCTGCGCTACACCGACACATTCGATGACGCCAACCTCCCGGGTGAAATGGAGGTCACGATCACCCTCACCAAGGTTTCCTGCTGCACCGAACTCAACATCGTCCAGGCCGGCGTGCCGGACGTCATACCGGCGGAGAGCTGCTATCTCGGCTGGCAGGAGTCGCTCCGGAACTTGGCGAAGCTTGTCGAGCCTGAGATCAATCAATAGTCCTCCACCTTGGAGGCGAGCGTGGCGAGACCGGGCAAGACTGAGAGCGCCACGCCTGAATCTGAGATTGGTTACTTTATTATCCGGCCGCTAATCTCGGCTCTGCAGCCAGCTGACGATGTGGGTTGCGAAGGGTCGTTCCACATGCACCCGGAGCCGCCCGGCAGCCCTCCAATAGACGAAGGCTTGCGTGCCGGCGAACATCGTCGCTGCGCTGGGACCGCCGTTGCGCGGATCGATCTGCACGGCTTCGCTGATCACGTCATCGAGATCGTCTCCCGAAAGCTCGAAGGCGTGATACATCGCCGAGACATCGGTCATGGCGTAGCCCCGAGGATGCCACCCGGCGGCAACCAGTTCACTATCGGGATTCACCGCGAGAATGCGGTCGCGCGCTACGCGGAGAATCACGCGCTCATCCGTTGCCATGCCGAATGCGCCGATGCTCTCGCCGAAGGGATCGAGGTTGCCGGAGACGAGATATTGCCGCAGGCCCAAAACGGTGGTCAGAGCAAGGCCGGGTGAGAACTCAACCGAATGATTCCAGTCCGGCGTCCGAGGCCAATGTTGGGAGAGATCAAGCATTGAGGCGCGCTCCTTCCGGATCGAAGGCACAGGGTTGGACAATCTTCGCCTTGCGGATCTCACCCATGTGCCGGATGTCGATCACCTCGCCATGACGGCTGATGCCGCGTTCGATCAGGCCCAGTGCGATCGGTCGCTTGAGATTGGGGCTGGCGTAACTGGAGGTCACGTAGCCGATCGAACGGTGCTTGCCATCGTCAAGCTCCACGCCATGCGCGCCGGCGACCAGCATCGGTCCGCCATCCGCGACCTCAAGGCCAACAAACTGCTGCCTGTTTTGTCGCTGGGCTTCGTCCATCATCAGCGAACGCCTGCCGAGGAATTCCACCTTCTTGTTCTTGAGCGGGCCGTCGAGGCCGAGATCGGCTGGGCGGGTCAATCCGTCCGTGTCCTTGCCGACGATCACATAACCCTTCTCCGCCCTGAGCAGCAGAAGCGCTTCGGATCCGAGCAATGAGGCGTTGAAGTCGCGGCCCACAGTCCTGAGATGCCGCCACAGGCCTTCCGCCTTGTCCGACCGGATGGAGATTTCATAGGAGCGGTCACCGGTGAAGCTGACGCGGGCAACGCGGACGGGCTCGTCGCGGAACGATCCATGCGCGATCGACATATGCGGCAGCGTGGCATCGTCCAGCGGAATCCCGAGATCCGCTGATGATACCAAGTCCCGAGATTTTGGGCCGGCGACGGTCAGCGTTGCGTAATTCGTCGTCGCATTGTGGACAAAAACCTTGGTGCGGTCGAACCGATCCTGCCGCCAGTCTTCCAGCATCGAATAGACGCCGGCGACATGCGAGGACGAGCACGACACGACGAAATGATCGTCCGCCAGCCGCACCAGCACGCCGTCGTCGTAGACGACGCCGCTTTCGGTGAGGATGAAGCAATAGCGGCATTTGCCCGGCTTCAAGGTCGACACGGTGTTGTAGAAAATGAAATCAAGGAATTCGGCCGCCTGCGGTCCGATAACCTCGATCTTGCCGAGTGTCGAGCCGTCGAACAGAGCGACGGACTGCCGTGCCTCCAGCGCTTCGCGGGCCATCTCCTCGTCGACGTTGCCTTTGCCGTAAAAGGCCGGGCGCAACCAGCCGCCATATTCCTGGAAGGTCGCACCGTCATCCCGATGCACGTTCTCCAAAGGCAGGCGTCGTATGGGATTGAAGAGAATCCCTGAGCGCCGGCCGGCAAAGCTCGCGATCGGAACCGGCGTAAAGGGCGGACGATAGGTGGTCGTGCCGACTTCGGGGATCGACCGGCCCGTGATCGTCGCCATCAACGCCAGGCCGTTGAGGTTCGACGTCTTGCCCTGGTCTGTCGCCATGCCGAGCGTGGTGTAGCGCTTGAGATGTTCGACCGAGGTGAAGTTTTCGCGCGCCGCGAGTTCGACATCCTTGGCGGTGACGTCGTTCTGATAGTCGATCCAGACGCGGCCCTTCTGGCCGGGTGTCGGCCAGGCGGCGGAGATGGTGTAGCGGTCAGTGGCTTCCTTGGTGCTCCTATGAATCTCTGGCAGTAGCAGTTTTCCGTTGGCGGCGCCGACAACCTCTATACCTTCGACTGCGGCACCTGGCACGAAAGTCTGCAGGCGTTCATTCCAATGGAGCTTGCCTTTGGCCTGGCTGTAGAGATGCACCGTAGGCGTCCAGCCGCCGGAGACAAGCAGGCTGTCACAGGGCACGCTGGTACCGTCATCGAGCACGACCCCTGTAATTTCTGACTTACCGATAGCCTCGACAACACGGCGCCCGGAAATCACTCTGAGGTTCTGCCAGACATCTAAGTCCATCTGCGGCGGATCTTGAGAAAGGTCGACTTCAGTCACGTTCGCACCCGCTTCTGCGAGGGCAAAAGCGATCTCCAAAGTTGAAGAATTGTTGGTAGCGATGACGATGTTTTTCCCCGCGACCACGCCATAACGCTTGAGATAGGCCAAGCCGGCATCCGCCGACATGATGCCCGGCAGGTCATTGTTGGCGAAAGGAAGCGGCCGCTCAATCGCGCCGGTCGCCAGCACGATGCGCTTTGCCCGCACCCGCCAGAGCGTATCGCGCGTGCCGTCGCTGTGCCGCTGGTTGAGGCCGACCATCAGGTGGTCGTAGATGCCGAATGCCGTCGTGCCGGTAAGAACCGTCGCTCCGGTTTCGCGAATGCGCGCGACAGTCTGTTCGACCCAGTCGATCGCCGGCAAGCCGTTTATCTTCGCATCGTGGTCACGATGCCTGAGCGCGCCGCCGGCCTGCCAATGCTCGTCGACGACGATGACCGTTTCGCCATTGAGAGCAGCGGCCAGCGCCGTCGAAAGCCCCGCCGGACCCATGCCGACCACGAGCACGTCGACATGCGCGTTGCGTTGCGCCGCACGTTTCGGCGACGTCCATTTCTCGTCCAGCCGGCCGAGCCCCGCCATCTCGCGGATGCGGTGTTCGTAGCGGCTCCAGTCGGGGAACATGAAGGTCTTGTAGTAGAAGGCGGCCGGAATGAAGCGCGAGAAGCGGTCGAAATAGGCGAAGCGGTCGCTGCGGGCGCTTGGATCATTGTTGGCGCTGCGCACCTTCAAGCCATCGACCAGATCGACGACGGTCGCGCGACTGTTGGCCGAGCCGGAGACCGGACCGGAAATATCGATCAGCGCGTTCGGCTCCTCGGAGCCAAAACCCCAGAGGCCGCGCGGACGATGATATTTGAAGCTGCGGCCGACGAGCTTGATATTGTTGGCAAGCAGCGCCGAGGCGACCGTGTCGCCGGCAAAGCCTTGCACCACTTGGCCATCGAAGGTGAAGGTGAGCGGTCTCGAACGGTCGATGTTGCCGCCGGTCGGGAGGCGATAGGCGGTCATGGAGTGCCTCCGGTTTTAGCAATGTTAGTTCTCAAAAAGCGGAGGTACCGTTGTTGAGGCTTTTCACCCCTCACCAACTTCGGCCAAGGGTTCACTGCGTTCACCCGGCCTTCGTATCCTCTCCCGCAAGGGGCGAGGAAAAGCCTGTGGCACCGCCTTGCCCTAAGCGAGGCCGGCGATCGTGGCACCCTGCCTCTCCCCTTGCGGGAGAGGATAGCAAGTCCGCGCGAGACGAAGTCGAGGGCCTGGATGCGCTTGGTGAGGGGTGAATGCTCGTGAACGACTGACAAGCTACTAGCCTGCATCAAACCCCTCCCTCCGGCAGCAGCGCCATGGATGAAGCAACCTTGTGAGTCACGGTGTCGCGCGTCATGGCAAAGACTTCCATGCAGGTCAGGTGCTTCCAGACTTCCTTCGTCTCGCCCTTGGGATTGTTATGGGCGAAGAGATAGCCGGACCAGGTCTCGGCGCTCACGTCCGTGAAACCCTCGGGGCGGAGGTTGCCGAGGTCGCCGGCGAAGTGGAATTCGGTCTCGGGCCGCAAGCCGCAGAAGGGGCAGGGGAATTGTTGCATCTCTTGCTCCTCAGTGCGGAATGCCGGAGCCGGCGGCTTCATCGATCAGCCGGCCGGTGCGGAAGCGGTCGAGGTCGAACGCCTTCGACAGGTCATGGTGTTTGCCGGTGGCCAGCAGATGTGCCAGCATCACGCCGCCCGCCGGGATGGCCTTGAAGCCGCCCGTGCCCCAGCCGCAGCTCAGATAGAGCCCCTTGAGCGGGCTTTCGCCGAAGATCGGCGAGGAATCCGGCGTCACGTCGCAGACGCCGCCCCATTGGCGCATCAGCTTCAATTGGCCGAGCGACGGGAACATTTCCAAGAGGCCCGAGAGGACGACCTCCAATTGCGGAAGGTTGCCGCGTTGGGCATAGGACGGCGTGCGATCGATGCCGCCGCCGATGACAAACTCGCCCTTGGCCGACTGGTTGACATAGGTGCCTGTGGCAGGCGCCAGCACCGTGCAACCGAGAGCGGGCTTGACCGGCTCGGAGACGCAGGCCTGTAACGTGTAGGAAATGATCGGCAGGCGGAAGCCGGCCTTGGCCGCCATCTGCGACGTGTGGCCTGCGACCGCAAGGCCGACGCGGTCGGAGCGGATCTGGCCTTTCGAAGTCACCACGCCTTTGCAGCGGCCATTGTCGATGATGAAGTCAAGGACTTCGCAATTCTGGATGATGTCGACGCCCAGGCGATCGGCGCCGCGCGCGTAGCCCCAGGCAATGGCGTCGTGGCGGGCGGAGCCCGCGCGACCCTGCCAGACGCCACCCCATACCTGGAAGCGGGCACTGGGCGAGAGGTCGTAGAGCGGCACCAGCTTCTTGATTTCATCCACCCCGACCAGTGACGCATCGGTGCCGTTGATCTGCATGGCATTGACCAGGCGGGCGGCGATTTCCATCTCGCCCTTGGAATGCACCATGGTCAACACGCCGTGCTGCGAGAACATGATGTTGTAATTCAGTTCCTTCGACAGACCCTCGTAGAGCTTCATCGAATATTCGTAGAGTTCGGCGCTCTCGGGATAAAAGTAGTTCGACCGGATCGTGGTGGTGTTGCGGCCAGTATTGCCGCCGCCGAGCCAGCCTTTTTCGATGATGGCGATGTTGGTGATGCCGTGCATCTTGGCGAGATAATAGGCGGTCGCCAGGCCGTGCCCGCCGCCGCCAATGATGATCGCATCATAGGAGGATTTAGGCTCCGGCGAGCGCCAGGCCTTTTCCCAGCCCTTTTGTTTGTTGAGGCCTTCCTTGAGAAGGGAGAAGGCGGAGTAATGGCGGGTCATCCTATGCCCTCAACACCTTGCCCAGGGGATCATAGGGCGACGGCTCGATGATGCGGCAGCCACGTTCGTCACCGACGATATGCGTCTTGAGCTCCATGCCCGGCACAGCAAATTCGCGGTCGACCAGCGCCATGGCGATCGACTTGCCGATCGTATAGCCATAGCCGCCCGAGGTGACGTAGCCGACCAGCTTGCCGTCCTTCCAGATCGGTTCGTAGCCGGAGGCATCGGCGTCGACAGCGTCGACCTCGATCGTCACCTGCAATTGCTTGGCCGACTGCGTTTCCTTTTCCGCCACGGCCGCCTGCTTGCCGATGAAATCGGGCTTGTCGAAATCGATGAAGCGATCGAACAGCGTCATCTGCGGCGTATAGCCTTGCGTGAATTCGCGGTTCCAGATGCCGTAGCTCTTTTCGAGGCGCATGGAGAGCGAAGCGCCGAAGCCGACATCCCTGAGGCCGAGATCAGCACCGGCCTTCATCAGCGTCTCGCGCACGGTGCGGTGATAAGCGGCCGGGATGTTGATCTCATAGCCCATCTCGCCGGTCACCGACATGCGGCCGACCTTGGCACGCACCAGGCCGATATCGACCTCCTTGCAGGCAAGAAACTTGAAATTGGCGTTGGAGATATCGTCTTCCGTCGCCCGCTGCAGCACGTCGCGCGAGCGCGGACCGCAGAGCGAGAAGCCGACCCAGGCGTCAGAGAGGTCGGTGACCGATACGCCTTCCATCGCGAACTTCTCGAACCAGCGCATATGCCATTCGCGCAGATAGTAGGAGCCCATGATCCACCAGGTGCCGTCACCCCAGTTGAAGATGGTGAGGTCGCCCTTGAGCTTGCCGTTCGGCGCCAGCATCGGCGCGAGCACAGAGCGGCCGGGCTTCGGCAGCTTGCAGGCAAAGACGCGATCGAGCCATTCGAACGCCTTCGGACCTTTCACTTCATAGCGGGAATAGCCCGAGATATCGATAAGCCCCGCCTTCTCGCGGGTGTGCAGCACTTCGCGGCCGACGATATCGAAGGCGGTCGAGCGGCGCAGCGTGTGGTTCTCGACATAGTCCTTCGGCGCATAATAGAGCGGCACTTCCAGACCCCAGGAGACGCCCCAGCGGGCGCCGGCCTCGGTCATCTGATCGTAGGAAGGTGAAACCTTCAGCGGCCGCCCGGCCGGGAGCTGCTGGTTCGGATAGGTCATCACGAACCGGCGCGAATAGAACTGGCCGGTGGTCTCCTTGATATATTGCCGGTTGGCGGTGTGGGCGCCGTAGCGGGCGATGTCCATGCCGAAAATGTCGTCTTCCGGCTCGCCGTGGATCATCCATTCGGCCAAGGCCTTGCCGACGCCGCCGCCCTGCATGAAGCCGGCCATGACGCCGCAGGCGACCCAGTAGTTCGGCACGCCACGCACCGGACCGACCAGAGGATTGCCATCCGGCGTGAAGGTAAACGCGCCGTTGACCCAGCGACGGATGCCGGCGGTTTCGAGCACCGGATAGCGCTCGTAGGATAGCGTCAGCTCATGCTCGATGCGTTCCGGGTCTTCCTGGATCAGGTCGAAGCCGTAATCCCAGGGCGCGCCGTCCATGTTCCAGTGGCGATGCTCGAGCTCGTAGATGCCGAGCAGGATGCCCTTCTGCTCCTGGCGCAGATAGGAGAAGCCATCGAGGTCAACCATGGTCGGCAGCTCGCGCTTGAGTGCGCCGACTTCCGGGATCGCTTCAGTGACGAAATACATGTGTTCGAGCGGTGAAACCGGCAGTTCCAGTCCAGCCATGCGGCCGACCTGCTTGGCCCAGAGGCCGCCGGCATTGACGACATGCTCGGCATTGACGGTGCCCTGCTCGGTGACCACATCCCAGGACTGATCCGGCCGCTGCTTGAGATCGATGACCCGGTTCTTCTCGACGACTTGTGCGCCGCGCATGCGGGCGGCCTTGGCATAGGCGTGAACGACGGCGGAAGGATCGATATGGCCCTCGCGCTCGGCATAGAGGCCGCCGATGATACCGTCCGGCTTGACGATCGGGCAGCGCTCGAGGATTTCGTCCAGCTCGATTAGACGCACGTCATCGATGCCGGTCGACTGGAAGACACGATAAGAGGCTTTCAGCGCGTCCCAGCGGTCGGGATTGCAGGCATAGGAAATGCCGCCGGTCGTGTGCATGCCGATATTGACGCCCGATTCCTTCTCGACCTCGGTGAGCAGGTCGATCGTATAGGCGTGCAGTGTCGCGACGTTCGGGTTGGAGTTCAGCGCATGGAAGCCGCCGGCCGCATGCCAGCTTGAGCCGGAGGTCAGCACGTTGCGCTCAATCAGCAGCGTGTCGTTCCAGCCGAATTTGGCAAGATGATAAAGCGTCGCCGCTCCGACCACACCGCCACCAATGACCACGACCTTATAATGACTTTTCATCAGAAACCCCTGCATCCCTTTCGCGGGCTATTTGTATAGACATAATCCGTTTGGCGCCAGCGCAAATCGCGACATTTCAGTACATCAAATGTGCGAAAAATGGATCGTCGGCAAGCTGCGGCGCGGCAAAGTCGGAGCGGTCCGTGTCGTCCCTAGCTTTCGGCCTCGGCACCGCCTGCGGCAGTCCCGTGCGCGATATATTCCTCCAGGACGGCGTCGATCTCGTCGGCACGCTCTATCGGCTTGTGGTCGGCGACCGTTCGCTTCCAGATTTCGTTGGCGCGTCGCGTCGCGTCCTTGGCGCCGGCCTCGGCCCAGTTGCCGAAATTCGAGAGGTCGGCGACCAGGGGCTGGTAGAACGCGGTTCTGTAGCGGTCCATGGTGTGCTGGGTGGAGAAGAAGTGGCCTCCCGGCTGGACATCCGCGATTGCGTCATATCCGATCTCGTCGATGCTTCCCGAGGTGGGCACGAAGAGTTCGGCGAATGTCTGCAGGGCCTCCAGGTCGGTTATCAGCTTCTCGTAGGACACGGACAGGCCGCCTTCAAGCCAGCCGGCCGCGTGGATGCAGATGGTCGCTCCGGCAAGCACCGAGCCCCAGAGTGCGAACTGCGTTTCATGCGCCGCCTGGCTGTCGTTTGTATTCGAAGCCGAACCCGCTCCGGAGCGCCACGGCAGGCCGACATGCCGGGCAAGCTGGCCGGCTCCGAGCGTTGCCTTGACATGTTCCGGGGTGCCGAAGGCCGGCGCGCCGGACTTCATATCGACATTGGACGAAAAGCTTCCATAGACGACAGGCGCGCCCTTGCTGACGATTTGCGCGAGCGTAATGCCCGCGAGCGCCTCGGCATGCTGAAGCGCCAATGCGCCTGCGACGCTGATCGGCGCCATCGCGCCCGCTAGGCAGAAAGGCGTGATGATCGAGATCTGCCCAGATCGCGCGAAGTCGATAATGCCCCTTGCCATCGGGATGTCGAGCTGCCGCGGGGAATTGGTATTGATGACGGTGTAGCTGTGGGGTGTGGCCATGAACGCGGCGTCGTCGACGCCGCGCGCCAGCTTCAACATCTCGAACGATTGCTCCACCTGCCGCGTTCCGCGCGCATAGACGAACGGAAACTTGTCCGATTTCGTCAGCTGGACACGGGCGACAGCGTAATGCCTGAAACGGACGTCGACGTCCTGGGCTTCGACATAGGGACCTTGGGCATGCAGCACATCGAAACTCTGGACGATCTTCGTCAGATTTTCGAAATCGGCCAATGTGCCTGCGCGCCGTCCCCTGTCGATGTCGGTGACATTGGGCGCTCCGCAACCGGCAAGAAACATCATCGTGCCAAGCTCGAAAATTTGATCTCTTTCCGGCGCGCCAGCCTTGGCCTGGAAGCTCTTCGGGGCCGCGGCGAGGGCGCTTTCGACAATGTCGCGCCCGATGCGAACCATCTGCGTGCTCTCGTCGACGAGTGCGCCGGCGGCCGCATAGCGAGCACGGGCGTCCGGCAGGAGCACCTTGATGCCCAGGTTCTCGATCACCCTGAGCGCGGTCTCATGGATATTGGCGATCTCGTCGTCCGAGAAGATTGTTTGAGGAGCAAAGGTGTTCCTCAGCCTATTGTAGTTCGTATGACGCTCCGCGGACGATGAGCTGGAAGCCCCTCTCCGTCTGTCTCTCCTCGCAGTCCTGGCGCTGTCGTCCATCGGAGCCTCCTCTTATTGACTTGACGCCTGCTTAACATTTTCTGTACAATGATGTCTATAGAAAATTTCGCTGCTGGCGGCTGGGAGGCGTCCATGATTCCGGCCGCAGTCAGCGTTCGGTGGGAACCGCGTTGCAAAACGATCTGCGATACGGGACATTGGTCCGGCGGACGAATCCGGCAAAACACGAGCGACAAGAGACCAGCATGGTGACACCGGTGGTACCGACGACGAAGCAGGCCAATGAGGAGGTCGATGAAAACGCGGCTGGCGGTAAATCAACCAAGGCGGATTGGCTGAGCCTCGCCATAGAGGCGCTGGTGAACGAGGGAATCGACCAGGTCAAGGTGCAGGTCATGGCAAAGAAGCTCGGTGTTTCCCGGTCGAGTTTCTATTGGTTCTTCGACAGTATCCAGGACCTGCAGGACCAGCTTCTGTCCCATTGGCTTGAGCGCAATACGGGTCCGATCATCGAGCGAACCATGCGGCCCGCTGCCACGGTCACGAAGGCGATCTGCAACGTCTTCGAATGCTGGGTTGACCCCAAGCTTTTCGATCCCAACCTGGACATCGCGGTGAGGTTCTGGGGCCGCCGTGACCCCAAGGTTCGTTCCATCGTTGGGCAGGCAGACGACCAGCGCGTGGAAGCCTTGTCCAAGATGTTCAAGCGCTATGGATACGAAGACGAGGATGCCTTCATCCGCGCGCGAATCCTGTATTTCACCCAGATCGGTCACTATACGCTCGAAGTGCAGGAAACGCAGGCAATCCGCCTTACGCATGTCAGGTCCTACCTGCGCGGTTTCTCAGGCGTGGAGCCCGAGGCCGAAGAGATCGAAAGACTTGAGAAGTTCGTGCATCTTTACGGCAAATGAGGTCGGCAGCCGACTGGCTGCCGTGTCGTCGCAGTCAAAAATCGCCCGATTTCTATACACTTCTGTCTATTTATCCGTGCGCAATGCAGCCAGCTGCGGCAGCTCGATCGAGTGACGGACGGCTGCTTTCGTCATTCGCCGGCAAATGCCTGTGCGAGCGGATGGGCGGGATCGCAAAGACCTTCTATGACATCGAAATGATGACGCCCGGGATCGGCGACAAGCCGGGCATTCTGGCCCTTCCGACCCCAGGCTTCGACGAGCAGTGCCGATTGCCTGAGAAATTCGGGGCGCTCGCGGGCGCCGACCCAGGCAATCACTTCGGAAATGGGCCTTGGGGTTCTGAGGGCGGCGCTTTCGGCAACGGCTTCCTCCGCGTCGAGACCGAGCTGCTCGTTCATCGAATGCAGCTGCAGCGGACGAAGATCATGCAGTCCGCTGATGCTCACGACGCGTTCCACCCGGTTCGCGATTGAGCTTGGCAAAGGGCTGTCGTCGCAGATCATGCGGCTGACCAGATGTCCACCGGCGGAATGCCCCGCCAAGCGAACCGGCCCGTCGACGAGCTCGGCGGCGCGTGTCACCGCCGTGCCGACGGCACGCGTCATCTGGTGTATCCTCGCGCCTGGCGCAAGCGGATAGCTCGGCATGGCGACAGCCCAGCCCAGTGCGAGCGCGCCGCCCGCCAGATGCGACCAGCTCGATTTGTCGAAATCCAGCCAGTAGCCCCCGTGCACGAACACGGCCAGGCCTCTGGGGACACTGGCAGGGCGAAAGAGATCGAAACGCTCACGCGGGCCATCGCCATATGCAATGTCCAGTTCGCACGAGGCCTGCTTTCGAAAAGTGTCAGCCAGTGCAGTCCACCTTTCCGGAAACGCCATGCCGCCCGCGATATAGGCGGCGTTGGCAAAAGCGTCTTCCCAGTCGATTCCGTGGATTTCCGTCATCTCGTCACTCCAATCCGAGGGCAAGTCGTGATGCGTCGGCATCACGCCGTTGGCAAGAGGGCTGTGCCGTGGCGCGAAGCTGATTTCCCGCAAGCAAAGCATCAGGCTCCTCCATCCGCCAGATAGTTTAAACCTATAAATTTCAAACCTACATATTTCAAGCTTGAAATAGTTTCGACGCTCGAATATTATCGGCCGCAGATCAACCGCTACGCCTTCGGTCCGCGTGCGCCCATGTTTTCGCGCGTGCCGCCATGAGCGAGCGATGAGCCTTGGAAACCGGGCGCATGATCCGCGCCTTTGTTCCGATGGAGGAAAGCCATGAAAGCCCGACCGCAGATCGAACACAGTTCGATACCCCTCTCCAAGAAGAGGCTGAAGCTGTGGCTACGGCTGCTGAAGGCGACCCGCTATGTCGAGGACGAACTTCGGAGGCGCTTGCGTAACGATGTTTCTTCGACGCTGCCCAGATTCGACGTGATGTCGGCGCTTGCGCGGTCGCCGCAAGGCCTCAGGATGAACGAAATCTCGAAAATGCTGCGCGTCTCCAACGGCAATGTCACCGGCATCGTCGACAAGCTCGCGGAAGAGGGCCTGGTGCTGCGCGTCACGCCGCCCAATGACCGGCGGGCGCTGATCGTCCGCCTGACGACCAAGGGCCAGGAGGAGTTCGTCCGCAACGCCGCGGCGCACGAGGCCTGGATAGACGAGATTTTTGCCCGCCTGAACGAGGACGACGTCGATGGCATGATCCTGCGGCTCGACCATCTGACCGACAAGCTCGAGGAGCGTGAGGAAGCCTTAGGCGCGACCGAGGACTGATCGGCGGCAGCGCATGAGGCGAGGTGTTCAAGGTTTGCGACCACCGCCATAGGCGGGTCGGTTCAATTTAAGAGGAGGGTAATGGGATGCTAAAACCATCGGCGCACGAGGATATCTTTGCCCGGGAAAACCTGCCGCCGCCGGAGAGCTGGCCGGATCTTCTGCTGGACGGCTACGATTATCCCGACAGGCTCAATGTGGGCGTCGAACTGACCGACGCCATGGTCGCACGCGGTTTTGGCGACCACACCGCCTTGATCGGGCAAGGTCGCCGGCGCACCTACAAGGAATTGGCGGACTGGACCAACCGCCTGGCGAATGCTCTGGTCGAGGATTTCGGCGTCAGGCCCGGCAACAGGGTGATGATCCGCTCGGCAAACAATCCGGCCATGGTCGCCTGCTGGCTCGCAGCGACCAAGGCCGGCGCCGTCGTCGTCAACACGATGCCGATGCTGCGTGCGGGCGAACTGGCCAAATATGTCGACAAGGCTGAGATCAGCCATGCGCTCTGCGACACCCGCCTGCTCGATGAACTGCAAATCTGCGCCAAGACCAGCGCCTACCTGAAGACGGTGGTCGGTTTCGACGGCACCTGGAACCACGACGCCGAACTCGACCGACTGGCCCTGGAAAAACCCGTCACCTTCCACGCCGTGCCGACATCGCAGGACGACGTCGCGCTGATCGGCTTCACCTCGGGTTCCACCGGCGACCCGAAAGCCACCATGCATTTCCATCGGGACCTGCTCATCATTGCCGACGGATATGCGCGAGAAGTGCTTGGTGTCACTTCCGATGACGTGTTTGTCGGTTCGCCGCCGCTGGCATTCACCTTCGGCCTGGGCGGCCTGGCTGTGTTTCCGCTGCGTTTCGGCGCTGCGGCGACCCTTCTCGAAACCGCTTCGCCGCCGAACATGGTCGATATCATCCAGAAGTATCGCGCCACGGTGTGCGTCACCGCCCCGACCGCCTATCGGGCAATGATGCGCGCGATGGACGGCGGCGCGGACCTCTCCTCCCTGCGAGCTGCGGTCTCGGCCGGCGAAACGCTTCCGGGTCCGATTTATGACGAATGGATGGCCAAGACCGGAAAGCCGATGCTCGACGGCATCGGCTCGACCGAATTGCTCCACATCTTCATCACCAACCGGTTCGACGACCATAAGCCCGCATGCACCGGCAAGCCCGTAGGCGGATACGAGGTGAAGGTCCTCGGCGCCGATGGCGAGGAAGCGCCTGCCGGCACGCCCGGCCGCCTCGCCGTGCGCGGCCCGACCGGCTGCCGGTATCTGCGGGGAGAAAGGCAGGGCGAATATGTCCAGAATGGTTGGAACATCACCGGCGACACATTCATCCGCGACGAGCAGGGATATTTCCATTTCGCCGCCCGCAACGACGACATGATCATCTCGGCGGGCTACAATATCGCAGGACCGGAAGTCGAGGCGGCGTTGCTGTCGCACAGGAGCGTCGCGGAATGCGCCGTGACCGGTGCGCCAGACGAGGAGCGCGGTCATATCGTCAAGGCGCATGTCGTGTTGAAGCCCGGCCTCGCGCCCGGCCCGGAGCTCGCCAAGGATATTCAGGACCACGTCAAGGCGACGATCGCGCCCTACAAATATCCCCGAGCGCTGGTTTTCGTCGACGCGCTGCCCAAGACGGAAACAGGGAAAATTCAGCGCTTCAAGCTCAGGAGCAACTGATGTCCAACCAACCCTATAATCCCGCCGCCGAAGGGGCGAAGATGAAATTCGCCGACGCTATGTCCTATGGCGACTATCTGCATCTCGATGGCATTCTCAGCCAGCAGCATCCGCTGAGCACTGCGCATGACGAACTGCTGTTCATCATCCAGCATCAAACCAGCGAACTCTGGATGAAGCTTGCCATCCATGAACTCAGCGGCGCACGCAAGGCCCTCAAGGCTGGCGAGATTCCGGCGATGTTCAAGATGCTGGCGCGGGTTTCGAGAATATTCGAGCAGTTGAACAGCGCGTGGGACGTGCTCAGAACCATGACGCCGGCGGATTATACGAAATTCCGCGAGGCACTCGGTCCATCGTCCGGCTTCCAGTCCTACCAGTACCGGATGATCGAATACGTGCTCGGAAACCGCAATCCCAACATGCTGGGACCGCACCAGCATGTGCCCGAGGTCCACAAGGCACTGTCCGAAGAACTGGATCGGCCGAGTTTTTACGACGAAGTCATCGCCCATCTCTACCGGGAACTCGAAGGTTCGGACAAGGGTGCGCCGCCGCCGCAACTGCGCTCGCCGCATGCGCCTGTCGCCGAGGTGCAGGCCCGCTGGAAGATCGTCTACGAGAATGTCGAGCGCTATTGGCCCCTCTACGAACTGGCAGAAAAACTTGTTGATCTCGAGGATTATTTCCGTCGCTGGCGGTTCAATCATGTGACCACGGTGGAACGGATCATCGGCTTCAAACGAGGAACCGGTGGCACCGCGGGCGTTCAATATCTGCAGAAAATGTTGAGCGTCGAACTATTTCCCGAACTTTGGCGACTGCGTGGAGAGCTATGAGCGTGAGCAAGAACCAACTTCCGAAGAAAGAGCTTTTCGAACTGCCGGAAGGCGTGATTTATCTCGACGGCAATTCCCTCGGGCCGTTGCCGAACGGCGCGGTCGATCGTGCCAGCAAGACGATAACGCAGGAATGGGGCGCCCAGCTGATCCGGGCGTGGAATTCCGCCGGATGGATATCGCTGCCGCAGCGCGTCGGCGACAGGATCGGCCGGTTGATCGGAGCGCCCGCAGGCACGGTCGCCACTGGCGACACGCTGTCCATCAAGGTCTACCAGGCACTGGCGGCGGCGCTGAAAATGCGGCTGGATAGAAAAGTCATCCTGTCGGACAACGGAAACTTTCCGTCCGACCTCTACATGGTCCAGGGATTGATTGACACAATCGGCGGAGGCTACCAGCTCCGGACGCCAGCGCCGGAAGATGTCGCCGACGCGATCGACGAGACGGTCGCCGTGGTCCTCCTCACCCAGGTCGATTACCGTTCCGGTCGGGTTCACGACATGGCGGAAATTACACGCAAGGCGCATCAAGCTGGCGCCGTGATGATCTGGGACCTGGCGCACAGCGCCGGCGCTTTGCCGGTCGACATGCAGGGCTCCAACGCCGAGTTCGCCGTCGGCTGCACCTATAAGTATCTGAATGGTGGTCCTGGTGCTCCGGCTTTCATCTATGTGCGACCCGACGTTATTTCCGACGTCCGGCCCGCCCTCGCTGGCTGGATGGGGCATGAAGCGCCGTTCGCGATGGAACTCGGCTATCGTCCGGCAATGTCGACGGAACGGCTCCGGGTCGGCACGCCGCCGATCATCCAGCTTTCCGTACTCGATGTTGCGCTGGATGTCTGGGAGGGTGTCGACATGCGAGACATCCGCGATGCGTCGATCGAGCTCTCCGAGCTCTTCATCGCCGAGGTGGAGGCGCGATGCCCGCAATTGACGCTCGCTTCGCCGCGCGACCCTGAGCGGCGGGGCTCCCAAGTGTCGTTTTCGTTCGACAATGGCTACGCGGCAATGCAGGCGCTCATCGATCGCGGCGTCATCGGCGATTTCCGTGCGCCCGATATCATGAGATTCGGCTTCACCCCGCTTTATCTCGACAAGGACGATGTCCGGAAAGCCGCGGCCATCGTGGAGGACGTCATCTCCAGCGGGATATGGCGTGCGCCGAAATACAATGTCAGGTCCAGAGTGACCTGAGCCGGCAATGGCGCGTGCCGGTCGAGGCGCTTGGCTCTGACAAGCGTCTCGTCAATTGAGCGTCTATTCAGCCGGCGCTGCGACGGCATGATCGGTCGCTTCCTCCTCCGCATGCTTCATCTTCGGCTTGAAGATCTTCCAGGTGATGACGAAGAGCATCGGGATGAAGAAGATGCCGAGCAGGGTCGAGGCGATCGTGCCGCCCATGACGCCGATGCCGATCGAGTTCTGCGCTTTGGAACCGGGGCCGGAGGCGATCGCCAGCGGCAGGACGCCGAGTATGAAGGCAAACGAGGTCATCAGGATCGGCCGCAGGCGCTGGCGGGCCGCTTCGACGGTCGCCTGCAACAGCGGCTCGTCGTTACGAATCTTTTCGACGGCGAACTCGATGATCAGGATGGCGTTCTTGGCGGCAAGGCCGATCGTGGTCAGCAGGCCGACCTTGAAATAGATGTCGTTTTCCTGCCCGAACAGGGTCGCGGCCGTCAGCGCGCCGAGCACGCCGATCGGAACAGACAAAAGCACGGCGAACGGGATCGACCAGCTTTCGTAGAGGGCTGCGAGCGCCAGGAAGACGACCAGAACCGAGAGTGCATAGAGTTGGCCGGACGAAGCGCCGGACGCCACTTCCTGCTTCGACAGACCGGTCCAGGCAATGTGGTAGCTCGGCGGCAATTTGCCGACGATGTCGGCGATTTCCGTCATCGATTCACCGGAACTGACATCATTGGCAGCACCCTGGATCTGCACGGCGGGATAGCCGTCATAGCGGTCGAGCTTGGGTGAGCCGACGCGCCATTTGCCGGTGGCGAAAGCGGAGAAAGGCACCATTTCACCATTGGAATTGCGCACCAACCACTTGTCCAGGTCTTCGGGCTGCATGCGCGAATTCGTGTCGCCCTGGATATAGACCGGCTTGATGCGGCCATTGTGATTGAAGTCGTTGATGTAGCTCGAACCCCATGCGCTCGACAACGTCGTATCGATGTCGGAGAGGCTGAGATTCATCGAGCTCGCCTTGTCCTGGTCGATATCAATTGAATATTCCGGCGCATCGTCGAGACCGTTCGGCCGCACGCTGGAAAGCTTGCTATCCTGCCCAGCCTCTTTGACCACCTGGTTGCGAGCGGCCATCAGTTTCAGGTGGCCGAGATTGGCCGTGTCCTGCAGGTAGAATTCAAAGCCCGACGAGGTGCCGAAGCCGGGGATCGCCGGCGGCGCGACGATCAGGACCTGACCGTCCTTGATGGTGCGGAAGAAATTGCCCATGGCGCGCTTGGCGATCGATTGCGCATCCGATCCGGGCGCCGTTCGCTGTTCAAAATCCTTGAGCGCGATGAAGCCGATGGCGACATTCTGGCCTTGACCGGTGAAATTGAAGCCGACGCTGCCGAAGACGCCGTCGACATTGTTCTTCTCCTTGGTCAGGAAGTAATTGATCACCTGGTTCAGCGCCTTGGTCGTGCGCGTCGCAGTGGCGCCGGCCGGCAGGTTGACGGCGACGAGCAGGCGGCCCTGGTCTTCCTGCGGCAGGAAGGAGGTGGGCAGGCGGACAAACAGGAAGCCTGCGGCGACAGCGACCAGCACGAACAGGATCGAGAAGCGGAAGGCGCGATGGACGACGACATCGGTCGTCCGGCCATAGCCGTTGGTCGCGCCGCCGATAATCTTGTTGAAGATACCGTAGATGCCCTTCTTTTCGCCGTGAGGCACCTTCTTCAACAAGGTGGCGCAGAGCGCAGGCGTGAAGGTCAGGGCGACCAGCACCGAGAGCAGCATGGCCGAAACGATGGTGACCGAGAACTGGCGGTAGATGATGCCGACGGAGCCCGGGAAGAAGGCCATCGGCACGAACACCGCCGACAGCACGGTGGCAATACCGATCAGAGCGCCGCTGATCTGCTGCATCGACTTGATCGTCGCCTGCCGCGGACTGAGTTTTTCCTCGCTCATCAGGCGTTCGACATTCTCGACCACGACGATGGCGTCGTCGACCAACAGGCCGATGGCCAGCACCATGGCGAACATGGTCAGTGTGTTGATCGTATAGCCGAACACGGCGAGCACACCGAATGTGCCGAGCAGCACGACCGGCACGGCAAGCGTCGGGATCAACGTCACCCGCAGGTTCTGCAGGAAGACGAACATGACGACGAAGACCAGCGCGATGGCCTCGATCAGCGTCTTGGCCACATCCTCCAGCGACAGCCTGACAAAGGGCGTCGTGTCGAAGGGATAGTGGATTTCGACATTCGGCGGCAAGCTGGCCTTCAGTGCGTCGAGCGTCGAGACGACGTCGGCCGCGGTGGTCAGCGCATTGGCATTGCCAGCCAGCTGGATGCCGAGGCCGGCGGAATAGTGGCCGTTATAGACGCCCGACGTGTTGTAGTTGGCGGCGCCGACCTCGATCCGCGCCACGTCGCGCAACCGCACGATCGAGCCGTCCTGCTCGCTCTTGACGATGATATTGCCGAACTGTTCCGGCGTCTGCAGCTGGCTGCGCGCCGTCACCGTGGCGTTGAGCTGCTGGCTGGGCGACTGCGGCAAAGCACCGAGCTGGCCGGCGGAGACCTGCACGTTCTGCGCCGTGACGGCCTTGGTGATGTCGCTGACCATCAGCTGGTATTTTTCCAGCTTCTGCGGATCGACCCAGATGCGCATCGCATAGCTGGAGCCGAAGATCTGCGTGTCGCCCACGCCCTCGATGCGGCGAATGGGGTCGTTGACATCGCTGTCGATGAGATCGGCGAGATCGACGGGCTTGAGCTTGTCATCGGTCGAGACGAAGGCGACGACCATGAAGAAGCCGGTGCCGGCCTTGGTCACTGTCAAGCCTTGCGATTGCACGGCTTGCGGCAGCTGGCTGGTGATCAGCTGTACCTTGTTCTGTACCTGCACCTGGGCGACGTCGGGATTGGCGTCCGAGGTGAAGATGACATTGACCGTCGCCTGGCCTGTGGCCGTCGACGACGAGGTCATGTAGTCCATATAGTCGATGCCGGTCAGGCCTTCCTCGATGATTTTGGTCACCGAGTTTTCGACGGTCGCGGCATCGGCGCCGGGATAGGTGGCGACGATCTTGATCGTCGTCGGGGCGACCTGCGGATATTGCGAGATCGGCAGCGTGCGAATGGCGAGCAGGCCGGCCATCATGATGATGATGGCGATGACCCAGGCGAAAACCGGACGATCGACGAAGAACTTGGACATATCAGCGCTCCGAGACCTGGACTTTC
Source organism: Rhizobium sp. P2_G2 (assembly GCF_056403555.1). Lineage (NCBI taxonomy): Bacteria > Pseudomonadati > Pseudomonadota > Alphaproteobacteria > Hyphomicrobiales > Rhizobiaceae > Rhizobium > Rhizobium sp. P2_G2. The sequence continues at coordinate 82,246 of NZ_JBFUFF010000001.1, forward strand.
TGCTCGGCGGTCGAGGACTTCGTGTTCGCCTTGGCCTCGATCGGCGTGATCTCGCCGGTCTTGTCGTTGATGGCGACCTCGGTGGCCTTCACCGGCTTGCCGACATCGGCATGGGCGCCGCCCTCGACGATCAACTGGTCGCCATCCTTGATGCCGTCTGTGACGACCCAGTTTGTCCCGTTGCTCCTGTCGATGGTCAGCGTCCGCTGGGCCACCTTGCCGTCACTGGCGACGACCTTGGCGACAGCGGCGCCGTCCGCCGTGCGGTCGACGGCGCGCTGCGGCACCAGGTAGCTGTTCCTGATCGTGCCTTCTTCGATTTTGGCGCGCACATACATGCCCGGCAGCAGCAGATGTTCAGGATTGGGGAAGACCGCACGGACAATGACGGTGCCGGAGGTTTCGCTGATCGACGCCTCGGCGAATTGCAGCTTGCCGGTATGCGGATAGGCGGAGCCATCTTCGAGCGTCAGGTCCACGACGGGTTCCTTGACCGGCGTCAGGCTGCCATTGCTCGTCGCACGGCGGAACTCCAGGAGTTTTTGGCTCGGCTCTGTCACCTCGACATAGATCGGGTCAAGCTGGCGGATGGTGGTCAGCGCCGTCGTCTGCTCGGCGGTGACGAGCGCGCCAATATTGACGGCGGAGCGGTCGATGCGGCCGTCGATCGGCGCCGTGATCTTCGTGCGGTCGAGATTGATCTTCGCCGTCAGGATGGCGGCATTGGCCGCGGCGATATCGGCATTGGCCTGGTCGAGCGCCAGGAGTGCGTCGTCGTAATCCTGGATGCTGCCGGCATGCTGGTCGGCGAGCTTCTTCAGCCGGTCGGTCTTGACCTCGGCATTCTCCTGCGCAGCCTTGGCGCGGGCCAGTGTCGCAACCGCACTCTGATAGGCGGCGTCATAGGTTGCCGGATCGATTTCGTAGAGCAGGTCGCCCTTCTTGATATCCGTGCCTTCGGTATAGACCCGGTCCTTGATCAGGCCGCTCACCTGCGGCCGGATTTCCGCCGTGTTGACCGCAACCGTCCGTCCGGCGAGGTCGGAAGAAATCGGCACGGACTTGCGTTCCAGCGAGATGACGCTGACCGACGGCAGCCCTTTCGGGGCATTGCTGGCTGCCTTCTGGTTGTCGTTGCAGCCAGCCAGAAGCACGGCCAGTGCGATCAGTGCCAATTTCACTCTCATAATGCTCGTCCGTCATCTGATAGGGACATGCACCGACGCAACGAAGCGCGTCGCTGTTGCAGTGCACAAGGACATTAGCGGCGGCCTGTCGCAGAAGTGTGCCAGCGGGGACGCGAATTGTATCAAAGTGTCGCAAGACTGGCGGGCCGGCCATCTGCGCTTACACTTTAATACATTTTTTCAAGTGATTGTATCCGCAGCAATCTGTAGAAGTATACCAGGAGGTTCAATTGGGTATCATGCAGGTGGCTCAGCATATTGCGATCGTCGACGACAACCGGGATATCCGGGATCTGGTCGCGCAATATCTCTCCCAGCACGATTATCGTGTCACTGCGCTCGATGGCGGTGCGGCCCTGAAGCGCTTGGTCGAGAAAACCCCGCCCGACCTCATCGTCCTCGACATCATGATGCCTGGTGAAGATGGATTGAGCATCTGTCGCGAGCTGCGCAAGTCTTCCGCCATTCCCGTTATCTTCCTGACCGCGATGACCGAGGATACCGATCGCATCATCGGGTTGGAGCTCGGTGCGGATGACTATCTCATCAAGCCTTTCAATCCGCGCGAACTCCTGGCGCGCATCCGTGCCGTCCTGCGCCGTGGCGGCTTTGCTGCGGCGGCGCAAGTGCCGCCTGTCGTTACCGCCAAGGTGGTGCGTTTCGATCAATGGCAGCTCGACATGGGTCGGCAGGAACTGCAGGGACCGGATGGAGTCGACGTTCCCCTCAGCACGGCTGAGTTCCGGCTGCTCAAGGTGCTGATCGAAAACCCGATGATCGTGCTCAGCCGCGAAAAGCTGCTCGACCTGACGATCGGCCGCAATGCCGATCCCTTCGACCGCAGCATCGACAACCAGGTGAGCCGCCTGCGCAAGAAGATCGAGCCCGATCCAAAAAGCCCATCGATCATCAAGACCCATTGGGGCGGCGGCTATAGCCTGACGACGATTGTCGAGGTGGTCCGATGAGGTGGGTTGCCGCCAGCCTGACCAGGCAGTTCATTTTCCTTCTGCTGTTTGCGCTCATTCTCGGCCAGACCGTACCGTTTGCGATCTCCTGGAACGAACGCAAGGCGGCGCTGCGCGAGGCGGCGCACTCGGAGTTCATCACCCGGACATCGGCTATCGCCCAGCTTTCGGATCATTCGCTGCCATCCGCCCGGGCGGAAATCCTCAATGCGAGCGGCACGGTGTTCACCCGTTTCTGGACCTCGACCGAAAGCCCGATGGACACGGAGGCCTGGGCCAAGCATGGTTTCGCGGAACTCAGGCGGCCGCTCTCCCGCATGCGCGGCCCAAACGGTGCTGACGAGGGGCATCATCAGGACCTCCTGGCGGCCCTCGACCAGCAGGATACCAGTGATTTCCGCTGGCAGCCGCTGCATTCCGAACTCTGGGAGGAGCCCGCCAAGGCGCAATTCTTCATGTTCGCGGATGCCGACGGCATGGCCATGACCACGCCGCTCAAGGATGGGACATGGCTGAACGCCATCAATTTCAAACCGCTGAAGGCCGGCATCTGGCGGCCGGAGGCGATCCTGTCGACGGCGGTGACCGCGCTTCTCCTGTGCCTGATCGCCTTCTTCGTTGCCCGCCTGATCGCGCGGCCGCTGAAGCAGCTTGCTTCGTCGGCGGAGGCGATGGGCCGGGGCGAGGTGATTCCGATCCTCGCCGAGAAGGGGCCGATCGAAATTCGCCAATTGAGCGAAGCCTTCGATCTCATGCAGCAGCGGCTGACACGGTTCGTCGAGGACCGCACCCGGATGCTCGCGGCGATCGGCCATGACCTCAGGACGCCGCTGACGACGCTGAGATTGCGGGCCGAATTCGTTCCTGACGAAGAGGCGCGCACCCGGCTGATCAGCACGATCGATGAAATGGAGAAGATGACCGAGGCGACGCTGGATTTTGCCAAGGGCGATGCGACCTCGGAAGCAACCAGGGTCGTCGACCTCAATGCATTGGTGGGCAGCCTTTGTGACGATCTGGCAGAACTCGGCAACGACGTTGCTTTCGAGGATGGCACAAAGACCACCTACCGATGCCGCCCCGACGGCCTGAAGCGGGCAATCCGCAATCTCATCGAGAATGCCCTGCGCTACGGCGGCAGGACGAGCGTCCGCATTGAGAGGGGCGCTGCCAACCTCGCCGTCGTCATCGAGGACGACGGGCCGGGAATCCCCGAAGGCGAGCGCGAGAAGGTATTCTCGCCGTTTTACCGGCTCGAAGCGTCGCGCAATTCCGAAACCGGCGGCGCAGGCCTGGGCCTGTCGATCGCCCGAACCATCGTTCGCCAGCATGGCGGCGAGATCATTCTTGCGGCAAACAGTCCAGGCTTGAAAGCGACGATTGCGCTGCCGATTAGCTGAAATGCATATCGAGTGATGGTCCTTGAGACCGGGCCTCTGTCGATTGTCTTCCCGGCGATCTTCCTCCGGCATCCACTGCAACCCACACTGCAGTGCTTGACCATACGCTCCTTTGCCATTTCAATGGCAACCAAGAACCAGTCTCCTCATGCCGCAGGGAGTTCGTTTCCTCGTGAATTTCGTGTTTTTCTCTCCGCATTTTCCCGCCAACAGCACCGAATTCTGCGACCGCCTCCAGCAGGCGGGCGCCACTGTCCTGGGTATCGGCGATGCCCCCTACGACCGGCTCGGCCCGAGGCTGGAGGGCGTGCTCACTGAATACTATCGCATTGCCGACATGGAGAATGCCGACCAGGTTCTGCGCGCCATGGGCCATTTCATTCATCGCTGGGGCCGTATCGATCGTTTCGAGTCGCTGAACGAGCACTGGCTGGAGCTGGACGCGGGCATGCGTACCGATTTCAACATCACCGGCATCAGGCGCGATTTCGTCGAGAACCTGAAGCACAAGTCGAAGATGCGCGGCTTCTTCGACAAGGCCGGCGTCGAGACGATCCGGCAGCGCAAATATGTCAACCGGGCTGGCGTCGAGGCTTTTATCGCTGAGGTCGGCTATCCGATCGTGATCAAGCCGGACCAGGGCTCGGGCGCCAGCAACACAATGAAAATCACCGGTAGTGAGGGGCTCGACGCCTTCGAGAGGAGCAAACGGGCCGGGGTGGGCTATGTCGCCGAGCAATTCATCGACGGCATCATCCTGACTTATGACGGGCTGGTCGACCGCGACGGCAACGTCGTGTTCGCTGCCAGCCATCGTTTCGAGCAGAGCATCATGGAGGTGGTGAATACCAATTCCCATCTCAACTACTATTGCCTGCCTTTCGTCGATCCTGAAGTCGAGAAGGCCGGGCGCGCCACCGTGAAAGCTTTCGGCCTGCGTGAGAAATTCTTCCACATCGAATTCTTCCAGACCCGGGCGGACAAGCGCATCGTGGCGCTCGAAATCAACATGCGCCCGCCCGGCGCCTGGATGACCGATGCGATCAACTATTCCTATGACATGGACGTCTATCGCGAATGGGCGCAGATGATCGTCAACAATGCCGTCGGTGGTCCGTTTACCGGGCGTTACTACACGGGCTATGCCAGCCGCAAGAACCATATTCGCTACGTCAATGACCATCAGGCCATTCTTACGGCGCATGGCGACAAGATCGTGCATTTCGCGCCGATCGAGGATGTGTTCAGCCGGGCGATGGGCAATTTCGCCTACCAGTTCCGCTCGGAGGATTTCGAAGAGGTGAAAGCCATCGTGCGCTTCATCCAGGATGTGGAGCGCTAGATTTTGAAAATCGACTATCACAAGCGCTTCAGCCGCCACCTCGGCCGCGAGATGGAGTTCAAGGTCTATGGTCACGCCGGCCGGCCGGTGCTGGTTTTCCCCACATCCAACGGGCGCTTCTTCCAATATGAAGATTCCGGCTGCATCGGCGTGCTCGCCGACCGCATCGACGCCGGAGAGATCAGGATCTGGACCGCCGACGGCATCGATGGCGAGACCTTCTTCTCCCAGAGCCCCGATCTGCCGGACCGCATCGGCCGGCATGAGGCCTATTTCCGCTATATAGGCGAAGAGCTGCTGCCGGAAATCCTCGATCTCGGCGGGCGCAGGCCCATCCTTACGGGCTGTTCTATGGGCGCTTTTCACGCCAGCAACTTCCAGTTTCGATTTTCCGAGCGGGTGGCCGGCGTCATCGCACTGAGCGGCGTCTATTCCACGCGGCATTTCTTCGGCGCAACGTTGGACGGCCAGGTCTATTTCAACTCGCCGGTGGATTATCTGGCCGGGCTGAACGACGAGGCCCTGCTCGATCGCATTCGATCGCGCCGCCTGTTCTTCTGCTGCGGCCAGGGCGCCTGGGAGGAGCAGATGATCGAGGATACCCGTCACCTCGAGGCCGTGCTGCGGGACAAGCGCATTCCGGCCTGGGTGGATTTTTGGGGCGCCGACGCCAGCCATGATTGGACCTGGTGGCACCGGCAGATCGTCTATTTCTTCGCCAAGTGGCTCGAGGATGACCGGGCGAACCCCCTATAACGTCGGCAACCCGTCCATCCCGCCGGCCTTGCAAGCAGGACGAGGCCGGAATGGCGATGCCTATCCCTTTATCCGGCCTTGACTGCCGTCGGCTCCACCCCCGACACCGCGCGCCGGAAAGCCTGTTCCAGATCGCGGATCAGATCGTCGGGATGTTCGAGCCCGACCGACAGTCGGATCAGTCCGTCGGTCACGCCCGTCTGGCTGCGTGCCTCGATCGGAACGCCGGAATGAGTCGTCGACGCCGGGTGGCAGGCAAGCGATTCCGATCCGCCGAGCGAGACGGCCAGCTTGAAGATCGTGAGGTTGTTGAGGATGCGGAAGGCCAGTGCACGGTCGTCGCGGATGACGAAGGAGAAGGTTGACCCGGCGCCTGAGCACTGGCGCCCATGCACCGACTTTTCCGCCTCCGACATGTCGTGGTCGACGTGCAGTACACTGGCGGGAATAAAGGGGTTTTGCGCCAGCCAGGCCGCAACCTTGCCAGCGGAATCGGCGGCCCGCTCCATTCTGAGTGCCAGGGTTTCCATCGATCTCGACAGCATCCAGCATGAATGCGGATCGAGCTGGAAGCCATAGGCTGACCGGGTCTGCCGCACAGGCGCCAGCAATTGCCGTGAACCGGTGATGCCGCCGGCAACCAGGTCGGAATGGCCGCCTACATATTTGGTCAGCGAATAGACACAGATATCGACGCCGAAATCCAGCGGCGTCTGGAAGACTGGTCCGAGCATCGTGTTGTCGCAGACGATGATCGGCTTCTGGCCGCTTGCGCGCGACCAATCGTCCACCGTGTGGCGGATCGTCTGGAGATCGATCGTCGCATTGGTCGGATTGGCGGGCGTTTCGAGATAGACCATCTTCACCGGCCCGTGACGCGCGGCCTTTTCCAGCATGTAGACCAGCGACTCGTCCTCGGTGCCATCGACGAACGGGATGGGCTTGATCCCCCATTGGGTGAAGACCTTGCGGAACAGCGTCTCCGTGCCGCCGTACAGCGGCGTTGAATGTACCAGTGCGTCGCCCGGTCTCAGGTAAGCCAGGGCGACGGCGCTGATCGCTGCCATGCCTGAAGATGTCACCAGCGCCTTTTCGGCATGGTCATAAATCGCCAGGCGATCTTCGACGATTTCCAGGTTCGGATGGTTGAAGCGTGAATAGACGAGCCCTCCGGCGCCCATGCCTTCGGGGGCAGGCTTGCGGCCCGCCACCACATCGAAGAATTCCGCGCCTTCCTCGGCGCTGGAAAAGGCGAATGTCGAGGTCAGGAAGACCGGCGGTTTGACGGCACCTTCGGACAGGGAGGGATCATAGCCGAACGCGGTCATCTGGGTGGACGGATGCAGCGGATGGCCGTCGATATGTGTCCGACGAAAGTTCTTTGCCACGGTAACCTCCTGCTTTTGGGTTTGTCGGTGATTATCTGCGCCGGCTTTGAAAGAATCCCACTTGTTTTGGCCAAAATGATGAAGCTATTAGTGGATAATGACTATGATAGACGAAACAGACGTCAAAATCCTCCAAGTGTTGAGCCAGGACTCACGGCAAAGCGTCGAGCGGGTGGCGGAGCGGGTGAACAGATCGGCGACCCCGGTGCGGCGGCGCATTCGCCGGCTCGAAGAGGAGGGCGTCATCCGCCGCTATACGCTGGATGTGGACATGAAAGCTTGTGGCTTTGGCCTCCAGCTCTATGTTTTCATCAAGCTGCAAAGCCGCGACCGTCCGACCATTGCCGACTTCGAGGATCGCGTTCGCCGGCTGCCGGAGGTGACCAGCTGCAATCTCGTCACCGGAGCCCATGACTATGTGCTGGGAATGCGGATGACCGACATGGATACCTACAACAATTTTCTGCGCACCGTCCTCTCTGAACTGCCCGGCGTCTTCGGCATCGAGACGAGTGTTGTCATCGGACCGGTCAAGGACGAAATCGCATTGCCGTACTGACCGGACGTGATTGCTCTCTGAGGTCCCTGTCACGGCCTTGGCGTGAGGACCCTGATCCGTTAAGCATCGGCAATTGCTTCGCATCACCGGAAAGGCATCATGGCGCCGGACACAATCAGCCGCGACGACGTCGCAGATCTGCTCGGCGACATGGTCGCCATCCCCAGCATCAATCCAGCATTCCAGAAATCCGATCTGCCGACGGAGTGGTTCGGCGAGGCGCGCATAGCGGCCTTTGTCGCCGAATGGCTGCGCAAGGCCGGCATCGAGGGGGCGCTCGAAGAGGTGCTGCCTGGGCGGCCTAATGTGATTGCGCGTATCAGAGGCCAAGCGGGCGCGCCGAGCATGATCTGGGAAGGCCATCTCGACACTGTGCAGGTGGATGGCATGCAGGCACCGTTTACGCCGCGCATCGAAGGCGAGAAGCTCTATGGCCGCGGCGCGGTCGACGACAAGGGATGCCTTGCCATGTTCATGCTGGCGATGCGCGAAGTGCGTCGTCGTGGCTCGCGTTGCGACCTCACATTCGTCGCCGCAATCGACGAAGAGGTGACGTTCAAGGGCGTCCAGCATCACATCCGCACAAATGGCCGCTACGATCTCGGCATTGCCGGCGAGCCGACCAGCTTGCAGGTGGTCAGCGCCTGCAAGGGCGTCATCCGCTTCGTCATCGAAGTGCAGGGGAAGAACGCCCATTCGGCGCGGCCGGAAGAAGGCGTCAATGCCATCCTCGCAGCCGCCGATCTCGTGATCCACCTCAAGCAATACATGGCCTCGACGGAGAGCGAACACCCGCTACTCGGCCGGCGGACGCTGACCTGCACGTTGATGCAGGCCGGCGAGGGCGCCAACAGCGTCCCCTCGCAAGCGCACCTGACGTTCGATTTTCGTACCTTGCCGGACCAGACGGGCGAGGATGCCTGGAACGAGATCGCTGCGGTGGTCGCGGCATTTTCCGACGCACGCAGTGACGGCGCCCGGTTCATCATGCATCCGTCGTTCATCGATTCGGTTTCGATGGAGGTGCCGCACGACGCGCGGATCGTGCGCGAACTCGCCGCGATCGTCGGCGAGGCCGGTTATTCGGACAAGGTGATCGGCGTGCCCTACGGCTCGGATGCCAGCAAGCTCACCCGCGCCGGCACGCCGACGGTGATCTTCGGCCCCGGTCGGATCGAGGAGGCGCATGCTATCAGCGAATATGTCGATATGGACGAGGTCGCTCGTGGGGCCGAAATGCTGGTGGCGCTTGCCGAGCGGCTATAGCTGTGGTGGCGGGGCGCCGGCCTCGACATAGGGCAGGGCGGCTTCGACATGCCGCTTGCCATCGCGCAATGAAAAGCGGCCGTGTCCCGGCAGGAACTGTTCGAAATCCAGTTGGCTCAACCGATGGATCGACGCAAGCGTCTTCGATACGCTGCAATCTTCGATGTCCTGCAAGATCACCTTGCCGCCGGCAAACAAGGCATCGCCCGCCACCAGGCTTCTCTTGCCGCCCTGCTCGACCAGGTAGCAGCAATGGTCGTCGCTATGCCCGGGCGTCTCGTAGAGGGTAACAGTGATTGGGCCGAGCGTCATGGTCTCGCCATCGCCCAGCACCTGGTCGACCTTCGGCGCACGCCACTGATAATCGAGCGGATAGAATTTGCCGCGCACCCGATCGAGGCTGATCAGCCGCTCGTCGCCGGCAGCGAGAATCTCTGCGGTCCTCTGTCCCGAAACCACGGTCAGGCCGGGGAAACGGGCGATCAGGGCTGCGGCGCCGCCCGAATGATCGGCATGGCCATGCGTGAGGAGCAGGGTCTTCAGGCCGGCCGGATCGAGGCCGCCGGCATGCATCGCCTCGGCCAATGCATCGACGTCGCGGCCGGCGCCGGCGTCGAAAATGTGGTGCGCGCGGCCATCTGTGAACAGGAAGACGTTGCAGTCGAGCGCATCGCTGAGATCGAAGCCGCTGGCGCCGCTGAGCACGAGATGCAGCGTCTCGGTGATCTTCATCCGTCCTGACCGCTATTGTAATGCAACTGGCTTGCAGCCCGCTTGAGACTGTCGAGATAGGATTGCCGGTGCTTGAGGCCGTCATCGCGGGGTGCCACGAGGCAGAGCGTCGCGATTGCCTTGCCATCCATGTCCTTGACCGGCACGGCGAAGCAGTGAGTGAAGCTGTCGACGATGCTGTTGAAGGTGAATTCACCGGCCTCGGTCGCGCCGCGTACCTCGGCGATGAATTTTTCCGGCTCGAGCCATTCGCCGTTCGGCAGGTGGAAGTCGTCCTTGGGGATGAAATCGAGGATTTCGGCGTCGCTCATATGGCCGACGAGCAGGCGCCCCGAGGCTGTCCACGGGATCGGCACCGGTCGGCCGACATCGGCGGAGATGCGGAAGGGACGCGCACCCTCGCGCATACGCATGACCGCATATTTGTTGCCGTCAAGCATGCAGAACTGCGACGTTTCCCGCGTCTCGGCGGCGAGATGCTCGAGAATGCGGTCGCATTCGCGCATGAAGTCGAAATGGTTCTCATAGGCAGCACCTAGGAAATAGAGTTTGCGGCCGAGATAGATGCGGCCCTCGCCGCCGGCATACTCGACGATGCCGTTGCGCAGCAGCAGGTTGACGAGTTCATAGACCGAGGAGCGCGGCGCGCCGATCTGGGCGGCGATCTCGTTCGGCTTGGCCGGTCCCTGCCTCAGCCGCAGGAATTCCAGGATTTCGAAAGCCCGGTCCAAGCCGCGCGCCCGTTTCGAAATCGCCTCATCGTTCACCGCATCCATTTCATCGTCCTTCAAGCCGGTATTCCCGGTGTTTTGGCGCAGCTTAAAAATTTTGGCAACAGGCTTGCCAGCGCCTCGATTTTGCATGATAGTCCGCTTGTCCAATATTATGATCAAACGTCCAATATATTGGACATAGAGCAAATCAACGCGCTGATCAAGTCGGCGAAATCAAAAATGGGGAACGAAACGATGAAAATGGAGATCGGAAAATTTCTTTCGAGCCGCCGCGCCCTTATGGCCGGCGTCGGCATGCTGGCGCTCGCCGTCACCGGCGTCGCCGACCAGGCCGCAGCGGCGGCGAAATGCATCAAGGGCGACCGCAAGGCGCCGTACACAGTCGGCTGGGCCAATATCTATTCCGTGCCCACCTGGATGAAGCAGACCGAAGGCACGATCACCGCCGAAGTCGATGAACTGAAGAAGGCCGGCCTCGTCAAGGATTTGAAGATCACCGATGCGCAGGGCAATGCCCAGACGCAGATCCAGCAGATCCAATCGATGATCGATGCCAATCTCGACGCGATCATCATCGAGGCCGGTTCGTCGACGGCGCTCAACCGCGTGGTCGCCGACGCCTGCGCCAAGGGCATCGCCGTCGTCAATTTCGACAGTCTCGTCGACACCAATGAACTGACCGCCAAGATCAACACTGACTCCAACGAATGGGGCACTGCGGCGGCCAAGTGGCTGGTCGAGCAACTGCACGGCAAGGGCAAGATCATCATCATGAACGGCCCGGCCGGCATTTCGGTCAGCGACGACCGCCGCAAGGGCGCGCAGCCGGTACTTGATGCCAACAAGGGCCTGCAGATCATCACCGAGACCAATACCGAATACAATGTCGCCCCGGCCCAAGAAGCGATGACCAACCTGCTGTTCGCCAATCCTGAGATCGACGGCGTGCTGTCGCTTGGCGGCGCGCTCTCGGCCGGCTCGATCATGGCTTTCGATCGCCAGGGCCGTACTCAAGTGCCGATCACCGGTGAAAATGCCCGTCAGTTCCTCGAACTCTGGAAACAGAAGGGCATCAAGAGCTGGGCGACGATGCAGCCGAACTGGCTCGGCGCGCTCTCGGTCTACACCGCCGTTCAGGCGCTGCAGGGCAAGAATGTTCCCGCCTTCGTGAAAGTGCCGCTGCCGGTGATCGATAATTCGAACATCGACAGCTACCTCGCCCGCGCCGACAAGTTCCCGGCCGACGGCTATATCTATTCGGACTATGACAAGGCGCTGTTCGACAAGCTGCTGGCGCAGTAAGTTCGACCAAGCAGACTTTCGTTGGCAAGCCAACGATTCATCCGCTTAGTCCTTTGTTTTGTCGCAGGTTCTTGTCGGAAAACCGTGGAACACTTTTCCGGAACCTGCTCGGTCCGAATGATGAAGGTACCATGATGAGCGTTCGTCTGCCCGTGGTGGAAGCCCGTGCCGTGTCCAAGGGCTTCTTCGGCAATCCCGTGCTCAAGGGTGTGAGCATCAGCCTTGTGCCCGGCAGGATCCATGCTCTGCTGGGCGAGAACGGCGCGGGCAAATCGACGCTCATCAATCTCATCTCCGGCGCCTTGCTGCCGGATGGCGGCGAGGTGCTGATCGACGGCAAGCCGGCCGGCCGCTATGACCCCAAGGCGGCGCGCGCGGCCGGCATCGCCGTCGTGCAGCAGGAGCTCAGCCTGGCGGCCGAATTGTCGATCGCCGAAAATATCGGCCTCGGCGCCTATCCGCGGCGCCTCGGCCTCATCGATTACAGGGTTTTGCGCGATCGCGCCGCCGAGGCCTGCGCATTGGTCGGTCTGACCGAGCCGCTGGATATGCCGGTCGGCGATCTGGCGCTCGGCCGGCGGCAGATGGTAGAGATCGCCAAGGCGCTCTATCGCAAGCCGCGCGTGCTGATCCTCGACGAACCCACCTCGTCGCTGTCGGCGCATGAGGCCGGTGTGCTTTCCAGCCTTGTCCGCGACCTTGCCGCCAAGGGGACGGCCATTCTCTACATCTCTCATCGGCTGGACGAGGTCCGGTCGCTCTGCGGGCATGTGACGATCCTGAAGGACGGTGTGGTGACGGCAGACCAAAGCCTCGCCGGCATCGATGGGCAAAGCCTGGTGCGGTTGATGGTCGGGCGCGACCCAGGCGATCTGTTTCCGCCGCACCAACCGCGCCAGCGCGGCGAGCGGCGGATCGAGATCAGCGGCTTTGCCGCAGGCATTGTTCGCGATGTGGATTTTTCCGCCTTCGCCGGCGAGATCGTCGGCATCGGCGGCCTTGTCGGGCAGGGGCAGGAGGATTTCCTGCTCGGCCTCTACGGCGCCATTCCCGCCTCCGCCCAGCGGGCCGAGATCAGCGGTTGTGCGGGTCTCGCGACCTCGGTCGGATCGGCCAATGCGCTGGGGCTTGCCTATGTGCCGGCCGATCGCAAGAAGGAAGGCCTGGTGCTCACCCATTCCATTGCTTCCAATCTGCTGCTGCCGTCGCTGGGGCAGAACATGAAGAACGGTCTGCGCGACCGCCCGGCGGAAGAGAGTCTGGTCGGCAGCCTGGCACAGCGGCTCAGCATCAAGGGGGATACGAGCCGCGCCGTGCAGGCGCTGTCGGGCGGCAATCAGCAGAAGGTGGCTTTGGCCAAGTGGCTGCCCAAAGCGCCATCGATCCTGCTGCTCAACGATCCGACCCGCGGCGTCGATATCGAGACGAAGCGGGAAATCTACCTGATGCTGCAGGGTTTTGCAGCCGAGGGCAAGCTGGTCATCCTCTTGAGTTCGGACACGCCGGAGCTGGTGCATCTCTGCGACCGGGTGCTGGTGTTCAGTGAGGGACGAGTTGTTCGTAGCCTGGAACGCGGCGCCACCAGCGAGGAAGCAATCGTCGGCGCAGCCATGGGCCTCGCCCGGAGCGAAGCAGCATGACCAGTGCATCGGGCAATCTCTATCTCGCCGTCCAGGGACGCCGCAATCGCGGACTGCCGGGACTCTATATCGTCGTCACAGCTCTTATCGCGCTCTATGTCTTCCTCTCGCCGGGCATCCTGAGCGTCGAGGGCTTTTCAAAGTTCAGCCAGAATTGGTTCCCGCTGGCGCTCGTGACCCTGGCGCAGGCGCTGTTGATGCTCAATGGCGGCATTTCGCTGGCGATCGGCCCGATGGTCAGCCTCGGCGCCGTGATCGCTGCGACGACCATGGGCGGACCGCTCGGCACGCCTGGCGGCATCGTCGCGGCCGCATTTTCCGGGCTGATCCTTGGGGCATTGATGGGAACGGTCGTCGCCTATCTCCGGCTGCCGGCGATCATCGTCACTCTTGCGAGCTCGTTCATCATCACCGGCATCGCGCTGCTCATCCTCCCACGGCCCGGCGGCTTCATCCCCACCTGGTTCTCCGATCTGCTCGCCGGCAACACGCCCGTCGCCTTCATGCTGCTCGTGCTGGTGCTGATCGCCTGGAAGATTTTTCTGCTGACGCCGACCGGTCTCGGCATCTATGCCGCGGGCGACAATCCGGTCGGCGCCTATCGCTCCGGCGTGACGGTCGACCGGGTGAAGCTGACGGCCTTTGCCATTTCTGGCCTGTTGACGGCGCTGGCCGGCGTGTTCGTCGCCGCGCAGACCGGTTCGGGCGATCCGGTGATCGGCGGCCCCTTCACGCTCAACTCGATTGCCGGCGCGGTGCTCGGCGGTGTTGGCTTCCTCGGCGGCAAGGGAACGATGCGCGGCGCGATCTGCGGCAGCCTGATCCTGTCGCTGATGATCAACGTCATGTTCTTCATGGGTTTTCCGCCGGTGGCGCAATATGTCGCGCAGGGCCTGATCATCGTCGGGGCTGTCGCCATTCCCAATCTCGCAGCACGGTGGAGAAGACGATGAACGCCCTGTCCAGGCTGATGCGCAATCCGCCGCTGCTGACGCTCATCCTTGTCGTGCTGGTCCTGGTGATCGCCAGTTTCAGCCTGCGCGGCTTCGGCTCGTTCGGCCATCTGCGCTATCTGATGGAACTCGCCGCTGTCATCGGCATTGTCGCCGCCGGCCAGACGCTGGTGATCCTGGTGGGCGGCATCGACCTGTCCGCCGGCACGATCATGACAGTGACGGCGATCCTGCTGCCGCTGCTGTCGCCGGGTTTCGATGCCACCGGCCTTGTCGGCATCGCGGTCATCCTGGCGATCGCCACGCTGATCGGCTTTCTCAATGGCGCTGGTGCTGCTTTCCTCGGCGTGCCGCCGATCATCATGACGCTCGCCATGGCGACCTTTCTGCAGGGACTATTGGTCATCGTTGCCGGCGGCAGCGCGGTGTCGGTCACCAATGCGGCAGTGATCTGGCTCGGTCAGGCGCGTCCATCAGGCATTTCGGCGAGCGTGATCCTCTGGGCGATCGTCTCGATCGCGGTCATCGTGCTCATCCATCGCATGCCGATCGGCGCCCGTTTCCTGGCGCTCGGCGCCAACCCGCTTGCCGCCCGGCTTTCCGGCATCAGCGTCACCCGGCACACTTTGATCGTCTATGCGCTGTCCGGCTTCTTCGCCGGGATATCCGGCATCCTGATCCTCGGTATGAACCAGCAAGGTTATGTCGGCATTGGCGAACCCTATGTGCTGACCTCTATCGCCGCGGTCGTGCTTGGCGGCACCTCGATCCTCGGCGGTCGCGGCACCTATGCCGGCACGATACCCGGCGCGATCCTGCTGGTCACGACCACGGCGCTGATCACCGTGGTCAATGCCTCGGCCGGCTGGCGCAGCATCATGTTCGGCACGCTGATCCTGGCGCTGCTGTTGATTTCCGGCCGCGAGGCCCGTTCAAGATGATGGTATCTGCATATGTCTGATCTCTCGCTTTCCTTCGCCATGCTCGATGATCGTATCCGTGGCTTTCCGGCCGGCCATGGGCCGGTTTCGATCGACGATGTCGCCGCTCAGGGCTGGCAGCCCTATGATGGTGCTATGTCGTTGCCGCTGATTTCGCTCGACCGTGATGCCTTTGCAGCCAATATCGAGGCGATGATGCGCTATGTCCGCAGCCACGGACTGGAGATTGCGCCGCATTCCAAGACGCCGATGGTTCCGGCGCTGGCCAGGCAACTGGTCGAGGGCGGCGCCTGGGGCACGACAGTGGCCGATATCCGCCAGGCCTCAGTCATGCTCAAGGCCGGGCAGAAGCGGCTGATCCTCGCCAATGAGGTGGGTGGCGCCTCTGCGGCGAAACGCCTGGCAGCGCTGCTCGCTGGATATCCCGATGCGGAAATCCATATTTTTGTCGACTCCATCGCACTGGCACAGACCCTGCAAGCCGCCTGGCAAGGTCGGCGCGATTTGCCAATGCTGGGTCTTCTGCCGGAACTCGGGGCAGCCCGCGCCGGCAGTCGCACTGTGGAGGCGGCTATGGACATCGTCGATTACGTGCTCCTGCATGAGACGGAACACTTCCGATTGACAGGGATCGCTGCCTATGAAGGGTCTGCGGCGACAGCCGACCCTGCAGAGACGCTGGAGCGTATCGATGGCCTGATGGCCAAGACGGTGGAGCTCTATCGGACCGTGCGCCAAAAGGTCGGGTCGGATCGCAAGCTGATCGTCACCGCCGGCGGCTCGGTGTTTTTCGATCGCGTCGTGAGGGCATTGAAGCCGGCGCTTGCCGGCGACGGCAATGCCAGGATCGTCCTGCGCAGTGGCGCGATCTTCTTCCATGACCATGGCACGTATGAACGGGGGCTTGCCGCGCTCGACAGCCGTAAGGGCTTTGATCCCGATGGCTCCGTGGCGAGCGCGGGCACGACGTTCAAGCCGGCGCTACGCGTCTGGGCCGAGGTTCTGTCGCGGCCGGAAACCGGCCTTGCGATCTGCGGCATGGGGCTTCGCGATGTCGCCATGGACCAGGGCTTGCCGCGACCGCTGGCGCTTTACCGCGACGGTGCGCGCAAGATCGATCTGAGCGGCACTGCCGTGACCAAGCTCAACGACCAGCACGCTTTCGTCGATCTCAGTGGGCACGAGGACGTGCGGATCGGCGACGTCATCGAATTCGGCATTTCGCATCCCTGCACCTGCCTGGACCGCCACGCCATTCTTTATGGCCTCGACGTCGACCATCGCGTCACGGCGGCCTATCCCACCCGTTTCGGCTGATCTCAGCACTCCCAAGAAGCAAAGGAAGAACCATGATCGACCGTTACCAGAAGGGCCCGCGCATGAGCCAGGCCGTCGTCCACGCCGGCACCGTCTATATTGCCGGCTTGGTGGCCAACAACCGCAAGGGTTCCATCGAAGACCAGACGCTGGACGTGCTGGAGAAGATCGGCGCGCTGCTGACGGAAACCGGCACGGACAAGTCGAAGCTACTGTCGGTCAATGTCTTCCTGCCCCATATCACCGATTTCGAGGCGATGAATTCAGTCTATGACAACTGGATCGACAAGGATAACCCGCCGGTCCGCGCTTGCGTCGAAGCCAGGCTTGCCGATCCGGATCTGCGCGTCGAGATGACCGCCGTCGCAGCCGTCTGATCGGAGAGCGCCATGCCGGAGACATTGATCCGCAATGCCCGCATCATCGACGGCACCGGTGCGCCGTGGTATCGCGGCGACCTGATCATCTCCGGCAACACGATTTCCCGGATCGGCTATGGTTTGCAGGCCGGTCCAGATGCTGAAGTCGTCGACGCTGCGGAGCGCTATCTGGCGCCGGGCTTCATCGATGCGCATTGCCATGACGACCTGATTTTCCTGCGTGAGCGTGAGCGCCCGGAAAAGGCGTTCCAGGGCGTCACCAGCATCGTCGTCGGCAATTGCTCGTTCTCGCTTTACCCCTCGACACCATCTTCCGCCGGCATGCTCCGTGAACATTTTTCCGGCCTGCTCGGTGAAACCAGAGACAGCGAAATCTTCGCCGATCTCGACGGCTACAGGCAGGCGCTCGAAGGCGAGGGCGTCGCGCTCAATGTCGTCTCGCTCGTCGGCCATGCGGCGCTCAGATTCGCCGCCATGGGCTGTGACCGCCGCCCCGCCGACAGCCACGAGATCGAGCACATGTGCGGCTTGCTGGCGGAACAGTTGCAGCAAGGTGCCTGCGGCCTGTCGCTCGGCCTCGTCTATCCGCCGAGCGCCTTCGCCGACGAAGATGAATTGGTTGCCTTGGCGAGGACATGCCAGGCGCATGGCAAGCTTCTGGCCGCCCATGTGCGCAGCTACGAGGCCGGCCTGTTCGACGCGATCGACGAATTCGGCGGCCTGCTCCGCAAATCCGGCACGGCAGGACTGCTGTCGCATCTGCAATCGGCCGGTCAGCCGAATTGGGGGCAGATCCCCAGAGCCATCGAGCGGCTGGAGGCGATGCGCGCCGAAGGCATCGACATTTCCTTCGACATGTATCCCTATCCAGCGGGCAGCACCTGGCTCCTGCAACTCCTGCCGCCTGCCGCCATGGATGGCGGGCTCGAAGGGCTCAGGGCGCGGCTCGCCGATCCGAACCAGCTGTCGGACATTCGCAACTGGGTGGAAAATGGCAGCACCGCCTTTCCAGGCCAGAGCAAGGTGTTTCTCATCGGTTGGGAGAATGTGCGGCTCTCCGCCATCGGGGTCGCGGACCTGAAGCATCTAGAAGGCAGCGACATGCGCGAGGCAGCCAGCACGCTTGGCGTGACGCCCTTCGACCTGATGCTGCGTTTCATCGAAGAGGATTCCGGCCAGACCGGCATTATCCTTTTTCAACTCGACGAGATCGATCTCCATGATGCCTGCTGCAACCGGCTCTATATGGCGGGCTCCGACGGTCTGCCGCGGCCGGGCTCGAAGCCGCATCCGCGTGCCTTCGGCACGTTTCCGCGCATTGCCGGACCGCTCAGGCGCAACAAAAAATGGTTCAGCATCGAGGATGCCGTGCGGCGCATGACCTCGGTGGCGGCGCAACGTTTCCAACTGCGTGATCGTGGCCTCATCCGTCCCGGCCTTGCCGCAGATCTCGTGCTGTTCGACGATGCGATCACCGACAATGCCACATTCGCCAATTCCACCGCACTTCCTACAGGCATTTCGCATGTCTGGGTCAATGGCGGTGCAGTGATCAAGAACGGCGTGCAGACTGGCAACCGTCCCGGCAAGCTCATATAGGACTTGAGAAATGCCCGCGCGCGCGGCATAACTTGACTACATCTCTCGTCAAGTTGAGGCATCATGTATCTCGGTCTGGATATCGGCACGTCGGTGATCAAGGCGGCGCTCTTCGACGCCGCCGGCCGTGAATGCGCGGAGGCGGCAGAGCGCATGCAATTGCTGCCGGCGCCGATCGGTTGGTCGGAACTGGATGGCGATGCGGTGTGGCAGGTCGCGGTCAGGGTCATCCGCGCTCTGTTTGTGAATTCCGCTTACCGGCCAGACGATGTGCGCGGTATTGGCGTCACCGGCGTCATGGTCGGCGCCTGGCTGATGGATGCGGCAGGCAGGCTTCTGCGCCCGCCGGTGCTCTGGAACGACGCGCGGGCGCAGGGTCTGGTCGACACGCTGCTCACGCGTGAGCCGCAACTGTTCTCGAAAGTTTTCACCCATTCCGGCTCGATGATGCAGCTCGGCTGCACTTTGCCGGTCATTGCCTGGCTGAAGCGGAATGAGCCGGAGACACTCGCCCGCGCCAGCCATGTGCTCTGCGCCAAGGACTATATCCGCTATCGTCTGACGGGTCGCATCGCCACGGATGAATCCGAGGCGGCGATGGCGCCGGGCTCGGCGCGCACCCGCGATTTCCATCCCGATCAGGCCGCGCTTCTCGGTATCGAGGATTTCACTCATCTGCTGGCTCCCGTTGAGCGTGGTGAGACCTTGGCGGGCGAGGTCACGGCCGAGGCGTCCGCGCTCACCGGCCTGGTTGCCGGTACACCGGTGGCGATCGGAACCGGTGACACGGGCGCCTGCGTCCTTGGCGCCGGAGCTTACAAGCCCGGCCAGGCGGTGACCGTGCTGGGCACGACCTGCCTCAATGGAGTCCTTTTCGATCACGCCATGTACGAGCCACGCGACCTTGGCCTGCTGTTCATCATTCCCGGCCGGCGCTGGATGAAGACCATGGTCAATGTCGCCGGCACCACTGTGCTCGATTGGTGCCTCAACGCGCTCTGCCCTGAGATCGCCGGTGGCGAAAGACCATACGAGACGCTGGGTGCATTGGCCGAGACGAGCCGACCGGGCAGCGAAGGCGTGATTTTCGTACCCTATCTCTCAGCCAGCGGCGTCATCGCACCGCGGATCGAGCCGCGCGCCCGTGCCGGCTTCCATGGTCTGGCACCGCATCACGGCCGCCCGCAACTGGTGCGCTCGATCTATGAGGGCATGGCCTATGCGATCCGCGATTGCTACGAGGCGATCGGTGGCGCCGGCGAGGGAATCCGGCTTTCGGGAGGCGGCGCGCGCAGCCCGTTCTGGGCGCAGATGATTTCCGATGTGACCGGCTACGGGGTGGAAATCCCCGAGGGTACGCAATTCGGTGCCAAAGGGGCGGCACTGTGCTCGGCCGTGGCGATCGGCGATTTCGGCTCGCTCGGTGAGGCCGTCGAGGCGACCTATCGTACGAAGCGTCGGCATGCGCCGAACGCGAAGGCAAAATCAATCTATGACGAGGGATTTGCGCGCTTCACGATCGCCAGTGCTGCGACGCTGGATGTATTGCGCAACGTGGCCGCGATGGAGTGAAGCCGCCTATGGCGTCAGTGCAGCCAGACTGCGGCAGGCAAATGCCAAACTATTGAAGCGGCGGTCTGGCGATCATTATCGCCAGACCGGGCTCCAAACGCCACGCGGAATTGATTTGGGTAACGAGCCCGCGTCCATCCGCCATAGGCCATATTGGCCTGCAACTCGCAAGTGTTTTCTGGGCCAGTATATCTAATGATCACAGCGCATGTGTAGAAAAGCTACAGGCTGAGCTGCTCCCCTTATTTGCCATGATTTCCGCTACTTATGAAAATCCCCGAAGCCGACCGTATAGGTCCACTCGCGCGATTCCGGCGTCAGATCGTCCGGCCCCTGGCGCGGAAAGCCGACATTGCGGATCGAGATGTCGAGCGGCACCGGTAGCATCAGAACCCGGGAAAGTTCGATCGGCGCCCCTGTCTGGTCCGTGGCACGGCGGATAGCAATGAAGATCGGGTGGCCGACGGCAATGCCGAGCAATTGTGCGATCTCTGCATCCGCGACGGCCGGAATATATTGGTCCTCGGCCTGCACGACAGTTCTGCCGAACTGGTGGCGTAGCGTCTGATACAGCGATTGCGACAGATGCGAGAGTTCCAACCCTTCGAGGAATTTCAGGTTCAGGCTGGTTTCGACCACCGCCAATGCCCGCCCGTCGGCGGCCACGAGGCGCTTGTGGCGATAGACCTGGTCACCAGGATTGATGCGGAAGAAAGCGCGTTCCTCTTCGGAGGTGGACGCCGGGGCGCTGGCGAGCACGGTGAATTCCGGCTTCAGTCCCTGGCCGATAATGCCCTCGGTGATCGAGGTGATGGCGCGATAGCGTTTCTCGACGCCCTTTCGATTGATGAAAGTGCCCATGCCATGCTGGCGAACCAGCAGACCCTCCTGCACCAGAATTTCGAGCGCCTGCTGGATGGTTCGCCGGCTAACCTTGAATTCGCCGGCCAGCGGCAATTCACCGTCGATCTTGTCGTCGTAGTAACCGGAAACGATGCGGGCCCGGAGCGTTTCGGCGATCTGGATATAGACCGGTCTATGATCCTTCGCCGCTGCCTGTGTATTCAACCTGGCCCTCACCGGAAAAGCGCTATTCGAATTGCCTTTTATAGAGCGCGGACACCTGTTTGGCCATATTGGCGAGCACCGCGGTCAGAATTTTCTCGCCTTTTTCGGCGGTTGCCGCGGTGGCATCGCCGAGCACCGGGCTTTCGGAGAAGTCCGTCCAGCGATAGGCGACAGTGTTGAAATCCTCGGGAAAGACCGGATAGTTGGCGATCGCCTTCGCCATGTCGACGGCACCGGGCGCAAGATGCAGCATGTAGGAGGTTTCGATCTCGTCGGCATGCATATAGGCCGGATGCGCCTCGGGCTTTTCACGCAGAGCTGCGATTGCGGCGCCAGAGCCGGGATAGAAGAAATTGGCGATGGTGACGCCCTGTTCGCGCATGATGCGCTGCGCGTCGCGGATGGCATTGGCATTGCCGAGATGGCCGTTGATCACCGCAATGACCGATAAGCCTTTGGCCTTCGCCGATTGGGCGATCTCGACGATCGAGCGCGTCACCGTCTCGTTGGAAATACCGAACGAACCGGGCGCGTCGCCGAGCGACCAGACTTGGCCGAAAGGCAGGAGCGGCAGGCGCAAGAGCGGCGTGGCGCCATCGACCACGTGCACCAGTTCCTCGGCCATGCGGCTGGCCAGAATATTGTCAGTGCCGGCCGGC
Organism: Rhizobium sp. P2_G2; assembly: GCF_056403555.1. Classification (NCBI taxonomy): domain Bacteria; kingdom Pseudomonadati; phylum Pseudomonadota; class Alphaproteobacteria; order Hyphomicrobiales; family Rhizobiaceae; genus Rhizobium; species Rhizobium sp. P2_G2. Next base: position 104,009 of record NZ_JBFUFF010000001.1, read on the forward strand.
AGGTGGTCGCCATGGCTTTCGACGGCGCCGATCGGCAGGAGCAGCACCGGCTTTTGCGCCAGGGCGGCGATCATGTCGCTGTCGTTGAGCCGGCTTATGTCGGTTCTATCAATGGCCAAGATTGCTCCTCACTGCTTGAAGACGAAGGCGTGCTGCGGATTTTTCACGAAGAATTTCTCGATCAGTGCCTTGCCGTCGAACCCGGCATCATCGGCCTGTTCGCGGAAGCGCGGCACCCAGCTTTCGAGGATATAGCCGAGGCCGAGGCCCCCTTCGCCATAATTGCGATACATGGTGCGCCGGGCAATGTCGCCGCCGACCACCAGCTGATCCTCGTGGCCGTGGCGGACGAGATTGAGGATGCAGTCGATCAGTACGCTTTCGGGATGATACTTGATACGACTGATACCGTCGAAGCACATGAAGACGCCGGTCTCGGCGGCCTTGAGATGCAGCCAGTGGTCGGGATTGCGGTCGACATGGGCCATGGTCAGCCGCGACGGGTCGACGCCTTCGTTTTTGACGATCTTCAGCTGTTCCAGGATCAACGTGCCGAGTTCGGTATGCGAATGCAGCGGGCAGCCCGTCTCCTTGTGTGCGTCGAGCACGGCGCGGACCATCTTGTCTTCCGCTGCGGAAATCGTGTTGTAGCCGGTGCCGAATTTGGCGACGCCGCCCTTGAGATCGGTCCCGTCCATGCCGACGGTCAGTTCGCGCACCACATGGTCGCGGATCTCGGCGCGGCTATGGCCATCGATCCATTGCTGGAATGTGCCGCCTGTGCCGGCCATCTGTCCCGGCCACATGATCGCCTTGTTGAAGCCGGCGGTGGCGATGATCTTGATGCCCGTGCGGTCGGAAATCGTCTTCAGAGCCGTCGGGTCGCGGCCGTAGTCGATGGCGGTTGCATCGTAGACGGCCTGGCCGCCCTGCGCGGTGAACAGTTCGACATCCTTGATCGAGGCTTCGACGTCATCGATCATGAAGTCGTCGATCTTCTTTTCCTTCCACAGCGGTGGAATGCAGAAGAGATGATCATGCGAATAGGTGACGCCCAGTTCCGAAGGGGCGATGTCGCCGTTCAAAGTCCGGATGAATTCCATGGTCAGCGGTCCTTCTTGAGGTTGGCGAGCGCAAGCGCTGCGATGATGATCGCGCCTTGCAGGATGAAGCGTGCCGCCGGCGGCAGCGACAGCACATAGAGCAGGCTTTGCAGGAAGAAGAGAATGAGACTGCCGGCCGCGGCGCCCGCGGGCAGGAAGACGCCGCCCGAGAACAGCGCCCCACCGATGACGACCGCCGCGATCGTATCGACGGTGTAGCTGTCGGCAATGCCGATCGAAGCCATGCCGGTGATAGCAGACAGCAGGATACCGCCGAGCGTTGCCATGAAACTGGCGATGACGAAGGAGAGGATCACCATGCGGTCGGCAGCGATGCCGCTCAGCCGCGCCGCAGTGGCGTTTGCACCGGCAAGCAGCATCTTGCGGCCGGCAAGTGTGTAGTGAACGAAGAGCATCAGCACGAGGCCGACGATAAGCCAGATCACCACCGACCAGGGCAGGACGCCGATCAGCCAGCCTTCGCTGATCACCCGAAAATCTGCGGGGATCGAGCCGCGCGGACTGCCGCCGGTATAGACAAGGATGCCGCCGGTCAGCGCCAGCGAGGTGGCGAGCGTGGCTAGAAAAGCGGGGATACGCAGCGCCACGACCAGCAGGCCATTGACCAGACCGACGACAAGCCCGAGCCCGATGGTGAGGGCCAATGCGATCGGCATGTTCGCCATATTGCCGGCAAAGGCGGTGGCGAGCACGACATTGGCGAGACCGGCCGTGGCGCCGACCGAAAGGTCGAGTCTGCCCATCATCAGGATCAGCGCCTGGCCGAGCGCGATAATGCCGAGCGGTGCTGCCTGGCGGGCATTGTCCATGATCTGCTGCATCGACACCTTGCCGGAGGCGACGAAGAGCACGATCAGCAGCACGGCGAGGAGGCCGATGGCACGCAGCGTGGCGGCACCGGGCTTGGCATTGGCAAGCGCGAGCGGAAGCGCCATCATGCTTCTCCCGCCTTGCCGCGCATGAAGAAGACGAGCGCCAGCACGAAGATCAGCCCCTTGGCAATGTCCTGGTAATTGGTGTCGAGGTCGAGCAGGTTGAATGTATTGTTGACCAGCACCAGTGCGACGGCGGCGAAGAACACGCCGATCAGACTGCCCCGCCCGCCCTGCAGCGCCACGCCGCCGAGAATGGCGGCGGAGACCGCGTCCAGCGTATAGGCCTCGCCAATCAGCGGATCGCCCGACAATATCTTGATTGAGATAGCGACGCCGGCGGCAGCGGCGAAAAAGCCGGAGAGGGTGTAGACCGAAACGTCGACCTTCCAGCTAGAAACGCCATTGGCGAAGGCCGCGCGCGGATCGGAGCCGAAGGCATAGACGGACCGACCAAAGCGCGTCCAGCCCATGACCAGCAGGAAGATCGCATAGGCCATGATCGACAGCAACAGCGGCAGGGCCAGCAGCCTCTCCGAGCCGAACAGGAAATCGTAGAGGTCGTATTCGACTTCACCGCCCGGGGAGGGCAGGATGAGCAAGGTGATACCCTTTACGATCGCGGCCGTGGCCAACCCCATGACCAGAGGATTGATCCGGAGGAGGTTGATGCCGGCCGCGGTGAAGACGCCGCAGGCGACACCGATGGCAAGCGTCAGCGGAATGGAGACCCAGCCAAGCGTTGTCGACGTCAGCGCCATCGCCGCCGTTGACAGGCTGACGATCGAACCGACTGAAAGGTCGATACGGCCGGCGAACAGGACCATGGCTTCGCCCAGCGCCACCAGGCAGAGCGGTAGCAATCGCGTCGCGAGATTGGCAAGGTTCGCTTCAGTGAGAAAACTTGGTGAAAGCGTGCCGGTCAGCCCCACCAATAGGATGGTAAGCACCAATGCCGGTAGTGCAAGCAGCAGATTGAAGCGCAGCGAGCCCTCAAGCATGTTCGGCCACCTTCAACACATGCTCGTCCTCACCGATGCCGGCGGCAAGCCGCATGATCTTTTCTTCGGAGAACTCGGCGCTGCCGATCTCGCCGGTGATCCTGCCCTCGTAGAGTGTCAGGATACGGTCCGACAAGCCGATCAGCTCGATTAGGTCGGAGCTGATCAGGATCACCGAGACGCCCTGGTGTGTCAGTTCGTCGACCAGATGATAGATTTCGCTCTTCGATTGGATGTCGATGCCTTTGGTCGGTTCGTAGAGCACGAGCAGCTTTGGTCGATGCGCCAGCCAGCGGGCAAAGACGACTTTCTGCTGGTTGCCGCCGGAAAGCTGTCCGACGGGCTGTTCGAGGTCGGTGGAACGGATGGAAAAGCGCTTGCGCGCCGCCTCGCCGAAAGCGCGTTCGCGTGCCAGCGGCAGGAAGCCGAAGCGGGTCTCGTCGGAAATCGCAAACAGGCTCATATTGATGCGGATCGGCAGGCCAAGCGCCAGGCCTTCATGCTTGCGGTCGTCCGGAATGCTGGCAATGCCGGCGGCGATGGCCGCGGCCGTCGAGTTCAGCCGAAGGGCACCGCCTTCTAGGCGGACTATCCCTGCCGTGAACGGCCTAGTGCCGCACAGCGCCTCCGCGAGCGGCTTCTGCCCCTGGCCTTCCAGGCCGGCAATGCCGAGAATTTCACCGCATCGAACCTCAAGATTGATCGGCGGCAGAGCCGCGTTGCCGGCATTTTCCAGCGCGAAGACCACATCGGCGACCGCCAGATGCGGACGCGGCGGGAAAATATTGGTGAGCTTATGGCCGACCATGGCCTGGATCAGGTCATCGCGGTCGAAGGCACCGCGGCGGGCCTCCAAGGTCATCTCGCCGTCCTTCAGCACAACGACGCGGTCGGCGGCATCCATGATTTCCGTGAGCCGGTGCGAGATGAAGATCACCGATGTGCCCTGGCGTTTCAGCGTCGTCATTAGGTTGAGGACGATGTTCGCCGCCTTGGCGGAGAGCGACGCCGTCGGCTCGTCGAGAACCAGGAGGCGCGGTTCCTGAACCATGGCGCGTGCGATCTCCACCATCTGCCGCTCAGCGGCGGAGAGCGTCCGGCCAAGCTGGCGTGGATCGATGCCGAATCCGAGTTCCGTCAGTAGCCGGCCGGCGTCATCATGCATCCGCCGTTGGCGGATCAAGCCGAATGCATTGCGTGGCTCGCTGCGGAAGTAGATATTCTCGGCCACTGTCAGATCCGGCATGATCGCCGTTTCCTGATGCGCGATGGCGATGCCGCGGCGGATAGCTTCGGACGGACGAGCGGGGCGATAGGTTTCGCCGGCCAGCCGGATCTCGCCGCTGTCATAAGGCAGGTTGCCGGAAATGACGTTCATCAGCGTCGACTTGCCGGCGCCGTTCTCGCCGACCAGCGCCAGTACTTCGCCGGGCTTCAGCGTGAACGAGACATTCTTCAGCACCGTGTTGCGGCCGAACGCCTTGCAGATGCCGGAGACGGTCATCAATGGCGTTTGGCGGGCATCGGCGTTCGCGGAAACCATGTCTTTAATCCATTCAATTGGAGCGGCCTCAGATACACGACGCATGAAGCCGCTCCGCCCTCGCTCTAATCGGGTGCCGTTTGTCTCTTCACCCGCCAGGTTCGATCAGTCCTTGAAGGCTGCGCGTATCTGATCGTCGGTGAGGCGAGTGTTGACCCAGAAACTGTCGGATAGGTCGTCGCGGACAGACGCCTTGACCTTGCTGTCATCAATCACCGGCGGCGGGAAGATTGTGTCCTTCGAAACCGCTTCGCCCTTGAGCAGCTTCAGCGCCACCAGCAGCGATTCCGAACCGAGCCAGGTCGGCTTGGACGGCGCGACGGAGCTGAAACCCTTGTCCTCAAGCTTCACCCAGCGCTTAAGGTAGCCGTTGTTGTCTTCGCCGGTCATCGGCACCAGCTTGCGCTGGGCGGCGTCGAAAGCATCGATGGCACCGAGCGTCATCGCACCGCCCTGCGACCAGATGCCGTCGATTTCCGGATTGGCCGCCAACAGATTCGACACGGCGACCTTGGCCTGGGCATAATCCCAGGACGCATTGACGACGCTGACGATCTGGATATCGGGATTTTTCTTGAATACGTCCTGCGCACCGGCCCAGCGGTCGTCGCTGGCGGAAATGCCGGCAATGCCGTTGAGCGCGATGATCTTGCCCTTGCCGTTCAGCTTCTTGGCCAGCCATTCGGCGCCGGCCTTGCCAAAATCCTCGTCATTGACGGTGACGAGCGCATCATAGTCCTGCGTCTTGATCTTGGAGGCGAGCAGCACGACCTTGATGCCCTTGGCGCGCGCCTTCTTGACCGCCGGGATGACGGCTGTCGGCGAGATCGGCGTGATGATGATGGCATTGACGCCCTTGGTGATCAGGTCCTCGATATTGGCGACCTGCTTGTCGGCCTTGAGCTCGGACTCAGTATAGGCGACGTCAACCGTATCCTTGTGCTTCTCCGCTTCGGCCTGGAACTCCTTGTAGAGCTGCACGGACCAGGAATTGCCGCCGAAATAGATGTCGTAGCCGATCTTGTATTTGTCGGCCGCCGCGGCCGGCGCCGCGAGCCCAAGTATGATGGCCGCGGCCATCATTGCGTTCTTCAGGTTCATAGTGGTTCCCCTCGTTGCCAGAGCCTTAATGATTGAAGCATGTTAACTTGACTGGTCATGTAGTCAAGCGAGAACACGGATGCCTGTGCTCGCTTATGCAAACGTTTTTCCTGTGGTGGCATCCCGTCGCGCCCGATCTGCTACCTTCGGGATGGTTATGTAGACAAAAGCAATTTTATAGTGTATGGACAACAATATTGGGGGGGTGACATTATGAACGCAAAGAAAGTCGTATCCACTTGCCTTACAGCTCTGTTGGCTTTTGCAACGCCCGTTGGAGCGGATGCGACCGAATGCGGCAAGCTGGCGTTGGTCAAATACAACAGCAAGGTCGTCCGCACCACCGCGGATAGCGTTTCCTTCGTCAGCAGCCAGCTTGCCGTCGACGCCGACGGGGCTCCGAATTCCTATCGTGTGGATGGCAATGGGCTGTCCTATACCTGCGACGGGGTCACAGCCGTTGGCTCGACGCCGGACAGTGACCCGAAACATTGGCAGCAGAAGTGCCGCGACGGCTGGAAACTTGCCCTGCAGACCGGGGACTATACAAAGCTGCGCATTTTCGGCTTCTTGACCGGTGCCAAGAATGTGCCGGTCAAGCAGGACGCCGGTGACCCCTCCCGAATGAAGCCTATATCACGACGACGAGTGTTTCGGTTGCTGATGGCCCTGCCGGAACACAGCGCCACTGGATCGATGCCAACGAGATTCCGTACATCGTGTTGTCGCCAAAATTCGTGAATGATTTCAAGGTTAGGCCTGGAGACCTCGCTGTCGTCTATCGACCAAAGACCGGTAAATTTGCACTGGCGGTCTATGGGGACGGAGGCAAGCTGGGCGAGGCATCGGTACGGCTGCATCAGGATTTAGGCAATGATCCTATGGTCGATAAAGGTGGCGTCAAACGCGCCAAGGGCGGTCTTGATGACAGCACGCTGGCGGTGGTGTTTCCCGGCGTGACAACTGCGCCCACCGTCAATGCGCAGAAATGGCGTGACGAGATCAAGTCCAAAGGGGACGCTGCGCTGAAGAAGTGGGGCGGGATAGAGCAACTCAAGGCATGTGCCAAGTAGGGTCGATTCCGCCTTCTTTCGACGGGCGGCGGCGCTCAGCCTGATGCTGTCGGCAATCCGTCCACCGCCTGTCGTACCCAGTCCAGCCGCTTGGCTGGAATCAGGCCGTAATTGTAGAAATTGATGCCGTCCGCCCCTGCTTCGATCGCCGCCTTGGCGCGCGTGGTCAGATCCTCGGCTGAGATCATCTCGGGATAGAACACACGCAAGCCGACGCCGAGATATTTATCCGGGCCGAGTGCGGCGCGGCCTTCCTTCATCACCGCCGCAGTCTGGTCCGGCGGCATGAAATAGCAGCAGAGAATGGCGCCGTCGCAGATCTTGCCGACGGCTTCGAGATCGACGCCGCCGAGCCACCCGTCCTTGAGGTCGATCAGCACGACCTTCGTCGCCGGATCTGCATTGTCCTTGATTTCCTTGATCAGGCTGGTGACCGGCTCCGTCCGCCATTGCAGGAAGGCATGCAGTGCCGGCCAGGCTTTGAAGGCATCGATGCCGGCACCAGGGAAGTCGGCAAATTGCCTTGCCGGAATTTCGCGCTCGCACATTTCGGCGATGAAGCCGGCCACGGTCCGCTTCGCCTCTTCCATCGGCACGCCGGCCGCCGACGCGCGCCGCATGCAATGATCGCAGAAGCAGAGCGAGAGCAGGAAATCGTCCTCGTCGTTCAGCCCGACGCCATCCTTCTCGTGATGGTATTCATGAGCGAAACCCATGAAATTCGGGCTTTCGAGCTCAAGCATGTCGGGCTTGTAATGCGTCGTCATGTCCTTCACCAGGGTCACGACATAGTCGCGCGCCTCCGGACTGGACGGGCAGAGATTGTAATAGTTCGGATTGCCGAAGGCGTTGCGGGTGACGTGGTTCGAATGCAGCATGCCGAGCCGCGTATTGTGGAGGCACACCGTCCAGCAGGACACGTTCATGCCGCCGCGTGCACGCTCCTCGACCAGTGCCTTCAGCATGTCGCCGCGCACGCCGACATTCTGTGCCTTCAGCGGCCGGATGACTTTGTCGGTCCAGAGTTGCTCGTCCGGCGTGAAATAGACCGTGCCGTCTTCCGGGAAATAGGCCTTCTGCGCCGGGCTGCGCGGCTGCAGGAAGCGCCCGGCATGATAAGATGTGGCGAGGCTGATCGTGTTGAGTCCGGCGCGATCGCGCAGATCACGGAAAGTGCCCTCCATCCCCTGGTCCTGAATGTCCCAGGGATAGGTCCACATGGAAAGATGCATGGCGTGTCCTCGTTTGCATTTCGTGCGCACGCTAACTTGTCTACCTACGTAGTCAAGACCGAAGCGATCTCTCCGCGATTGCCGTCATTGTCTATCCGGCGATGCCTTTGCTCCATCACGCCGCCGGCGGATGCAATCTCGTGTCGAGGGCAAAGGCTTCCTGCAGTTTCAACGTATAGGCACCGGCTGCGCTGCCCGCCAGGAAGATGAGGTTCCAACTGTGCCGCGAGACCGCACTGGGGATCGCTACGAAACGATGGCGGTGGAGCAGGTCGTTGCCGAAGTCCTGCTGTCCGGCGCCGGGAATACCGGGTCGCAGCCAGTTCGGATTCGGAACACTCGCCGGATCAACGACATGGACATCGGCGATATCGGTAATGACAGCCGCCGTCATCACGTGCGGAAGGATGTCGAGGGCACGAAAACCCTTGTGGACGGCGACGTCGAGAATGGCCGTTGCGGGATCGATCGAACAATAGACCGCCCTGACACCCTTGCTGTTCCACCGGCCGCCGACACGATAGGCGCCTTCACCGCTGTCCCATGTCGACGCATAGCCGGCCTGATCGAGCCGCCAGGCGATCAACTCGGTGCCGCCGAGCGCCAATGGCAGCAGAGTCATGCATAGACGCCGTATTCGAGGCGTTCGAGGTGAGCTTCGACGAGCTCGACGCCGGCAGGCGTACCGAGGAGGTCTATGGGGCGATGCTGGTCGAGCCCGATCGCGGGACGTTCCAGCCATTGTTCGGCCTCCGCCTGCGATCCGAAGACGTCCGTCGCCTTGGACAAAATCTCGGCGAATTTCCAGGTCCGCCCGCTTTGCTCCTGGCTGAGCGGCTTGGAGGGCGCATCCTTCCGCCGTTGCCATGTCCTGAGGCTCATGCCAACTGCTTTTTCAAGCGACTCCGTTTTGCCGATGACAATCAACTGTCCGACAAGATGGTCCAGCGCCGAAGCCGGCAGGCCGCGCAGCAGCAATTCATGTGCATCGAGAGGGCTGGTCAGGCTGCGCGACAGCACGCGGGAACCGCCGAGCAAGGCCGCTACCTTCTGCAGTTCGCCAGCCGTCGTTTCCGGCGCTATTTTCTCTGCCAGCACAGCCATGAGGTCATCCTATGTCAGTTGTCGTATTATATATGACAGGTGTCGCTGCTGAATTCAAGGTTCGCAAGTACCTTACCCCGTTTGTGGCCGGCTGACCTGGCCGAGCAGCCAGTCGCGGAAGGCGGTGGCGACCTTGTTGTGCTGGCGATCTTCCGGCAGCACGATATAGTATCCGAATTCGGTTGCCATCGGCAGGTCGAAGACCGGCACCAGGGCGCCGGTGCGGATCTCCTCTTCGATCAGATAGGACGGCAGCAGCGCCACGCCCATGCCTGCCAGCACCGCGGCGATGATCATTGAGAACTGATCGAAGCGGTTGCCGCGGAAACCGTTTTCGGCTGCCACCCCATTGGCTTCGAACCATTGCGACCAGAGCCGCGCCCGTGTCGTCAGGTGGATCAGCGGCGCGCCGGCAAGATCGACCGGGGTTGCGAGACCAGCCGCGACGCTGGCACTGGCCACCGGCAGGACGATCTCGCTGCAGAGGAAAGTGGGAATGGCCTTTGCCCAGGTCGGCTGTCCGTAATGGATCGCCAGATCGAAACCCTCCCGTTCGAAGTCGAAGGGTTCCGAGCGCGACTCGACATTGAGCGCCACCGATGGCCTGTGTGCCAGAAAATCCGGAAGCCGTGGCATCAGCCAGCGCGAGCCGAAAGTAGGCAGGGTGGCGATGCTGAGCGATTCCTCTTTTTCAGCGGCGGCAACCGCGCGGATCATCAGCTGCTCGGACTGTGCCAGCAGGCGCCGCACCTCCGGCAGGAAACGCTGGCCGGCGGCAGACAGCACGACACGCTGGCGGACGCGCTCGAAGAGCAGCAGGCCGGTTTTCTGTTCGAGGTCGCGGATTTGCCGGCTGATCGCACTTTGCGTCAGGTTCAGCTCCTCTGCGGCGCGGGTGAAGCTGCCGTGGCGCGCAGAGCATTCGAAGGCTTGCAGATCGACAATATCAGGAAGCAGGCTGCGGCGCATGTTCATTCCCGTTTTGCACGATCTACTCTTACTCTGCCGCCAAAACGCCGGCTACTCATAATGTTGATGCGAAATGAGAATAGTAGAGATCCAAGCGGCAGGACTACTTTCGTGCCAGGCTGAAAGAGAAATGGCTGCCGCGGTGATAATCGATGGCATAGATCACCGGTATGCCGGCGGCATTGAAACAGGTCTCGGTGATCAGCAAAGCCGGTCCGAAATCCCGGAGATCGTTGCGCTCGACGACGTCGTTGGGCAGCATGACGGCGGACACCGTCGCCGCGGACATGCGCGGCTTGTTTCTGTATTGATCGAGCAGCGCCAGCAGCGAGCCGCTCCAGTCGATGTCGTAGAGCCGTGTGGGGATGATGCTGCGCGGAACATAATCCACGCAGTACATGATCGGTTCTTCCCGCTGCAGCCGCAGCCGTTCGATGCGGATCGCGCGGTCCGAAGGTTTCAACTGCAGCTTCTCCATCACCAGCTTGTCAGGGCTCTCCTCGGCGATCGACAGCACCTTGTTGACGGTCGTGTAGCCGTAGTGCTTCGTCATGTCGGTGACACTTTCGAACACCGTGATCGGACGATCCACCTGCACTGCCGAAATGGCTGACACGAAGCGGCCGCGGCCATGCTCGACAAAGATCAGGTCGTCCTGTTCAAGCAGTTTCAGGGCCTCGCGAATGGCGGGCCTGGAGATCTTGAAACGCTGGGTCAACTGGGCTTCGGTCGGAAGCTTGTCGCCGGGCTTGAGCCCGTCTTCCCGGATCAGGTCGGCGATCCGGTCGCGCAGTTGGATTGCCAGGGTTCGCGCATCACGCAAAGGCTCATCCACGGCCGCCGTCCTCTTATCATCCGCCCACCCATTTCTTGTCTGACAATGCGTGACCGGTCAAGATATTTCCATGTCGCCATGGTGTTAAACGCGCGCCACTCTGTGTCCAAAGTCCGTGCAAAATCACCATAGCGCGCTTGACAGCCATATCTGTAGATGTCAGTTGTCTTACAACTTTGAACCGGATTTCAGTTTCCACGGGGCTGCAGCATGCTCAATTTCGATGAACAAAGATTCCTCCGCATCCAGTCCGGGGCGGTTGGATTGCGCCAGCGGCTCGACCAGGTCATCGGCGCGTGTCTTGCTGCCGGCGCCGAAAACATTCATTTTCTCGGGACGGGCGGTGCAGCCATCCTGATGCAGCCGGCAGCACAGCTTCTACAGCGCCGGTCGCGCTTTCCCGCCTTCATCGACTTCCCGGCCGAACTTGTTCTGGCAGGCTCCGTCAATCTCGGACCGAAGTCGATCGTCGTGATCCCGTCACTATCGGGGACGACCAGGGAAAGCGTGGCTCTTCTCGCCGCCGCCAAACAGGCCGGCGCAACGGTGATCACGCTGGTCGGTCATGCAGAAACCGCGCTCGGCAAGGGTGGCGATCATGTCTTCGTCAATTTCGCCGAGGATGATACGTCTTGCGAGTCCTTTTACCTGCAGTCACTGTTCATCGCGCTGTCGATCCTGCGTCATCGCGGCGAGATCGCCAACTACGAGGAAATCGCAGCGCAACTCGATGCGCTGCCGGGCCTGCTACTCGATGTGAAGCGTGCCTATGAACCGAAGGCCGCGGCGTTTGCCGGCAGTCTGGCTGGTTCCGACTATCATATCATCACCGGCGCGGGGAATGTTTGGCCGCAAGCGTTCTATTACGGCATGTGCATCCTCGAGGAGATGCAGTGGATCCGCACGCGGCCGGTGCATGCGTCCGACTTCTTTCATGGTACGCTTGAACTGGTGGAGAAGGGTGTCTCCGTCATCCTGTTCAAGGGCGAAGATGCGCTCAGGCCGCTTGCCGAGCGGGTCGAAAATTTTGCCACAAACTATAACGACAAGCTTACGGTGCTGGATACGGCCGGCTTCGATCTCCCCGGGTTCTCCACCGAAGTGCGTTGCCTGATCTCGCCGGTCCTGCTTGCCACGGTGCTCGAACGCATCAGCGCCCATCTCGAGGTCATGCGTAACCATCCGCTAACCACGCGCCGTTACTACAAGCGGGTCACCTACTGATCTGCACCTCAGTCGGCGACCCGGTGGGGAAGAGCTATGAAAAAGCTTCGCATTGCGGCGGTCGGCGACAATTGCGTCGATAAGTTCCGGCCACCCGTCAATCTGTCGCTGGTCGGCGGCAATGCTGTCAATGTCGCTGTGCAACTTGCCCGGCTGGGCCACGACGCCTTCTATTTCGGTGCTGTCGGTCGGGATGCCGACGGGTTTCGCACGCGGCAAGCGTTGATGGCGAATGGCGTCGGCGTCGCGCACATGGTGGAGCGGCCGGGCAAGACGGCGCATACCGATATAGAGACCTTGCCATCCGGCGATCGAGTCTTCGTCTTCGAGGATTTCGGCGTCTGCGCCGGCTATGCGCCGTCAAATGCGGATATCGCCGTGCTGAAGACGATGGACCATGTCCATATCGGCTGGCTCGACGACGGCGGTGCTTTGCGTCGCACGCTTGCGGCTGCCGGAGTGAGCGCGTCGCAGGACATCTCCGTCAATGCCGATCCCGCCAATCTGGGCATTGATGGGCTGACCGTCGCGTTCGGTTCCGCCGATGGCGACGGAGAACTGGCCGGACGCACAGCGGCGGACTTGCTTATACGTGGCGCCGAGGTCGCGGTGGTGACCTGTGGCGCCGACGGCTCTTATGCAGCCACGGCAATCGCCAAGGCGAAAACCGGCATCACGCCTGTTGACGTCATCGATACGACAGGCGCTGGCGACAGTTTCATCGCCGGCTTTCTGTCCGTTTACGTCGCGGAGGGTTCGCTGCAAGAGGCGATCGAATGCGGGCGAGAGCGGGCGGCGCTCACCTGCGCCCATGTCGGCGGATTTCCACAGGAACCGCAGCCGCTTTGAACGGCTGCGCCACTATAGAGCGGAGCTGGCCTATTTCAGCACCAGCCAGCCCGACAGGATGATGATCACGGCGCCTGCGATCGTATAGGGATCGACCGGCGATGCGAACAGCAATGCGCCATAAAGGCAGCCCCAGATGATCTGGCTATACTGGAACGGCGCGACCACCGAGGCTTCCCCGACACGGAAGGCGCGCACCAGGAGCGCATGGCCGCCAAGACCGAGAATGCCGGCGATCAGGGTAATGCCGAGCTGGTTGCCGCTGATCGCCGAAAATCCGGTGCTGCCCAGCACGGTGAGGAAGGTTACCGGGGTCATCACCGTCAACAGGCTGCCGACCAGCGCTTCGTCCCGCTCCGCCGTCTTGGCGCGCCTGAGCAGCAGCAGAGACAGCGAGAACAAAAATGTCGATCCGAACGCAGCGGCATGGCCGATATTGAGCGTTGCGGCGCCCGGTCTCAGCGCCACCGTCACCCCGACGAAGCCCAGAACCACGCCCAGCCAGGCAAGGCGCGACAGCCTTTCCCCGAGCAGAAAGAAGCTGAGCACAGCAACAAGCGTCGGTGTCAGGAAGGCGATCGTATAGGCTTCCGACAGCGGCAGACGCTTGAAAGCGTAGTGAATGAGCAGCGTTTCGCCCGCCAGCAACAAGGCGCGCAGCACGGCAAGCCCCGGATGGACCGGCACGAGATTGCGCAGGGTGCCTTTGGCCAGCGCATATGCAAGCAGCAGCACCAGGCCAACAACCGTGGTCATGAAGGTGATCTGCGGCGCCGGCAGGTCGATGGCGAGCAGCTTGATCAAGGCGTCGGCGCCCGAGAACACGGCAAAGGAAATAGTCGCAATGCCGGCGGCACGCATATTGGACCGCCCGGGAGCCGCGGCTTCGGGCAGGTTCAGCGATGTTTCAGCGGACATTGAAGCGGCCGAACCGTTCTTCGATGCGCGCCTGGGCGTATTCGAGTCCGATGGAGAGAAGCCAGTAGATCATGGAGGCGGTTATCAGCATTTCAATGTGACGGAATTCCGTCTGGCCTTGGGTGCGGGCGAGATACATGATCTCCCACACGCCAACGACCGAGACAAGCGAGGAATCCTTTAACATTGCAATAAATTGATTGCCGGTCGGCGGGATGATAACCCGCATCGCCTGCGGCAGGATGACGAGCGCCATGGTCTGGCTGGGGCTAAGTCCGAGAGCGGCCGCTCCCTCCGTCTGGCCGCGTGAAATGCTCTCGATGCCGGCGCGGAAAATCTCGGTCATGTAGGCGCCGTAGCAAAGCGACAGCGCCAGGATGCCAGCGGGTACGGCGCCGATCACATAGCCCACCTGCGGCAGGCCGAGATAGATGATGTAGATCTGCATGAGGAGCGGCAGGCCACGGAACAGCGAGGTATAGAACGTCGCCAGCCCGTAGACGACGCCGTTTTGCGACAGCTTGGCGATGGCGCCGACCAGGGCGACGGCGGTGGCGACGGCGATCGAGATCGCGGAAATGTAGAGTGTCGTCGTCACGCCCTGGGTGATCAGGAAGCCGATCTTGCGGGCGATGAAGGAGAAGGACAGGTCGAACGAATAGAAGAACAGCATCAGGAGAACGAAGAGCTCGATCCAGACGCCGGCGATCTGATAGGAGCGCGGCAGGAACCGCAGCAGCTTCCAGTTCACCGCCGCGATGAGCGCGATCAGCACGCAGGAGACCAGCCGCCCGCCGGCCGGATTGTCTGACAGCCAGCCATTGCTGATCGGCAGCAGATAGCCCAGCCATTTCGAGCTGATGCCCATCAGGTAGAGAGCGAGCACGATGACGGCCAGGACGAGGACGCTGCCGAGACGACGCGACGCATCGGGATAGGTCAGAATCAAACGGCCGATCATGATGTTCCTTCCGGCAAAGTCTTGTTCAGGCGGCGCGCTCGCGCCACCAGTCCTGCGCCTGCAGTTTCCAATAGGTAAGTTGTGCGACGGCGAGGCCCGCCAGGCCACCTGCCCAGACCAGGCCGAAGGGCTTGAACAGCGTGTAGCGGTCCGATTGGCCGAGAATGCCTTCCGCCACCACCTTGCCGCCGGCAGCGGTCGTGTTGAGGCCATGGCCGCCGAACGCCGTGCAATGCCAGACACC
Source organism: Rhizobium sp. P2_G2 (assembly GCF_056403555.1). Taxonomy (NCBI): domain Bacteria; kingdom Pseudomonadati; phylum Pseudomonadota; class Alphaproteobacteria; order Hyphomicrobiales; family Rhizobiaceae; genus Rhizobium; species Rhizobium sp. P2_G2. The sequence continues at coordinate 119,059 of NZ_JBFUFF010000001.1, forward strand.
GGGTTCGACCTGTCCGATCTGGGGCATGAGATGGCGGGCATAGGACATGAGGCCGGACCAGGCGAGCTCCGTCTTCAGCGCGATCAGTTGCGGATAGGTCGTGGTCATCTCGTCGCGGAGTTCCTGCACGAGGCCGGCGGTCGATGCTGCCCGCGTCGTGATCCGCCCGCCCCAGAGGATGCGCTTGCCGCCATCGACCAGTCGATAGTAATCACCGGCGCGGCGATTGTCGCCGATCGCATCGGTGGTGGCGATGGCCGTGGCGATCAGGTCCGGCGCTTCCTCGCTCACCATCACATAGGTGGCGATCGGCAGGAAGGCGCGTTTCAGCCGCGGTTCCAGATTGCCGGTATAGCCGCCGGTGGTGAACACGACATTGCGGGCTCTTACCTCGCCGCTTGTGGTGCGAACGCGCTTTTCCGGCGCGGTGAAATCCGTACCGGTCGCGGCGGTCCGTTCGTAAATTTTTCCGCCCAGCCGCTCGATCTCTGAGGCAACGCCGCGCAGATAGTTCAAGGGATGCATATGGAATGCCGAGGGGCTGCGCAGGCCCTGGAAGTAGCGTTCGGATTTCAGCACGGCGCGCACTTCGTCGCGCTCCAGATACTCTAGTTCATAGCCATATTCCCTGGCGACCTGATCGCGATAGGCCTTGAGCGACGCGCCGTCGTCATAGCGCATGACACTGAGAATGCCGGGGTGGGGATCGGCGCTTTCGATACCGAGATCGCGGATCGTGTCGCCGACGAAGTCGACACCTTCGATCGACAGCAAATGCAGTTTGCGGGCGATGTCCTTGCCGGCAATGCGGGCAATCTCGTCGCCGCCCGTGGCGTAGCCGGGACCAACGAAACCGCCATTGCGTCCCGAGGCGCCGAAGCCGACACTCTCGGCTTCGAGCACAACCACGGTCTGGCCGGCGCGGCAAAGCTGAAGCGCAGTTGTCAGACCAGCAAGGCCGCCGCCGATGATGACGGTGTCGCATTCGGCGCTGTCCGATAAAGCGGGGCGCACCGTTTCGTCTGCCATGGTGCGTTTGTAATATGTGTCAGGATAGGCCATCGAAGATCATCCGCGAGAGGTGGCGCGGGCGATGGGTGCCGCCCGCGCCGGATTGCATCAGTCGGCACTGTAGTCCTTGCCATACCATTTCGTGGTTAGCTTGCTGAGCGTGCCGTCCTTCTTCATGTCGGCGATCAGTCCGCCGATCTTGGCCGTCCATTCCGGATCGTTCTTCTCTGCGATCACCACCAGCGGCTCGCGAAAAGCATATTCGCCTTCGATGATGCGCACCGGATAGCCGTTCTTGATGGCGTTCTGGGCGGTCTGTTCCGGCGCGATCACCACATCGACACGGACGCCTTCACCCAGGCGAAGATCATCGAAGGGCAGCATCGAGTCGGCATAGGTCTTCACCTCGCCGGGCGTTACCTTGTAGACGATCGGCGGCATGCCGGGTGCGTCGATCTGGAGCTGGCGATTGATGAAATCCTCGGATGTCGTCGCCGTTTCTACGCCGATGACCTTGCCGTTGAGGTCGTCGACCGTCTTCGCCTTGCTGTCCTTGTGCACGACATAGACATAGGGGCTGTAGTAATAAATGCCGGCGAAATCGATGACATTGGCACGCGCCTTGGTCGGGGTCACGGAGCCGACGCCGAGATCGTAACGGCCCTGCCAGTGGCCACCGGTCAGCGTCGCCCATTCCGGCGTCTCGAAGCTGACGGAAACACCGAGGCGCTTGGCGATCTCATGCGACACGTCGATGTCGAAGCCGACCAGTTCGTTGTTGTCGTCCAGGAAGCTCTGGGGCGGCCAGCCGCTATTGGTGGCGACCACCAGCGCTTTCTTCTCCATCACGCGATTGAGCGTCTCCCCTGCTTGCGCAGCGGTTGCCAGGGTCACGAACGTGGCGCCCAGCGCCAGCCATTTGAGCAGTGTCCTCACCGAATCCTCCTTTTCGAGCAGCTTTCCCGTCATGTAAGATGTCTGACAACATCAGATGAAAGGAAACGAGTGCTCGTGTCAAGCGGCCATTCCCCGGTGCGAGCAGATTTCCAGGGTTGCTGCGCGCCTTGGATATCCAGCCTCGGACGGCCTCTGGGGCTCCGGATAATTCCTTGTCGCAACGGCGAGCAGGGCCGCTCAGCGGAACGAAAGCGGCTGAGGATCGGGCCTTTGGTTGCCGTGCACGGCGAGCAGGTCTCTTCAAACGGCTGCTTTCGCTAAGATCATTCTAAATTGGAATGAAGTCAGTCAAATTTGTCGCATAAAAATGCCGTTCGATTGATCTATGATGAGAAAATAGAATGATCGCTTTGCAAGCTGGAGACATTTCATGAAGACTGCCGAGTTTGCTTCCGCCGATGCCATCCGGTCGGATTTTTCTGCGGCGATGTCGGCCATGTATCGCGACGAGGTGCCGGCTTACGGGACATTGATGTCGCTTGTCGCCACCGTCAACCGGCAAACGCTTGTGGTAGATCCGCATCTCAGGACGCGGCTGGATATGACGGATTCCCTCGACCGCATTTCCGAGGAGCGCCACGGCGCGATCCGGCTGGGAACCGCTGAGGAATTGTCGATGATGCGCCGCGTGTTTGCTGTCATGGGCATGCATCCCGTCGGTTACTATGATCTTTCGACTGCCGGCGTTCCGGTTCATTCCACCGCCTTCCGCCCGGTGGGCGATGCGAGCCTGAAGCGTAATCCGTTCCGTGTGTTCACCTCGCTGCTGCGGCTCGACCTGATTGCAGACGAGGCGTTGCGCCAGGAGGCTGCGAGCGTGCTGGCAAGCCGCAGGATTTTCACCGATGCGGCCATCGATCTGGTTGAAAAGGCGGAGCGCGATGGCGGCCTGAATGCGGCTGACGGAAAGCGCTTGGTCGAGCAAGTGCTGGAAACCTTCCGCTGGCATGACAAGGCCATTGTCAGCGCCGATCTCTACAAACGTCTTCATGATGCTCACCGGCTGGTCGCCGATGTCGTCTCCTTCAAGGGGCCGCATATCAATCACCTGACGCCGCGCACGCTCGACATCGATGCGGTGCAGGCGCTGATGCCGAAACACGGCATCGTGCCCAAGGCGGTGATCGAAGGACCGCCGACCCGCAAATGCCCGGTCCTGCTCCGCCAGACCTCGTTCAAGGCGCTCGAAGAAGCCGTGTCGTTCCGCAGCGATGATGGCAGCTGGCATGCCGGATCGCATACGGCCCGCTTCGGCGAGATCGAACAGCGCGGTGTTGCGCTTACGCCGAAGGGCAGGGCGCTTTACGACGCACTGCTCAATGAGGCCCGTGCCCGCGTGACGCCCGCAGCGGACGGCTCCAATGCCGCCGTCTATGAAGAGGCGCTTGGCGATGCCTTTCGCGCCTTCCCGGACGATTGGAACGAAATCCGCAAGGCCGGCCTCGGCTATTTCAGCTATTCGCTGACCGGCAAGGCAGTGAAGGCCGCCAGTGGCAGGCTCGATCTGGATACAGCGATCGTGGAAGGCATCGTGCAGTTCGACCCGCTCGTCTACGAGGATTTCCTGCCCGTCAGCGCCGCCGGCATCTTTCAGTCGAATCTCGGCGACGCAGCGACGCAGGCTTTCGTCGCCAGTCCCAACCAGCTGATGTTCGAGCGTGACCTCGGCGCCAGCGTGCTGGACGAGTTCGCCCATTACGCGGCGATTGAACGCGGCTCGATCGACGATTGCCTTGCCGCGCTCGGCATCATCATGGCTGCGGAGTGAGCGGCAGGCGATGATCGACACGAACCACATCGCGGCGCTGAAGGCCCTGCTTGGCGACAGAGGCATTGTCGATGCCCCTGCGGATATGCTGGCTTACGAAACAGGCGCGCGTTACGACAAGGGTCGTGCCGCGCTTGTGCTGCGGCCGGTTTCGACCGAGGAGGTTTCCGCCGCCGTTGCTTATTGCGTCGGCAGTGGCATCCGGCTGGTGCCGCAATCCGGCAATACCGGCCTGGTTTCCGGCTCGACGCCGGATATGTCGGGCACTGAGATCGTGCTGAGCCTCGACCGGGTGACGCGCCGTTTCGACCTCGATCTCGACAATCGCGCACTGCATGTCGATGCCGGCTTCCGCCTTTCCGAGGTGAACCGTCGCCTCGAGGCGCATGGCCTGTTTTTCCCTATCGATCTGGGCGCCGACCCGCGCATTGGCGGCATGGTGGCAACCAATACCGGCGGCGCGCGCTTTCTGAAATATGGCGATGTCCGCAAGAATACGCTCGGCCTTACGGTCGTTCTGGCAGACGAGGCCGGCACCGTGCTCGACCTCTCCCAGGATCTGCGCAAGAACAATACCGGCGTCGACTGGAAGCAGATGTTCATCGGCACGTCGGGCGCATTCGGTATCGTTACCGAATGCGTGCTCAATCTCGAACGCCTGCCGGCCCAGACGGCGACAGCTTATCTCGTGCCGGCCGATGGTACGAAGGTCATGCCGTTGCTCCGGAGAATGGAAGAGCAACTCGGCGCCTACCTCTCCGCCTTCGAAGGCATGTCCGGCAATGCAATCGCAGCCGCGCTTGCCCATGTGCCGGCGCTCCGCAATCCGTTTCAAGCAGGCCGAATCCCCGATTATGTGATCCTCACCGAAATCACGCGCAGCTGGCAGCCGCGCGACGGCGAGCTGTCGCTCGACGCGGTGCTGGAAAGCGTGCTTGCCGAGATGTTTGAGGATGAAAGCGGACTGCTTGCCGACGCCTTCATCGGCCCGCCGACGGAAATGTGGTTGTTGCGGCACGCCCTGTCGGAGGGCGTAAAACATAGCGGACGATTGATCGCATTCGATCTATCTTTCCGCCGCGGCGACATTATGGCTTTCTGCGACCATATGAAGGTGGAAGTGCCGAAGACGTTTCCTCAAGTGACTGTCTGCGACTTCGGCCATATCGGCGATGGCGGCGTGCATTTCAACCTCGTCATCGACAAGGATTCACTCGATGCCGCCGATCCGGATTTCGAAAAGCGGCTGCGCGATTGGGTGTTTTCAATCGCGGTCGAGACATTCGGCGGCAGCTTCAGCGCCGAACACGGCATCGGCCGGAAGAACCAGGCCTATTACGATCTCTATACCGTGCAACCGATCAGAACGCTGGCAGCCGGGCTGAAGGCGATCACATCGCCCGGCCCGCTCGGCAGCATCCGTTTCTAGCCCATTCAGAACAGGAGTTTTCGCATGAATATTGCAGTCAAGCAGATCAATGTGCCGGCCGAAGCGGCAGCACTTCTCGAAAAGCTCGGCGTCGACAAGGCACTCTATGTCGGCGGCGACATGGCCTCCTATTCGCCGGTCACCGGTGAGCAGATCGCCGCGCTGAAGACGGTTTCAGCCACTCAAGCTGCTGACGTGATCGCCAAGGCCGATGAGGCTTTCCGCGCCTGGCGACTGGTGCCGGCGCCGAAGCGTGGCGAATTGGTCCGCTTGTTGGGCGAGGAATTGCGCGCAGTCAAGACCGATCTCGGCCGCCTCGTGTCCATCGAAGCCGGCAAGATCGCCTCGGAAGGCCTCGGCGAAGTGCAGGAAATGATCGACATCTGCGATTTCGCCGTCGGCCTTTCCCGCCAGCTTTACGGCCTGACGATCGCCACCGAGCGTCCCGGCCATCGGATGATGGAAACCTGGCACCCGCTCGGCGTCGTCGGCATTATCTCGGCCTTCAATTTCCCGGTCGCCGTCTGGTCGTGGAATGCAGCCCTGGCGCTCGTCTGCGGCAACGCGGTCGTCTGGAAGCCGTCGGAGAAGACGCCGCTCACCGCGCTTGCCTCGCAAGCCATCCTGGAGCGCGCCATTGCCCGCTTCGGCGACGCGCCGGCCAATCTGGCACAGGTTCTGATCGGCGACCGCAGCATCGGTGAAGCGCTGGTCGATCATCCCAAGGTCGCCTTGGTTTCGGCCACCGGCTCGACCCGGATGGGCCGCGAAGTCGGCCCGCGCCTTGCCAAGCGCTTTGCCCGTTCGATCCTCGAACTCGGCGGCAACAATGCCGGCGTGGTCTGCCCCTCGGCCGATCTCGACATGGCGCTGCGCGCCATTGCCTTCGGCGCCATGGGCACTGCCGGCCAGCGGTGCACGACGCTGCGCCGTCTTTTCGTCCACGACAGCGTCTATGACCAGCTCGTGCCGCGGCTGAAGAAAGCCTATCAGAGCGTATCGGTCGGCAATCCGCTGGAAACCTCCGCACTGGTCGGCCCGCTGGTCGACAAGCAGGCATACGACGTCATGCAGAAGGCGCTCGCGGCTGCAAAGGCTGAGGGTGGCGTTGTCACCGGCGGTGCACGGGTCGAAGAAGCCGGCAAGAACACAGCCTACTATGTAAAGCCGGCGCTTGTCGAAATGCCTGCCCAGGTCGGTCCTGTGCTTGAGGAGACCTTCGCGCCCATCCTCTACGTGATGAAATATTCCGATTTCGACACGGTGATCGACGAACACAATGCGGTCGCGGCCGGTCTGTCGTCCTCGATCTTCACCCTCGACATGCGCGAGGCCGAGCGCTTCCTGGCGCCTGACGGTTCGGACTGCGGCATCGCCAATGTCAATATCGGCACATCCGGCGCGGAAATCGGCGGCGCCTTCGGTGGTGAAAAGGAAACCGGCGGCGGTCGTGAATCGGGCTCCGATGCGTGGAAGGCCTACATGCGCCGCGCCACCAACACAGTGAACTATTCCAAGGCATTGCCGCTCGCCCAGGGCGTCTCTTTCGATATCGCGTGAATAGCCATGACCATCGTAGCCAAAATCGAGGAGGCGGGTTTCAAGCCCGCTTCGCGCCTCGCCTCTATCGGCGTGTCAAAAATCCTGCAGATCGGTGCGCGTGCCAATCAGATGAAGCGCGACGGCCTGCCGGTGATCATTCTCTGCGCCGGGGAGCCGGATTTCGACACGCCTGACACTATCAAGCAGGCGGCAAAAGCGGCGATCGATCGCGGCGAGACCAAATATACCGCGCTCGACGGCACGCCGGAGCTGAAGAAGGCAATCGCGGAGAAATTTCACCGCGAGAATGGCGTCGATTATGCGCTCGACGAGATCACCGTCTCCGCCGGCGCCAAGCAGATCCTGTTCAACGCCTTCATGGCGACCATAGATGCTGGTGACGAGGTCATCATCCCGACGCCCTATTGGACGACCTATTCCGACATCGTCGAACTCTGCGGCGGCGTGCCGGTGCTCGTGCCCTGTGATGGCGAAGCCGGTTTTCGGCTGAAGGCTGAGCAGCTTGAGAAGGCGATCACCCCGAAGACACGGTGGCTGCTGCTCAATTCGCCGTCAAATCCCTCGGGTGCGGCCTATAGCGAGGCGGATTATCGGCCGCTGATTGACGTCCTGATGCGCCATCCGCATGTTTGGCTGATGGTCGACGATATGTATGAGCACATCGTCTATGACGGCTTTCGCTTCGTCACGCCAGTGGCGATCGAGCCGGCACTGAAGGGCCGCACGCTGACCGTCAACGGCGTCTCCAAAGCCTATGCCATGACCGGCTGGCGTATCGGCTATGCCGGCGGGCCGAAGGTGCTGATCAAGGCCATGGCCGTCGTCCAGAGCCAGTCGACGTCCTGCCCGTCCTCCGTCAGCCAGGCGGCCGCCATCGAGGCCCTGAACGGTTCGCAGGATTTCCTGGCAGAGCGTCGCGAGAGTTTTAGGCTCCGCCGCGATCTCGTCGTCGCTGCGCTTAATGCCATTCCCGGCATTGCCTGCCGGGTGCCGGAGGGCGCGTTTTATACCTTCGCAGATTGCGGCGGTCTTATCGGCAAGACGACACCCAAGGGGCAATTGATCGAGTCGGACGACGACTTTGCCAACTATCTTCTGGAAGAGGCCCTGGTTGCCGTCGTTCCGGGCTCGGCCTTCGGTCTCTCTCCCTATTTCCGCATCTCCTACGCCACCTCCGAACTCGAGTTGGAAGAGGCGTTGAAGCGGATAAAGCAGGCCTGCGACGCATTGCAGTGAGGATATCGAGCCATGGCAACCAGACCTTCCTCCATTCTCTGGCGCACAAGCGCTCGCCAGCCGTTTCAAACTTCGCCGCTCGATCGTGACCTGACGGTCGATCTGGTCATCGTCGGGGGCGGGTTCACCGGCACGGCAGCGGCGCTCGAGGCGGCCAGGCGCGGCGCCTCCGTCTGCCTGCTGGAAGCCGAGATCATCGGTCATGGCGGGTCGGGCCGCAATGTCGGCCTGGTCAATGCCGGCCTCTGGCTGCCACCGGATACGGTGATCGCCCAGATGGGCGAAGCGGCTGGCCGACGGCTGATCGATATCCTGGCGGATGGTCCACGGCGCGTCTTTTCGTTGATCGCCGAGGAAGGCATCGATTGCGAGGCTGTCCATAAAGGCACCCTGCATCTTGCCCACTCTGCTGCAGGCTTGAAGGATATCGAGCAGCGTTGCCGCCAAGGCAATCGCGATGGCGCACCTCTCACCGTTCTCGATGCGACGGAGACGGCGCGCCGAACCGGTACGTCCGTCTATCGCGGCTCGCTTTTCGATCCACGAGCCGGCACGATCCAGCCCTTCGCCTACTGTCGAGGCCTTGCACAGGCCGCACAGGCAAAAGGTGCTGTGATCCATGAGCACTCGCCCGTGACCGCGATTGCCTGGCAGGCCGACACGTGGGTCATCGAGGCCAATGGTCACCGTGTGCGGGCGAAGTCGCTGCTTATGGCAACGAATGCCTATCAGATGGGGATCGAAACCCCTTTCAAACCCGAATTCACGCCCATGAGCTATTGTCAGTTCGCGACAGTGCCGATGCCGGACCATGCGCGCCAAAGAATTCTCGCCGGTGGCGAAGGCTGCTGGGACACGGCACTGGTCATGTCATCCTTCCGCATCGACCAGGCGGGCCGCATGATTGTCGGCGGCGTCGGCAATTCCGAGGGACCGGAGGCATCCATCCATTATTCCTGGGCGCGCCGCAAACTGCGTCGCCTGTTTCCCGAAATCGGCGATCTGCCGTTCGAGCATGCCTGGCGGGGCCGGATCGCCATGACAAAAGACCATGTGCCCAAGATCGTCGCCTTCGGCCCCAACGCGCTGGCCTGCTTCGGCTATTCCGGCCGCGGCATTGCACCGGGCACGGTGTTCGGGACCCAGTCCGCAATCGCGCTGCTGACGGACGCTCTGGACGAACTGCCGGTCCGCCCGATCGGGCACTATTCCGAGCGCTTCACCGCGACGAAAGCCGCCTATTATGAAGGCGGGGCGGCATTGGCACATGCGCTCGTGAGGTAGATCGCTGTTGTCCGGCGCTCACACCGTTGATGCCTGGGACCTTCCGTCCTTGGCCACGCTGATGTTGCTCAACGATCAAGAAGCGCCCGAGGCGTCCTGACGCGTCAGGTGTTGACGACCACGGTTTCGCCCGGAAGCGCAATGTCCGCCTCCAGCGCCTTGTCGAGGATGCGTTGCAGGTTTGCGGCATGCGCAAATGATGGTTCGAGCGTTTCACCCTGGCGGATGGCCCGGATGAACCGCTCATAATTGGTCTCCACCGGCGTCAGGGGAAAGTGCCGCCATGTCTGCGTCTGGATATCCTCTCCCAGGCAGACTTGCAGGCTTGGAATGCGAAGCCCGTTCGCGTCACGGCCGCCATATCTTACATCGAGGCCGCCCTTGGTGCCAAAAATCTTCAGTTGCAGGTCGTCGCTGTAGCCGGTCGCCCAGCGTGTGGCATGGATCGTTCCCAATGCGCCATTGGTGAATTCGACCGCCATGACGAAGCTGTCATTGGCGTCCAATGTGAAATCATCGATCTGATCGCCGGGCGCCTTGGGAAACGCCTTGAGCCGGCAGGTGACATTTTCGACCGCCGATGCCACTCCATAGGAGGCAAAGTCCAGGATGTGGATACCGATGTCGCCCAGGACGCCATTGGATCCGTGCGCCTTCGACAGGCGCCAGAGCAGGCGGCTTTCGGTTCTCCAATCGCCCCAATGGCGGCTTGAAAGCCAGCTCTGCAGATAGGAGGCTTCGACGTGGATCACGTCACCGACAGCGCCTCCCCGAACAAGTTCGCGCGCCTTTTGCAATGCCGGCACATTGCGGTAGCTGAGGTTGACCATCGCAACCACGTGCGCGCTTTCGGCAGCCAGGGTCATCTCCTCCGCCTGGCCGTAGTTTACGGCCAGGGGTTTCTCGCAAAATATGTGTTTGCCGGCCGCTGCGATCTTAAGCGTCGTGGCATGATGCGCGTTATCCGGCGTGACATTGGCGACAGCGTCGAACTCTCCCCACTCGAGCGCCGCTTTAACATCGCCGAAAGAACGGTCGATGCCGTGCTTATGGCAAAACGCCTCGGCTTGTACGGCGTCGACGTCGATCCCCGCGACCACGCTGACGCCCGCGATGGCGCTGAACCGTTCAGCGTGCTGGCGGGCCATCGAGCCCGTGCCGAGTATGGCGAGTCGAATAGGCTGCTCTGTCATTGGAACCTCTCCCTACATCATGGTCTTGTGGACCACATGGGATGTCCAACTTCGAAGGGCCTCCGCGGGTTCCTCAGGAAAAGAAATACTGAATGCTCTGGCGACGGATCGCCGAGAAAGCGGCGCAAAGCCGCCTTACCTTGGTTAGAGATGTTGCAAAGGCGCCTATCAGCGATGATAATTCGGCGATGTCATTCTGTGGGAGGACCCGATGCTCGACGATGTTTCAGACAGAGATGCACTGCTGCCATAGAGCGAGCCGGTTGCCAGAGAAATCTCGGAGCTTTCCGCATCCAGTGCATTTGTGCCGGAGGTGCGCCGACGCATTGCGGAACTGAAAATCCTGCTGGAAGGACTGGGGGCGCGCCTGCAAGCAATGGAGGCTCTGCCGAACCGTAGCCCCGAAAGCCGCCGTCCTCGTAGTGGGCGGTAGCGGCTGTCATCCAAGTCATATGTCTCGCTCATCGATCTCCCCGCGCGCCGGAGCTGCGGAGATCGATGAGACTTCGGACATTGCCACTATTTACCGAAGCGGGCGAATGCCTGAAGCAGATATGTGCCGGAAATTGCTGCGATCGCCATCTTCAGCAAATCACCGGCGACGAACGGGTAGAAGCCGTAGTCCAATGCTTTGGAGAAGCCGTAGAGCGATGCCAGATAGGCGACGCCGAGCCCGAAGATCAGCGTCTGGCCGACCGCCAGGGTGAGAACACGGCCGGTCCACGACTTCGCCACGCCGCAATCGACCATCAGGCCCATAGCGCTCGCGGCGGCGAGGAAGCCGACGAGATAACCGGCCGTGCCGGCAAGAAAAATCGCCGGACCGCCGACAAAGCCCGCAAAAACCGGCAGGCCGAGCGCGCCTTCGGCTAGATAGAGCGCGACAGTCGCCGTTGCCAGCCGGAAACCGAAGGTCAGGCCGATCAACATCACAGCCAAGGTCTGCAGCGTCATTGGTACGGGAAAGAACGGCACCTGGATTTGCGCCATAGCGGCAAGAAAGAGGCTGCCTAGGACGGTCGCCATCGCCATGCGCCATGTATGGCGCCCGACGATGGTTTCAAGGCTGTCGGAGCCTGTTGTCAGGGTCATGTTTGTCATAGGTCTCTCCATTTGATCTGGTTGGCGTTTTTGGCGACGTCAGGCATTCAGTGCTTCTGTAGCAGCATGCGGTAGCGCAACTGGTCGACGACGACGGCGAGAACCAGCAAGCTGCCGAGCAGCACCATCTGCATGTACGAGCCGATCTGCATGATGTTCATGCCGTTCTGCACCAGCACGATGAAGAAGGCGCCCAGCACCACATTCTCGACGCGGCCGATGCCGCCGCGCAACGACACGCCGGCGATCACGCAGGCGGCAATGGATTCAAGTGCGATCGTGCCGCCGAGATTGGTCTCGCCGCTTTCCACCCGCGCCGTCAGCAATATGCCGGCAAGCGAGGCGAGCAAAGCGCAGATGAGATAGGCGATGAACAGCGTCATGCTCGTATGAATGCCGGAAAGGTGGGCCGCTTTGATATTGCCGCCCACGGCATAGACCTTGGTGCCCAGCCGCATCCGGTTCATCACGAACCACATGACCACGATGGCGACGATCGCCACCAGGACGGGAACGGGTATGCCCGCCACCATGCCGAAGCCGAAGAAGTCGCCGAATTCGAACGGCAGGTTGTCGACCGGCACGCCGCCGGTCAGGAACAAGGCCACGCCGGCGCCAATCGACTGCACGCCGAGCGTCATGATGAAGGGCGAAACCCCGAAGATCGAAATGCCGATGCCATTGACCACGCCGATGATGAGTGCTGCACAGAAACCCGCAGCGAGGCCGAGCGTGATCGCCAGCCAGACGGCATCCGGAAACATCGCCGCCGTGGCAACCATCGTCATGGACGAAACGACGGAGGTGAGCGCAATCGCCGTGCCGACCGAAAGATCGAAACCGCCGGTGATCAGCACCAGCATCTGGCCGAGGGAAACGAGGATCAGGTAGACCGATTGCCGCGCCACGTTGGTAAGGTTCTGCAGCGTCAGGAATTGTGCCGAGGCGATGGTGAAGATGACCAGTGCCGCGATGAGAAAGAAGGGCAGGACGCCGGCGCGCAGGAAGACCTGCCTGACGAACCTCAGCGGCGAGGCGCCGGACGCTTCGGTCTCGTTCATGGTTTCCGCTCGGCCGTTCATGCGGCTTCCCCTTCCGATGTGAAGAATGCTTTGAGCACATTGTTTTCGTTGATGTCGGCGCCGCTGAGTTCGGCGGAGATGCGACCATTGGCGAAGACCAGCAGCCGGTGGGCGAGGTTCATCGCCTCTGGAAGATCCGACGAGATCACCACGACCGCCTTGCCGGCCTCGGCCAGTTCTTTGACCAGCCTGTAGAGTGCCGCGCGTGTCCCCATGTCGACGCCCACCGTCGGTTCGTCGAAGATGTAGACGTCATAGTCGTCGCCAAAACCCTTGCCGAACAGCACCTTCTGCTGGTTGCCGCCGGAGAGGTTGGCGATCGGGCGGGACATATAGGCGCTGGTCAGTTCGACTTTCTGGCCGATGCCGGTCGACAGCGCATTGATCTTGCGCAGCGAGAGGCCAGTCGCGCCCGCCACGTCGCCCCGAAAGAGCAGGCCGAGATTGATGTTCTGCCGCGCCGTGGCGCTCAGCATCAGGCCTTCGTTCTTGCGGTCCGGCGGCAGGTAGAAAACGCCGCGGGCGAGGAATTTGCGTGTCGGCGCGCCGGTCATGTCCTTGCCGTCGAGCGTGACCTTGCCGGACTGCAGACCGGCAAGCCCGATCGCGGAGCGCCAGGTGCGAGACTTGCCGCTGCCCACCAGCCCGGCAACGCCGAGCACTTCGCCGCGCCTGACATCGATATCGACACCGTTGACGCCCTCAGCCTTGATGCCGCGCAGTGACAATGCAATCGGCGTCTCGGCGGCGCGGGCGATGGCGGGATAGATCTGGCCGATCGCACGACCGGTCATCATCTCGACGAGCTTCTCCGGCGTCGTGTCGCCGATATCCACCGTGCCGATCAGCTTGCCGTCGCGCAGCACGGTGACGCGGTCGGCAATAACCGAGAATTCCTGGATGCGATGCGAAATATAGATGATGCCGACGCCGCGCGCCTTCGCCTCGGAGACGATGCGGAACAGGGTCTTGGTCTCGCGCTCGGTGAGCGAGGCTGTCGGCTCGTCGAGGATCAGCACGCGGGCATTCAAATGGATCGCCTTGGCGATCTCGGTCATCTGCTGTTCGGCGCGGGACAGCGCGCCGACGGAGGCGCGGACATCGATATCGAAGCCAAGATCGGCAAACAGCTTGCGCGCCTCTCGATCCATCCGGGCACGGTCGATGAACGGGCCGATCATCGGCTCGGCGCCGAGAAAGATGTTCTTGGCGACGCTGAGCGTCGGCACCAGGGAGAATTCCTGGAACACGGCGGCGATGCCACGCTTCTTGGCCTCGCCGACGGAGGCGAAGGAAACCTCCTCGCCCTCGATTTTCACGCTGCCCGAACTCTGCGGATAGACGCCTGAGAGGATGGAGATCAGCGTCGATTTGCCGGCGCCGTTCTCGCCGAACAGGACATGGACCTCGCCGGGCAAGAGCTCGAAATTCACATTGTCCAGCGCCGTGACACCGGGAAAGGTGCGGCTGACGCGCGTCATCTCGACGAGCGGCGTCTCTGCTTGCATGGTCGTCTTCTCCCGAAACGGGACGCCCCGGCACCGTGCACCGGGGCGACCGCGTTCAGTTCACGTTGAATTCGGGCTTGAAGCCGTCCGGCGGCAGGATCGTGCTCTTGTCGGTCGTGTTGATGTTCGACGGGTCGAGCACGAAAATCTTCGGACCGACATGCTTGATCAGGTCCTTCTTCTCGATGGCGCGAACCGCCTGGTCGATGGCGATGCGGCCCTGGATGACCATGGAGTCGGCCGGGGCGGCGGCGATGAAGCCGCGCTTGATGCCTTCGTAGACGCCGGGGGTCATGTAGAAGGCGAGCAGGTCGACCTGTCCCTTGAGGCCGCGTTCGCGGATGACGCCCTGCGCCGCTTCCGCGGTCACGGCGGTGCCGGCGATATATTTCAGGTCGGGCTCGGCTTGCAGCACGTCCTCGACGAGCTTGAGCTGGACTTCCTTGCCGGTGTCGCCGAACTTCGGATCGAGGACCTTGAGCGACGAACCTTTGACGGCGTCCATGAAGCCCTTGTTGGCGGCTTCGACCCAGCCTGCGCCCGCCGGGCCGGGGAACCAGCCGACCTTGACCGGATCGGTGCCGGCCGGATGCTTCTTGGCGAGGAAGGTGCCGGTCTCGTAGCCCATCGTATAGAAGGAGACGAGCGACTTCGCCGTGACATTGGGCGACGACATGCCATTGATCACGTCGATGACCGGAATGCCCTTCTTGGTGATTTCAGTGACGAGATTGTTGAGGCCATCATAGGAGATCGCCCCGATCACTACTGCCTGGGCACCACCGGCGACGCAGTCTTCGATCTGCGAAATCTGCTTGGCAAGCTCGGTATAGCCGCCGGCCTCGACCACGTTGAGCTTGATGCCGAGGTCCTTGGCCTCGGCGACCACGCCATAATCGACGCCCAGCCAGTAGGCGTCCTTCATATGCGGGAAGGAGACGCAGATCTTCCATGGCTTCTCCGCCTTGGCGAGCGGCGAATATTCGACATCGACCGATTTGCCGTTCGGATCGAAGGGCGGTTCGACCTTCTGTGCCGGATAGGGATACCAGTCGCCGGCCAGCACCGGGGATGCGAGGCCGAGCATCGCGACCGAGCAGCTTAACAACAAAGTCCTCATATTTTTCATGTCATTCCCCTTTGCTTGTGGTTTGGAATTCAATGGAAGGATGCGCGCAGCCTCCCGAGCAGGTCCGCCCGTTCCCTGCGGGCGGCGAGTGCCTGGTCCATCGTCACTTCGACGAAGCGTGTCGGCGTGTGCGGCTGCAATTGGCCGATCAAGTCCATGTCGGCAGAAATCACCGTGCCGACCATGAAATAGCCGCCGCCCGACACCGCATCGCGATGCAGGATGATCGGCTCGGTCCCTCCGGGCACCTGGATCGATCCGTAGGGATAGCAGCTGTCGACGATGTTGGAGGGATCCGACCCCGCGCCGAAGGGCTGCTTTCGCTCGACGAATTCGAGCTTGCGACCGCCGCGGAAGCGATAGCCCATACGGTCCGCCTCGGGCGCCACCTTCCAGGTGTCAGCGAAGAAATTCGCCTTGGCACCGTCCGTCAGCCGGTCCCAGTAGAGGCCTGGGAGCACGCGGAGGTCGGCTGGCATGCCCGGCTTGCGGCGCAGGCTTTCGTCGATCGTCCGGCCCTCACCGGCAAGCGAGCCCTGGCCGACCGGCAATTCGTCGCCCGCTGCGATCGCCCGGCCCTTGAAGCCCCCGAGCGCGCCGATCGGATAGGTGGAGCGGCTGCCGAGCGCTGCGGGAACGTCGATTCCGCCGGCCACGGCGATATAGATGCGGGCGCCGGTCTTGAGAAAATCGAAGGTCAGCACCTGGCCGGTCTTGACCCTGAAGGCGGTCCAGCTGGACACCGGCTCACCATCGACTTTCGCCGGCATGTCGGCACCGGTAACGGCAACCAGTGCATCCGCAGTGAATTCGAGTTTCGGCCCCATGAAAACGGCTTCAAGCCCGGCCGCGCTCTCGTCATTGCCGACCAGCAGGTTGGCGGCGCGCAGCGCATAGCGGTCCATGGCCCCACCCATGGGAATGCCGAGGTGGAAATAGCCGGGGCGGCCGAGATCTTGGACCGTCGTCGCCATGCCGTGGTGAACAACCTTAATGGCCATGGAGCACCTCCTCCAGCTTGGAATTGTAGCCGTCTATGTCCTTCTGGAATTCCCTGAGGTCGAAGCTGACTTCGCGGATGGGCGGCACGAAGCGGCCCTTGTCGACATCCTCGACAGCCTGGTCATAGGCTTCACGGCCGATAGGCTTGAACTTGACGATGTCTCCCGGCCGGAAGAACACCATGAAATCGTGGAGATAGCTCGTCGTCTGGCTGGCATCGAAGATCGGCATCGGCGTGATGCCGAACATCTGGTAGCCGCCGGCGCCGCGCACTGAATAGATGCAGCCGAAGCAGCCGCCATGGCCGACCGTCAGCCGCGGCGTATCGGTGCGGGGCCGGAGATATTTCGGCACCTCGATCTGCCGCTGCCGCTCGACCATCTGGTACATGAAGGGCAGGCCGGCGACAAAGCCGACCATGGAGACGAACCATGGCGAACCGGCATGCGCCGAGACGAAATCGTCGACGCTGCCGTAGCCGTTGATCTTCGAAGCATAGTCGAGATCGGTGCCGCCGGGTTCCTGATGTCGTTCGCGGAAACGCATCAGCGTCTCACGCGTCCAGGGGTCATTGTAGAAGACCGGGATTTCGACAATGCGTGTCTTCAGCACCGGCTCGGCCTTCTCGGCCGCGCCTTCGATCGCTCGGACCTCTTTGAGGATGTCGTCCGGAGCAATCACATCCGGGTTGAATTTGACCTGGAAGGAGGCATTGGCCGGGCAGATTTCCGTCACACCCTTGATGCCGCTCTCGCGCACGCCGGTCGCCATCGACAGGCTCTTGAAGAAGGCATCCAGCGACATCTCGTCACTGCATTCGACGAAGAGATGCTCGTCGCCACCAAATGTGTATCGCACCGGCATCAGGCAACCTCCGTGCTGGATATGGGGGCGGCGGCGAAATCGCTTTCGAGCCAGCCCTCGAGAAAACGGGTATGGAATGCGCCCCTGGCAATTGCGGCATCCGCGGCAAGCGCCTTGTGGAGCGGGATCGTGGTCGGCACGCCTTCGATGACGAGACCGTCGAGCGCGTGGGCGAGCTTCGCCAGGCATTTGGGCCGGTCTTCCGCCCAGACGATCAGCTTGCCGAGAAGCGAGTCATAGAAGGGCGGGATCGTGTATCCCTCGTAAAGCATGGTGTCGAAGCGCACGCCGTCCTCATCCGGCACAGCGAGCCGCGTGATCTGGCCCGGCGCCGGCGCAAAACCCTTGAAGGGATCCTCGGCATTGATGCGGCACTCGATGGCATGGCCGCGCGGGCGGATATCGGCCTGCGCGACGGAGAGGGCCGCGCCGCCGGCCACGTTGAACATCTCCTTCACCAGGTCGAAGCCGGTGATCATCTCGGTGACCGGGTGCTCCACTTGGATGCGGGTGTTGACCTCGATGAAGTAGAATTCGCGGCTCTGCTCGTCGTAGAGATATTCGACGGTGCCCGCGCCGCGGTAACCAACGTCGCGAGCCAGCGCTACGGCGCTTGCGCAGAGCTTTTCACGCACGTCGTTCGGCAGCAGGAAGGCCTGCGCCTCCTCCCAGACCTTCTGCCGGCGGCGTTGCAGGGAGCATTCGCGTTCGTAGAAATGCACGAAGTTCCGGCCGTCGCCAAAGATCTGGACTTCGATATGGCGCGCATTGCCGATGACCTTCTCGATATAGAGGCCACCATCGCCGAAGGCGGCCGCGGCTTCGGCGGAGGCGAGCGGAAACTGCTGGTTCAGTTCGGCCAGCGAATGGACGATACGGATGCCGCGTCCGCCACCGCCGGCCGCCGCCTTGATCATCAGCGGAAAGCCGGTACGCCCAGCAATCTCATGTGCCTGCGACAGGTCCGAGATACGGCCACCGCTGCCCGGCACAGTGGGCACGCCGGCACGTGCCGCTACGTCGCGGGCCGCGACCTTGTCGCCCAGCAATCGGATGGCATTGCCGCTCGGACCGATGAAGACCATTCCTGTCGCGGCCACCGCATCGGCAAAATCGCCATTCTCCGAGAGGAAACCATAGCCGGGGTGGACGGCATCGACGCCTGCGGTCTTGGCTGCGGCGATGACGGCTTCGATATTGAGATAGGATTTCTTCGCGGCCGGCGGGCCGATATTCACCGCCTCGTCGGCGAGCCGCACAGCCAGCATATCGGCGTCCGCGGCGCTATAGACCTGAACCGTGCGGATTCCGAGCGCCTTTGCGGCACGGATAATGCGAACAGCGATCTCGCCGCGATTGGCGACGAGGACGGACTTGATCGTCACTGTTCGACCTCCGCGATGACTTGGCCCGCCATGATCGGCTCCTCATTGTCGACCAGGAAGGTGATGCGCTTGCCGGCAATGCCGGCCTGGACCTCGTGAAAGGTCTTCATCACCTCGATAATGCCGATCGTCTCCTCTGCCGACACGTCGTCACCATCCTGCTTGAACGGCGGGCGATCTGGCGACGAGGACCGGTAGAACGTGCCTGGCAGCGGCGATTTGATTTCAGACTTGCTCATGGGATCCCCTTGCTTCGTTGCCATTGGTCGGATGGGAGGCCGGGCTGATGCGAATTCCCTCCGCCACCAGTGCCTCACGCATCCGGGCGACGATGTCGAGCGCTCCTAAAGTATCGGAATGAAAACAGATCGACTCGAATTCGATCGGGATGTCGGCGCCGCTCACCGTGCGCACCTTGCCTTCGACACAGGCGCGCAGGACCTTCTTGGCAATCGCCTTGGGGTCCGGCCGGCCGGCGTCACGGGTAAAGACGATCCATCCGTCGTCGCCATAATCGCGGTCGGCATAGAATTCGCGCACTACCGGATGACCGGCCTGGCGCGCGGCGATATCCGTGGCGGAGCCACCCATGCAGAACACTGGCGCATTCGGCGCCGCCCGCCGCATGTATTCGATGAAGACATTGGAAAGGTCGGCATTGTCGGCCAGTTCCATGTAAAGCGCGCCATGCGGTTTGACATGCTCCACCGTGGTACCGTGGCGGCGGCAGAATTCGCGCACCGCGCCCACCTGGTAGACCACGTCGTTGATGATTTCCTTGCTGCTGCCGGAGATCCTGCGGCGGCCAAAACCTTGCAGGTCCTTGAAGCCCGGGTGTGCGCCGATGGCGACGCCATGTTCAGCTGCTAGCCTGACCGTTTCATCAATCAGGTTCGGATCGCCGGCATGAAAGCCCGCGGCAATATTGGCCGAACTGATATGCGGGATCAGGAGATGGTCGCTGGTGTCGCCGATACGCCACCGGCCAAAAGCCTCCCCCATATCGCAATTGATATCGATCGTATCCTTCAAGGCCTGCCTCTTCCTGTCCGTCCGCATCTCGTGAGGCTACGCTAGGGCGGAATTTTGCATTTGAAAAATAGATTATTCTGCGTCATATTATCTGAAAAATTGATACAGAAATTCAAAACGGCCTTTGTGATTACCTAGCAAAAACAATGAGATTTTCGGAATGTGGAAAAATTAGTCGCTGGCCGCCGCCTATTTAGGCAAGCAGTTTCACATTTTCTGAGGATAATTCTGATTAACTTATGGCGGGAGGGATGAGGTCGGATGAGTTTCAGTGTGAGGCAGCTGCGCTACTTCGTTGCGACGGCGGAATATGCGCAAGTTTCGCTTGCGGCGGTCAATCAGAATATTTCGCAGTCGGCGATCACCGCTGCGATCAAGGATCTCGAGCAGATCGTCGGCGTGCCGCTGTTCAATCGCTCGCCGCACGGCATGGAACTGACGTCTTCGGGGCGGCAGTTTCTCGCCCATGCCTATGAGATCCTGGCGAAGATCGATGAAGCGCTGCACATCAATTTCATCGATAGCGATGTCGAAGGGGAGCTCGTCGTCGCCGCGACCTACACCGTCATCGGCTATTTCCTGCCCATGCATGTCGAACGGATGCTACGGCTGTTCCCCAAGCTCAGGGTCCAGCTCTACGAGGTCAATCGCGAGTCGATCGAGGAAGGCCTGCTGACCAACAGATACGACCTGTCGGTGCTTCTCACCTCCAACATCCTCAACCCGATGCTGACCACGGAGACGCTTCTGAGCTCCGTCCGGCGGCTCTGGGTGCCGGCCCAGCATCCTCTTCTGCGACGCGACGGTGTCGGGCTGCGGGAGGTGGCGCAGGAGCCCTACATCATGCTCACCGTCGACGAGGCGGCGCAATCCTCGCTGAAATACTGGAGCAAGACGACCTATCAGCCCAATGTCATTCTCCGCACCTCCTCGGTGGAAGCCGTACGATCCATGGTGGCCAACAACCAGGGTGTCGCGATCCTGTCGGACATGGTGCACCGTCCATGGTCGCTCGAAGGACGGCGGATCGAAACCATCAATATCCAGGATCCGGTTCCGCCGATGGATGTCGGCCTTGCCTGGCGGGCGGGCTCCGTCTTCACCCCGGCCATGCTGGCCTTCCGCAGCTATTTCCAGCAGGCTTTCGGCCTGCCGAGTACATCGTCGAAGAAAATCGACATCGAGTAAGTCCGTGGAGAGCTCCTGGCGCGTTTCGGAAGCCCGTTGCTGATAAATGCGCCTCCCGATCGCATCTTCCGCGCTGGATTTCGCTGCCGCCAGCAAGTAGCTTGCTGGCCGATGTCCCTGTGAGCACGCGATCAAAATGAAAACGCCGATCAACCCCAAAGCTGTCCGTCGCCCCTTCGGCAACTATAATCACGGTCTTGTCATGCCGCGGGGCGGCCGGCTTCTCGTCACATCGGGTCAGCTCGGAATCGGTCTCGACGATGCCGTGCCGGAAACCATGGAGCAACAGGCGGTGCTCTGCTTCGAAGCGATCCGTGCAATCCTCGAAGAAGCGCAGATGGGCTTCGAAGACGTGATCCGCATTGCCGGGTTCGTTACGAAACGCGAGGATTTCCCGGCCTACATGGCCGTACGGGACCGCTACACGAAAGCGCCGCTGCCGGTATCGACGCTGATCATCGTCAGCGGCTTCACCCGCCCGGAATTTCTGGTCGAGGTCGAGGTTACGGCGGTGAAGGCCTAAGCAGGTTCCGGAAAAGTGTCCCGCGGTTTTCCGACAGGAACCTGCGACAAAACAATAGAACTAAGCGGATGAATCGTTGGCTTGCCAACGAAAGTCTGCTTAGTAGCGCTCAGAAACGCTCCATCGTTGTCTTCACCTTTTCCAGGAACTGCTCGCGCGTCTGCTGCGTCGCCTGGTTCATGTTGTAATGCGCAAGAAAGGTGACCGATGCGGTCAGGCTGAGCTGGGCACGGATCACCCGCTTGATGATCTTCTTGGGCGGATTGCCCGCCACCCAGGCGCGGAAGGGTGTCGCGCCATAGGTCAGCACTGCGCCCAGCTTGCGGATATGCCTCAGCCGCGATTGGACCTTGCCGTCGACCAGTTCGAAGGAAACGCCTGGCAGCCAGACCCGGTCGAAATAGCCCTTGAGCATGGCCGGGAAACCGAAATTCCACACCGGCGTGACGATCACCAACGCCTCGGCCGCGTTCAGCCGGTCGCAATAGCTGCCGACCAGCTTCGTGTTTTCCGGATAGTCGTGATAGACGATCCGGTCATGGCGCGACATGACCGGATCAAAACCTTCGGCATAGAGATTGCAGTCGTCGACATCATGGCCGGCCTTTGACAGGCTTTCGCGCGTGAGTTTGTGAAGAGCGGCGCCATAGCTCGATTCCACCGGATGGGAGTGCAGGAGAAGCACACGCATCAGGCCGCCCCCAGTTCTTCCAGTCCGGGGAAGAGATAGGTTTTGCCGGATTTGAAGTCGAAATTCGGATTTTCCCAGGCGATCATCTTGCCGGGATTGAGCAGGCCCTTGGGGTCGGTCTCATGCTTGAAGGCGAGTTGAACCGCGTCGGTGCGCTTCATGCCGCCTTCTTCCAGCGTATAGCGGTGCGGATTGAAGATCGGGCAGCCGTTCTCCTCATGGATGCGAATGATCTCTTCCAGCCGTACCTCCGTCGTATAGCGCACCAGGGGAAGTCCGGCGCACTGGATCGCGCCGTTGAACTTGATGAATTCGAGATGGCCGGGCACTTCGTCGCCGAAAATCTCTGTCATCCTGCGGACGCGCTCGACATGGTCGGGGCCGGGATATTGGACCTGGAGATAGGTGAAGCTCGGCTCGACCTTGATGGCGCGCAATGTCGTATGGTTCCAGGCGAGCTCATAGGCGTGCGGAATGCCCTTCATGCTCTCGACCTTGTCGGAGCGGAAGGTGATCTCCGCCTTGTGACTGCGGCAGAAGGCCTCGAACGGGTCCATGGCAAAGGGTGCGATCATCAGCGCCACGATGGACTGACCTTGCCTGATCCACGGTTTGTGGCGCGGGAAATAGAGGTGCGGAATGGGTGCCGCGATCGGCGCGATCTCCTTGGTGAGAATGCCGTTTTCATGCGCCAGCGCGTCGGAGAAGCGCACGGCGTCCATAAAGTCGTCGAAGCCGACGAGAACGTCGACCCAGTCATAGGCAGGCGCCAGGGGCATCTCGACTTCGGTGATGATGCCGTTCGTGCCATAGGCGTGGCTGACCTTCTGCAGGTCGCGGCCGGTGAGATCGAGCACGCGCGGCTCGGCCTCCATGGTGACGACGCGCAGCCGCAGGATATTGCCGAGGTCGCGCAGCCCGCCCCAGGTGATCGAACCGACGCCGCCGGAACCGCCGGCAATGAAACCGCCGATCGTCGCCGTCTGCGCGGTCGAGGGATGGAAGCGCAGCTCCTGGCCGGAATGTGCCGCAGTCTGGCGGTCGAGATCGGCGATGATCACTCCCGGCTCCGAGACCACGCGCCCCGGCGCGATCTCCTTCACCTTGTTCATATTGGCGAGGTTGAGCACGATGCCGCCCGAAAGCGGCATGGCTTGGCCGTAATTGCCGGTGCCGGCGCCGCGCGGCGTGACCGGCACGTCATGGGCGAAGGCGACCCGTAGCGTGCGGATCACCTCCTCTTCGCTTATGGGCGAAACGACGAGATCGGCGGTAACATTGTCGAGCTGCGCCTTGAGCACCGGCGAATACCAGTAGAAGTCACGGCTCTTCTGCTTGACCAGGCCCGGATGATCCTCGATCGCAATGCCTTCAAGTTCTCTTTTGATCTTCTGGTAGTCGGGCATTGTCAGCTTCCCATGATGTCGTCGAGTTCGCGATAGTCGGGCAGGGCGCGGTCGATCGCGGCCCCTCGGCGCAAGACAATCCTATCGGATTGTGGCCGCGACAGGAATTCGGTCCAGCGACGGGCGCTGAACAGAACGAGGTCGGCCGGCTGGCCGGCGGCGATGCGGCCGAGCTCCGGCCGGCCGAGGATCGATGCCGGCGTTGCGGTTACGACACGCGCGGCATCGTCCAGCGGGTGGTCGAGATGCAGGATGCGCACTGCCTCGCGAAAGACCTCCACCGCGTCGAGATCGCCATAGGCATAGAACGGATCGCGGGTATTGTCGGAGGATACGGCGGTCGCTACGCCGGCCGCGGCCAGCTCCTTGAACAGCGTCACGCCGCGCCAGCGTGGGGTACGGCCGGGATAGCGGTCCTGCAGATACATGTTGCACATCGGCAGCGACACGACGGAGAGGTTCGCCTCAGCCACCTTTCCGACGATTTCCCCGGCATCGGCTTCGTCCTGCCGCGCGAGCGAGCAGCAATGGCCGACGGTGACGGTGCCTTCGAAGCGGTTGCGCAACTTGGCCTCGGCGATTGCCTCCAGCGTGCGGGCCTGCTTGTCGTCGGTTTCGTCGACATGCAGATCGATGTTGAGGCCGTGGTCGGCGGCGGCGCGGAAGAGGCTGTCGAGCTGGCTGGCAACGTCGGGGTTCATTTTCGGTACGCCGCCCAGCAGCCCTGCATGCCGGGCCACGACCGAAACCAGGTCGTCGAAATAGGCCTGGTCAACCATCAGATCGAGCGGGAAGAGCGCCACTGCCTGCAGCGCGATCCTGTCTTTCCAGGTTTCGCGCAGGGAGTCGAAGACTTCGAAGGAGATGCGGTGCTGCGGCGCAATGCTGTCGAGATGGGTGCGGAGCAGATGCGTGCCGTGCGCATAGGCCGAACGGAGCGAGAAATCCATGCGTTTCGCCACGTCCTCGGCCGACCAGCGGGCCTCACGGTCGGTGCCGACGGCTTCGAGCGCACCTATGAACGTGCCGTCCGGATTGGCCTTGCGCGGCCAGATATGGCCCTTGTCGATATGCGTGTGCATATCGGTGAAGCAGGGCCAGACCATGCCGTTGCGCAGGTCGAAGATGGTAGCATCGGAAGGGCCTGCGCCGGCGGCGGTGATCGTTTCGATCTTGCCGTCGCTGACCAGGATATCGACGCTCACCAGGCCTTCAATGCCCGAGCCGACGGGATCGGCGAGCAGCACCGATGGGACGGTGGCATTGGTCAGGACATAACGGTCACCGGATGGCGTCGTGGATGCCGAAACCATCAGTTTTCCCTCTTGACGCTGCTCTCATGCCAGCGGTGCAGCACCAGCCAGGAAATGAAACTCGTTGCCGCAAAGATCAGCACGCCGAGCACCGAGAGCATCAGCAGCGCCGCAAACAGGCGCGGTATCTTCATGCGGAAATTGGCCTCGATCAGGCGGAAGGCCAGGCCCGAACCGGCGCCGGCAGAGCCTGCGGCGAATTCGGCGACCACGGCAGCAATCAGCGCTAGACCACCGCCGATCCTCAGCCCGGTCATGAAATAGGGCTGCGCGGCCGGGATCTTCAGATAGAGGAGCGTCTGCATCGGGCTTGCGCCATAAAGTTCGAAGAGATTGAGGAGGTTATGGTCGACGCTTTTCAATCCCGTCACCATATTCGACAGGATCGGAAAGAAGGCGACGAGGAAGGCACAGATCAGCAGGGCCACCTGTGTCGTCGGCGCATAGACGAGGATCAGCGGCGAAATCGCCACGATCGGCGTCACCTGCAAAATGACCGTGATGGGATAGAAGGCAAGCTCGATCCAGCGCGACTGAACCAGGAATATTGCCATGGCGACGCCGCCCAGCAGTGCCAGGAGGAGAGCGATGAAAGTGATCCGCGCGGTGACCAGGAATGCGGGGAAGAGGATGCCCCAATCGCTGACCAGCGCCTTGGCGACGGCCCAGGGGCTCGGCACGAAATAATCCGGAGTGTCGCTGAACCAGACCGCAAAGGCCCAGACGGCCACCAGTGCGACGACCACAAGGATCGGGATGACGATCCTGAGCATCAATTCATTGCGCCGCATATCCTCCAACGACGCTGTCTGCCGGCCAGCCATCAATGCTCCTCTCCGCCCATGGCGTCCATCAGCGAACGGGACACGCGCTCACAGGCAAGGCGATAGCTTTCGGATGTTCGATAGTGTGCGGTTTTTTCCTCGACCGGTTCGAGTTCGAAATCCGCGTGGACCCGGCCCGGCCTGGCCTTCATCACCACGACGCGCGTGGACAGATAGGCGGATTCGAATACCGAATGGGTGACGAAGATGACGCCTATCCCGGTCGTCCTCCAGAGTGCCAGCACATCGTCGTTGAGTTTTTGGCGCGTGATCTCATCGAGTGCCGCAAAGGGCTCGTCCATCAGCAGCAGTTTCGGCTTGGTGACCAGCGCGCGGGCGATGGAGACGCGCATCTTCATCCCGCCGGAGAGTTCGCGCGGATAGGCATTGGCAAAATCGAAGAGACCGACCGTCGCCAGCGCCTCGGCGATCATCGGTCGCGCCGCGGTCTTCGGCATGCCGCGCAGGCGGAGCGGCAGGTAAACATTGCCGAACACCGTCTGCCAGGGCAGCAGCGTCGGCTCCTGGAAGACGAAGCTGATATCGCCCTCAGGCAGGCCTTTGCTGGAAATGCGCGAGCTCGGCCAATCGATCTGGCCGGACGTGACTCCACCAAGGCCAGCAATGATCCTCAGCGCCGTCGACTTGCCACATCCCGACGGTCCGAGCAGGCTGACGAATTCGCCGGGGCGCACCACCAGCGACATGTCGCTCAACGCAATCGTGCCGCTGGAGAAGGTCTTGGAGACCGCTGCCATGGTCACCAGCGGTTTGCTGGTTCGCGCCTGGGGCTCGGCCTGTTGCGGTTCATCCATGCTATGCGAAGCCCTGAGCAAGGGGATATCCGTCCCGCCGGGGCGGGACGTCGTGTCGATCGTGATCGTCATTTCTTCAGCGACAGGCCGACGGCCTTACAGACGAACTTGGTGTCGAAGGCCTTCTTAAAGTCCGTGTCGGCCTTGAACACCTTGATCGCCACCATTTCGTCGAAGAACTTCTTGTAATGCGCCTCGGTCATGCAGCCGATGCCCTGCGTCAGCGTGTCGCCGGAGTCGACGATGCCATATTCCTTGATCTTGGCGATGGAATAGGCGATCTGGCCGTCGGTCATGTCCGGATTGTCCTTCTTGATCAGATCGTTGGCCGCCTTGTTGTCGCCGTAGAGGTAATTGTACCAGCCGATAAGCGAGGCATCGACAAAGCGCTGCACCAGGTCCGGGTTCTTGGCGACGGTCGAGGACTGGGTGGTGATCATCGTCGAATAGGGCGAGTAGCCGGCATCGGCGATCAGGAAGACTTTTGGCTTCCAGCCCGCCTGTTTCTCGATTTCATAGGGCTCCGAGGTCAGGTAGCCCTGCTGGCCCGATTTGGCATCGGCGAGGAAGGGAGCAGGACTGAAATTGTAGGGCTTGTACTGGTCGTCACGAAAACCTTTGAAATTGGCTTTCATCCATTCGAAATAGGTGATGTAGCCGTCCTTGGAGAGAAACAGCGTCGGCAGCTTGGCGAGATCCTCGAACTTTTCGATTCCCTGGTCGGGATGGGCGATCAGCACCTGCGGATCCTTCTGGAAGATCGCGGCGACGTCGACGATCGGAATGCCCCCCTCGACGGCAGAGATTTCTTCCATGGGACCGCCCATGTAGAAGTCGATCTTGCCGGCAATCAGCAATGCGCTGTTGGCCGCGTTCGGTCCGCCCTGGACGATCGTGACCTTCAGGCCATATTTCTCGTAAGTGCCGTCGGCGACGGCCTGGTAGAAGCCGCCATGCTCGGCCTCGGCCAGCCAGTTGGTGCCGAATTTGACCTCGTCGGCAGCCATGGCATGCGAGCCGAATGCCAGCCCCAGGCCGAAGAGTGCCAGCATCGCGTTGCATTTCAACAGGTTGCGCATTTTGCGTCGTTCCCCTCTATAGCGCCGGAACACCGCTATCGACGTCCCGCTGGAGCAATTGAGCGCTTGTATTGCGCCTTGAAAAGCATCAAATTTCGTGCGCAATGATGCCTTTTTGGCAATGGTCGGCGAAAAAGCCGCCAAACGGGCATGACGCCTAATGATTTGGCAGAGGATAGTCGGATGCTGCACTCACGCAAGCTCCTCTACATCAACGAAATTGCCCGCTGCGGCTCTATCCGCAAGGCGTCGGCACGGCTCAACGTCGCCTCATCCGCCGTCAACCGGCAAATTCTCGCGCTGGAGGAGGAGCTTGGCACACCGATCTTCGAGCGCCTGCCAAGAGGGTTGCGGCTCACCGCCGCCGGTGAACTCTGCATCGAGCATATCCGTGACGTGCTGAAGAACTATGAGCGGCTGGAAGGCCGCATCCGCGGACTGAAAATGCCGCAGGCCGGCAAGGTGTCGATGGTGGCGACGGTGGGTCTCGCGGCCGGGCCGCTGCCGGAAATCTTCGCCCGTTTCATTGAAGCGCATCCGCGCGTCCGCATTGCGCTCAGAAACGACGGTGGCTCGACGACGATCCAGCCGGTGGTTTCAGGCGAGGTGGATATTGGGCTGGGCTTCAACATACCGGCGACGCCGGGCATCCGCACGCTTGCCAATTTCGACGTGCCGCTTGGCGCCGTGCTGCCACCGGGACATCGGCTGGTGGCGCAGGACCGCATCAGTTTGACCGAAATAATCGAGGAGCCTTTGGTACTCGCGCAGCCGGGCACTAGTCTGCGCGAGGTGATCAACCTGGCGCTGGCGCCGTTGCCGGTTCCGATCGAGCCGATCCTGGAGACCAATTCGTCGGAAATGCTCAAGCAACTGGTCAAGCTGGGGACGGGACTGTCGCTGCTCAATCCGCTGGATGTGCTGAGTGAATGCCGGCGCGGGGAACTCGTCTACCGGCCGCTCGCCGACCCCTATGTCCGGCACCAGCCGATGAAACTTTTCACCCGCGCCCGCGCGCCGCTTGACGCCGCAACCAGTGTGTTCGTCGAATTCCTGCTCGGGGAGCTGGTGGAGATTGTTCGCGAAGTGGAGGGGCGGCCGGCGGTCCCGGCAGATCAGCGCGAATAGAGGTTGGAGAGGGGATAGTTGCTGATATCCTCGATCAGGCCGATAAAGCCCCTGGCCTGATGGGCCGCAATCAGTTCGCCCTTTTCCACCGTGGCGCTTGCCGCATCGCCGACCACGCCGTCCGGATTGAGGTCATGGGCGATCCATGCCAGCGAGTGCGGCGGCAGCGGCTGGAGAAACGTCGTGTTCTCCTTCATCCACTCGGCCTTCGAGCGGAAATTCCTGGCGCGGTCCATATGGACCAGGTCGGGCCGGAAATACAGCATCATCGAGGTTTCCACCTCGCCGCCATGGATGCCGTAAGCCGATTCGTGGGCGCTGATCATGCCCTCGGGATGGCCGAAACGAGCCCATTGCGTCGACACGACCGCCATGTTGAAGCGCACGCGCAGTTCGCGGGCGACAATGCTCATGATGTCGAGATTGCCGCCATGCGAATTGACGATCACCATCTTGCGGATGCCGGCTTCCGACACTTTCTGGCCGATCGCAGTCCAGGCCGGTATCAGGATGTCGGCGCCGAGCGATAGCGTGCCCGGCCCATAAATGTGCTCGTTGGCCTTGCCGATCTCCTGTGTCGGCAGGACCAGGATGTCGAGATGGTCGGGGAGATGCTTGCGGACCTCGGCAAGCATGCCATTGGCGATGCTGACATCCGTCGAGATCGGCAGATGCGGGCCATGCTGCTCCGTCGAGGCGATCGGCAGCACGGCGATGGTCTTGTCGGCATCGAGCAAGGCAAATTCGGGGCTGGTCAATTCGTTCCAGAAGAAAGGTTTGCCCATTGCCGATGCTCCACTTGCGATGCTCCTTGCTTCGGATAGGCAAAAAGCATGCGCTCGAAAAGCATCAATTTCCGCCCGCATCGATGCCTTTTTGCGTGCGGGGTATAGCCCCCGGCATTTAGCTCCTGCTGAGACATGATCGCCTGGACAGCTGCGGATTGAACTGGTCTCAGATGTTGGGCTTTTGCGGACTCTCGACGTGGACTGTCCGCTGATCAGTGATGCCCGTGGAATTCATCCGGGACCGGAACCTGGCGCTTGCCCGCTTCCTTGATGAGGCGGTCGACAGTGCCCGGCGCGATTGGTATCCCTCTCGCGAGCCGTCCCAAGGACTCCTTATATCCGCGTTCCCCCGGCAGCCAAATCTGCTCTGCATCGTCTGCTGGCGGCAGCGACCGGATCGCGTGGGCGAGCTGCTCGACTTCGTCGCCAAACGCCTTTTCCAGGCCAAAGGCCATCGGATCAATCGCCACGACGAGTCCGTTGAAGCCGGCATCCTGCTTTTCCAACAGCGCCCTGGAAATCAGCGGATTGCCGCCCAACACGCTCACCAGAATCTCGATCATCAATGACAGGCCCGATCCCTTAGGCCCGGCCATCGGCAGTACGGCCTTGACCTTGGCCGGGTCCGTCGTGGCCACGCCGTTGGCGTCCACGGCCCAGTCTTGGGGTATAGGCTTGCCGGCATCCTTGGCAGCCAAGATCTTGCCGAGCGCCACCGCGGCCGTTGACATGTCGAGAAGGATGGGGCGGTCCGGATCATCTGCCGGTACGCCGATTGCAAGCGGATTGGTGGAGACGCCCTCCGTGCGCGATCCGTGATAGACCATCAGCGGCTTGGACGCCGACATGACCAGGCCGATCTTGCCGCTTCTGGTCACGCGTTCGGCGAAATAGCCCACCGCTCCGGCATGGCTCGTATGCATGATCGAGCAAAGACCGATGCCGAATTGCCCGGCCAGCGCCACGGCATGGTCGCTGGTCATGATCATGCCGGAGGCGCCAGGCACCCGATCGCCCTCGATCACGGCGATCGCGCCGAATTGCCGGGCGAATTTCGGCTCCGCGCGACCGTTGACGATCCCCTGTTCGACCATTTCGACATAACGGGGAATACGCAGGACGCCATGGGACTCGGCACCGCGCAGATTGGCCCAGACCAGGAGTTCGGCGGTCTGTCGGGCGTAGTCCGGCCGAAAACCGCCGGCTTCGAGGAGCGCTGCCGCAAAGGTTTCCAGCGCGTCCTTGGCAATCATCGTCTTTCCGCTGCCATCACTCATGACGCAGCGCCGAGCGGAGAGGGGAAGAACTTATCGAGCCAGCCCTTGAGCATGGCCTTGGTGCGCGGCGCGTCACCCGGCGCCAGCGGAAAATGCGCGGTCGTGTCGATCAGCATCAGTTCGGTCGGCTGTCCGGCCTTTTCGAACATGCGGATCGATTCCACGGTGGGGGTGATGATGTCATTGGCCGTGTGGAACAGGAGCAGGGGGCGTGGCGCGATATTGGCGACGACATCGTCGGCACGGAAATTATACATCGACCAGGCAGTTTCGACCGGGATCTCCATGATAGCCTTGGGCGAGAGATTCTTACGCAGATGTTCGGGGATAGGCACTGCGTCGAAGCGTGACATCCACAGGCTTTCGCCGGTTTCCTGCTTGTGCTTGCGGCCATTTTCCAGAATGCCGGTGAATTTTCCCCAGGCATCCGGTGTGGGGTGCTGGCCGCGGAATTTGCGCTCGCCATTGCCCCAACCGCAAGAGGAGAGGCAGCAGGCGAAGCGCTCGTCGACACCGGCCGCATAGACCGAAACCGCAGCGCCAAAACTGTGACCGGTAATGCCGATCCGCCTGGGATCGACTTCCTCGCGTCCGGCAAGAAAGGTCAGCGCATTCTTGGCATCCGCCACCTGGTCGAAGCAGCGCACCTGGGCACGCTCGCCCTCGCTTTCGCCGCAGGAGCGGAAATCGAAGCGCAAGGCAATATAGCCGAAGGCTTCCATCATCTCGGCCTGGATCTGGGCGTGGCTTTCATCCTTTGAGCCAACGAAGCCGTGGCAGACGATGAAGGCCGGCAGTTTCTGGCCCGGCTTGCGCCCATCCGGAACGTGCAGGACGGCGGAGAGTTTCAATCCATCGGAAAGGAATGTCAGTTTCTGCTGCATGTCGTTCGCCTGTCGCTGTCAGTCGATCTTGGTGAAGGGGTGGAAATATTCGCGCCACTCGACGGGCGCCGGCGTGCCCCAGACATTCATGTCGCGGACATTGCCGGGGCGTTCCAGATTGGTGATGACGCGGGGCGTGAAATCGGCATCGTCGGCGATGTGGGCCATGACACCGGAGCATTCGATCATCATGCCGCTGGCATCGGTATAGTAAGCATAGGTATTGTCGCCGGGACGATGGCGGCCGGGTCCCCACATCAGCTGCTTGTCGAACGTGTCGAGAATGTCGCCCAGACGCAGATACTGATTGAATTCCAGGAATTCGAACGACACATGGTGCAGGCCCGGAGCCGTGCCGAGGACCAGTCCGAGAACATGGTGCTGGCGATTGCCGCCATACATCCAGCTCAAACCGTCATTGATCATCCGCTCCGACAGCTTCATGCCGCCGATCGCTTCCATCTGGCTGCGCGTGGCGGCAGGATCGGGCGTGATCAGGTTGATGTGGTCGATGCGGTTGGGGCCGACGCCCTTGGTCGGATAGCGGCGGCCATAGGTGACGTTGCGGATCGGCGAATGAATTTCGAAGCGCAGGCCTTCCGGCGTCGCAAAGGTGACGCCGGCGGCAATGCAGTCCATGCTCGGCGCGCGTGACAGGATTTTGCAGCCGGCTGCCTCGATGCGCGAGGCGGCTTCCGCCACCAGATCCGGCGTCAGTGCTTCCAGCCCGATCGTATGGGCAGAATTTTCCTCGGAATGGACGAGGACAAGCTCGGCAGCGCGCCCATTGGAGCTCAGCCAGGTCTGCCCGTCGCCGCGGTGGGTGACTTGCAGACCGAGGATCTCGGTCGCGTCGCGAATAACCGCGTCCGGATCGACAACATTGACCTTCATATGGCCGACGGCATGCACGATGTGCGTCATCAGTTCCTCCCATAAATTGAGTGCCGCTTGGGCAATTCGGTGAGCTTAGATACGACAGATCGCGGACGGTGGCAATATATTTCGAAAATTTTGTTTTTATCGAAATTATCTCAGGTGGCCGCACCGACGCTATTGCGCAGCAATCCGACCCCTTCGATCTCCACTTCGACCACATCGCCGACCGTGAGGAATCGCGGCGGCTGCAGGCTCGATCCAAAACCCTTGGGCGTGCCTGTGACGATGACATCTCCCGGCTCCAGCGCGGTGAACTGGCTGAGATAGGAAATGAGCCAGGGGATGGAAAATATCATGCGTCTGGTATTGGTGCTTTGCCGTACTTCGCCGTTCACCCTCGTTAACAGATCGATGGCGAGGGGGAGGGGGAGGGTGTCGGCGGAAACCATCCAGGGGCCAAATCCGGCTGTGCGGATGAAATTCTTGCCGGGTGTGAACTGTGAGGAATGTTTCTGCCAGTCGCGCACGCTGCCGTCGTTGAAGCAGCTGTAGCCGGCGACGTGGCACAAGGCATCCGCTTCGGCAATCCTGTGTCCCGGCCTGCCGATGATCACCGCGAGTTCGCCCTCGTAGTCGAATCGGTCGGAGAGGCCTGGCTTCAGAAGCGGTTCGCCATGTCCGGTCTGCGATATGCCGAATCGGGTGAACACCATTGGATATTCTGCTGCGTCAGAGATCACTTCGTCGGTTTCGCGGTAATTGGTGGCGACGCAGAGAACCTTGTCCGGATTGGGAATCACCGGCAGATAGCGGATATCGGAAAGCGGGTAGTCGGGCGCGGCGTCTCTCTCTGCGCCAGGAGTCTCGAAATGGTGGGCGATATAGGTTTTCAGATCCGGCAGTCCGCTCCGCTTACCGAGATCGCATATTCCATCGCCGACAAGGCAGCCGTAACCGGCTATGCCCTGGCGGATATAGCTCAAATAGCGCATGTCATCTCCTATAATTTCGAAATTTATGATATTATCGTAAACAGTGAGACGTTTGAGTGGCAAGCGCATAGCGGGAAAAATTTGTAGAGAAGATCAGAAAGTTGATTTTTTTCGAAATTTTCTATAGTCACCTGAAAGCCGGTGGGTTCCGGCTCATTTGCACGCTTACTCCGGGAGGCAGGTTTGGAACAGAAGCTTGGCAGCGAAACGAGAGCTGGCGATGTCCTCCAGCGGATGCGGCTGGATATCATCAACTGCGATCTCAGGCCGGGCGAAAAGCTTCGCTTCGAGAGCCTCAAAACCAAGTATGCGGTCAGCTTCTCGACACTCCGCGAGGCGTTATCGCGCCTGGCGGCCGAGAACTTGGTCATTTCCGAAGGCCAGCGCGGCTTCATCGTGGCGCCGGTCTCGATCGCCGACCTCAACGACCTGACCGATGTGCGGGTCCTGATTGAGCGCGAGGCCCTGTCGAAGTCCATCCGCAAGGGTGACGACCGATGGGAGGCCAACATCCTCTCGACATTCCACCGGATGGACAAGTTGCAGCAGCGGCTTGGCCGGGAATATTACCTGTCTGAGGAATGGACCGGCGTGCACGGTGAATTCCATTATTCGCTCGTCTCGGCCTGCGGCTCCCCGGTGCTGCTGGAAATCCGATCTAAGCTTTTCGAGCGGGCGCATCGCTATCGCCGTATGTCGTCGCAGTTCCGGACGAAATGGCGTGAAAAGGACGTCGAGCACAAGCAGATCGCCGATGCGGCACTGGCACGCGATGAAGAAAAGGCGTTGCGCCTGATCGACAGGCACATTCGCGAAACCAGCGAAAATGTCATTGAGCATGCCGGCCATCTTTTCGAGGATGCCAAGGCAGCGATTAAGCCCCGGAAGCGCGCGGTCGCTGACGCGGCCGAATAAAGCCTGCTGCTCGCCGCTGTCGCGGACCCTGCCGTACAGTCAAATCAATATCGGTCCTCGGCTTCGCTTATGCCGATTTTTCGGCGTGCGGTTTGCTGCGCCCAACGCGTCAAATATCAGACGAAATCCATTTTTTACGAAATCACTTGAATTTTCGAAATTCTGGGAGTAGGTAGTCTTCACGATGGAGGATCGGCCCGGTCGAAGAGGGCCGGAAAATTCGTAGTGGAGGAAGAATTCATGACTATCCCGGAGACAATGACGGCTGCGCGCATGCACAGGGTCGGCGGTGAGCTGAAGATCGAAACGCTGCCCACGCCCAAGCCGGGCGATATGGATGTGCTGGTTCGCGTCAAGGCCTGCGGCATCGTTCCCAATCTCGGCAATATTCTCGCCAACTGGACCACATGGTTCCCGCATATGCCTTTGCCGCCACTGCCCGCCGTTTTCGGCCTCGATCCCGCCGGCGAAATCGCGGCGGTCGGCCGCCAGGTGCATGGCCTGAAAGCCGGCGATCGGGTCTATGTCAATCCGGGCCGCAGCTGCGGCACCTGCCGCCATTGCCGCCGTGGCGATAGCATTTCCTGCAAGCACTATGCCTTTCAGGGCTATTTCGGCTTCAGCGCCGATGCGATGCAGACCTTTGCCGATTATCCGATCGGCGGCCTGAGCGAATATATGGTGGCTCCGGCCTCGGCGATCGTAAAAGTTCCTGACAATATGAGCTTTGATCAGGCTGCCCGCCTCGGCTATCTCGGTACGGCCTATTCGGCGCTGAAGAAAGTCAATGCCGGTCCGGGAGACACGATCCTCGTCAACGGCATCAGCGGCACGCTCGGGATCGGCGCTGCGATCTTCGGCCTGGCCATGGGCGTCAACAAAATCCTCGGCACGGGCCGCGACAAGAACCTTCTAGAAGAAATCAAGGCGCTGGCGCCGAACCGTTTCGAGGTTTTCTCGATCGATGACGGCTCCGTCACCGATTTCGCTCTGGCGCATACCGACGGCGAAGGCGCGGATGCCTTCATCGATTGCCTGGGTCCGGGTGCCAAGCACGAAACCTTCCTGCAAGGACTGCGGGGCATGCGCCGCGGCGGTATCGGCGTCGATGTCGGCGCCGTTGCCGGCCCGGTGGCGCTCGATGTGCACTGGCTGATGGACCACAATCAGCGGCTCTACGGTTCGGCATGGTTCACCACGCTCGAAGGCCAGGAAATGGCCGATATGGTCGCATCCGGCGTCGCCGACCTCTCGATATTGGAAACCCATGGCTACCCGCTTGCGGAGGTCAACACGGCGATATCAGGCATTGCCCAGCGGCATGGTGGTTTCTCGAATTACGTGATCTATCCTTGATCTGCTTGCCCCCGCGTGACCAGCGCGGGCTGCCCGAACATTCTGTCATGTGGGAGGACATCATGACTTTCAGACGTGTTGTGACTGCTAAGAATGCCGCCGGCAAATCGGTGGTCGTCAGCGACGGGGTTTCGCCCCGGGAGATGGCGCTAAAGCATACGCCGGGCTTCGTCGCGGCTCCGATCTGGACCGTTGCAAACGTGCCGTCGCTGCCGCATGACGGCAACGATCCGATGGCCGTCAATGGAACGCTGCTGCATCCGGCCGGCGGCTCTACGTTCCTGGTTGTGACGTTTCCGCCCGATGCCGTAATGATGTCGCCGGATTTTCGCCCCGATCTCGCCGGCCCGGAACATGCGGCAGCAGCACCCGGCATTGCCGAGACCTTCGAAATGGAAAGTCCCGGCATGCACACCACGCCTACGCTGGATTACGGCGTGGTGCTAAACGGACAGATCGTGCTGGAACTGGATGATGGCGCCACCGTCACCCTCAATGCCGGCGATACCTTCGTTCAGCACGGACCACGCCACGCTTGGCGCAATCCCGGCAATGCGTCGGCGACGGTCGCCTTCGTCATGATCGGCGCGCAGGCGAAGTAAACCCCATTCGCCGGCAATGCATTTCGACTGGCCCTGCAGCAGGCAGGGCCGGCGTGAGGAGAATTTTGCCTATCAATCCACGGATGGTCATGGCGATCGAGGGAGGAAGATCATGGTTGAACTGACAAGACGAAATGTGCTGGCGGCGGCTGGTTCCGCTGCCGTTGCACTGGCGGCGGGTTTTCCGGCGCGCGCCGAGAGCCGGACATCCGTCCGGATTGGCTACATCGTCTCCAAGACCGGCGTCAACGCGCCGGGTGCGGGCACAACGACGATTCCGAATTACGAGTTGTGGGCGGCGGACGTCAAAGCGGCAGGTGGCCTGGCGATGCCGGATGGAAGCCGCCTGCCGCTGGAGATCGTCGCCTACGACGACCGGTCGCAGACCGAAGAAGTCGTGCGCGGCATCGAGCGGCTGGCGCGGCAGGACAAGGTCGATTTCATCCTGTCGCCATGGGGGACGGCGTTCAATCTGGCGGTCGCGCCGCTGATGGATCGGTTCGGCTATCCCCAGCTTATCGGGACGTCGCTCATTCCCGACGAGATCGATGTCCACGCCAAGTGGAAGCGCAGCTTCTGGTTCCTGGGATCTGCCGGGGATTATGCCTCGGCGCTTGCGGCGGTGACCTTATCGGCCGGTGATGCGACCAATAAAAAGGTCGCCATCATCTCCGTTGCCGACGGTTTCGGCATCGAGCTCGTCAAGCAGGCGCGCGCCAAGCTGCCGGAGGCCGGCATGCAAATCGTGATGGACAAGTCCTATCCGATCGGCACGCAGGATTTTGCCTCGCTGCTGAATGAAGCCGCCGGTTCCGGTGCCGATATCTTCATGGCGCTTTCCTATCCGCCGGATACATTCGCGATCACCAAACAGGCGCGGCTCAATTCCTACAATCCGAAGATTTTTTATACCGGCGTCGGCACGAGTTTTCCAGTTTTCTCCGACATCAACGAGGGCAAGGTCGAAGGCGTCATGAGCCTCGGCGGCATCGACGTTTCACGACAGGAAATGCAGGGCTATGTCGAGCGGCACAAGAAGCTCATCGGCGCGCCGCCCGACTATTGGGCGAGTTCGGTCATCTATTCCAGCCTGCAGATCTTGCAGCAGGCGATCGCGCGCCGCGGCGTCGACCGCGATGCGGTGACGCAGGAAATCGCCACCGGCAGCTTCGACACGATCATCGGCACGATCAAGCTGTCCGAGAATCGGATGACGGATCTCTGGCTGCTCGGACAATGGCAGGGCGGCGTGTTTGTCGGCGTAGCGCCGGCCGACCGGCCGGGCGCGCTGCCGGCCGTCGTGCCGAAGCCCGCCTGGGCATAGGCGAGGGCACTTTCGATGCTGATCACCACACTCGTCGTCGGTCTTGTTCTCGGCGGAACCTTCGCGCTCATGGCGCTTGGCTTGACCATTCAATATGGCGTCGCCCGCATCATGAACCTGGCCTATGGCGAGCTGGTGATCGGCGGCGCGTTCCTGACCTATCTTGCGGTGTCGTCCGCCGGCTTGAACCCGTTCCTTGCCTTTCTGATCGTCGTGCCGCTGGGTTATCTGGCATCCTACCTCATCTACACTGTTATCATGCGGCCGCTGGAAAAGCGGTCGCGCGGCTCCGGGCGGCTGGAAGTCGACTCCATCCTGGTGAGCTTCGGGCTGATGTTCCTGTTGCAGGGCGTCTACGTATCGTCCTTCGGCAGCGGCTTCACGGGTTACAACTGGCTCGAAATCCCCATCGACATTCTCGGAACCAAGATCTCGGCGGGCCGTCTGGTCGGCGCGCTGCTCGCGGTGGCGATCGGCGGTGCACTCTATCTGGCGATGCGGAAAACCCGCTGGGGCATGGCGATGCGCGCTGTGGCTTCCCGGCCTGGCTTTGCGCCGCTCGTGGGTATCGACAACCAGCGGCAGGCACGCGCCGCTTTCGCGTTGGGCGGCGCGCTAGCCGCGGCCGGCGGCGTGGTCCTGTCGATGTATCAGCCGTTCACGCCCACTGATGGCGTCTTCCTGACGATGAAGGCGCTGGTCGTGGTGATCATGGGCGGCGTCGGCAATCTCGCCGGCGCCATCGCCGCCGGCCTGATCCTGGGCCTGGTCGAAGCCGGTGTCTCGGCGGCGGTCGATCCCGGCCTGACGCTCGCTGCAACCTATGCCATTTTCCTCGCGGTGCTGCTCTGGCGGCCGAACGGGCTTTTCAGTTGAGGCGCACATGAAGACGTTCGGCTTTCCCCTTTTGCTCTGTCTGCTCCTCGCCGGGTTCGCCGCCGTGCCGTTCTTCGTCGAGGATTATGGCCTGGGGCTCGCGATTGGCGTGATGGGCTATGTCGCGCTTACCTCGAGCTGGGCTTTGTTTTCAGGCCCGACGCGCTACGTGTCGCTCGCCACCGTGGCGTTCTTCGGGGCGGGGGCCTACACGGTCGCCGTCCTCGCCGATGACCTGCCGTTCTATCTGATCCTCGTCGTCGCGGCGCTGATCGGGCTTGTTGCATCGCTGGTCGTCGGCTTGGCGACGCTGCGGCTGGCCGGTGTCTATTTCGTCGTCTTCAGCTTCGGTCTCGCCGAAATGGTCCGGCAATTGCTGACCTGGTATGAGGTCAACATCACCGGCACGCTCGGCCGCTACATCTTCGTCGATGTCGACACATCAGGCATTTATTACCTGCTGCTGGCGGTATCGGCCGTGGCGCTGGCGATCCGCTGGTGGATCGACCGGGGCAGGCTCGGACTGGCCGTACGGGCCATCGGCGACGATGAAGTGGTGGCGCGCCATGCCGGCGTCGATGTCACCCGCGTCAAGCTCGTGCTGTTCGCCATCAGCTCCGTACTCATCACTCTCATCGGTGCCATAGAGGCGCCGCGCTGGACCTATGTCGAACCGAGCATCGTCTTCAATCCGACGATATCCTTCCTGACGCTGATCATGGCGCTGCTCGGCGGCGCGTCGCGGCTGTGGGGGCCGGCCTGCGGCGCCGTGCCGTTGTTCTTCCTGTTCGAATGGCTCTCCGGCCGCTTTCCGGATCATTATTCCATCATTCTCGGCCTGCTCTTTATCGCCATCGTCTTCCTGTTTCCGGATGGCGTGCTCGCCCGGCTGGAGCAGCTTTGGAAATATTTGAGCGCGCGAAGCGGCAAGTCGAACGGTTCGCAAGAGGTGTCGCATGAGCAGCTTGCTTGAACTCAAAAACCTCAGGAAGGAGTTCGGCGGCCTGGTTGCCGTCAACAATGTCGGCATCTCCGTTACAAAGGGCGAGGTCGTCGGCCTTCTCGGCCCGAACGGATCGGGCAAGACCACGGTGATGAACCTGATTTCCGGGGCTCTCAGTCCGACCGGAGGCGAAGTCCTGCTCAACGGCGCGCCGGTTCACCACATGCCGGTTCATTTACGCGCACGGCAGGGTATCGCCCGCACGTTCCAACTGGTGCGGCTCGCTGCCTCGCTCAGCGTCCGGGACAATGTCGTGCTTTCGCTCGCCTTCGGCCGTCGTCCGCTCTGGGGTCACGCGGCCCATGAGCGTGCGGATGAGGTGCTCGCAATGGTGGGGCTGGCGGGCCGAGGTCAGGCTTCGGTGCATGATCTCAATTACATCGACCAGAAGCGGCTCGAACTCGCCCGTGCCATCGGGCCGGCGCCGGATATTCTCCTGCTCGACGAGTGGCTTGCCGGGCTGAATCCCACCGAGCTTGGAACCGGGATCGAGCTCATCCGCTCGCTCGGTCATACCGGAATGACCATCCTGTTGGTGGAACATATCATGGAGGCCGTGCGCGAGCTCTGCCCACGCTGCGTGGTGATGAGCGCCGGCAGCGTCATCGCCGATGGTCCCACGGCGACGGTCCTGTCGGACGCTGACGTCGTCGCTGCCTATCTGGGAGAGTTCGACTATGCTTGAGGCGCGCAATCTCTCGGTCCGCTATGGCAAGCATCTCGCCCTGGACGACGTTTCTATAAAGGTCGACAAGGGCGAGTGCGTCGTCATTTTGGGCGCGAACGGTACCGGCAAGTCGACGCTGTTGCGTGGGCTCACAGCCATGGTGCCGCTTTCGGGAGCAGGCAAGGTGGCGTTCCTGACAAAGGACATCACCCGTCTCGCTTCTCACAAGGTCGTCGAATGCGGCATTGCGCATGTTCCGGAGGGGCGGGGCGTCTTCACCGAAATGACCGTGGACGAAAACCTCTGGCTCGGCGCCAACCCGAAACGCGCCCGTGAAGGCGTGGGAGATCGCCGTGAAGAGGTGCTGAAACTCTTTCCCAGGCTTGCCGAGCGCAGGGCGCAGCGGGTCGGCACCATGTCCGGCGGCGAGCAGCAGATGGTTGCGGTCGCGCGGGCCTTGATGTCCAAACCCGACCTGCTTCTGCTGGACGAGCCAAGCCTCGGTCTGGCGCCGATCGTGGTCGGAGAATTGTTCCAGGCGCTCAAGCGCATTCGCGACACGGGGATTTCGATGCTGGTGGTCGAGCAGAACGTCCGCGTCAGCCTGTCGATCGCAAGCCGCGGCTATCTTCTGGAAGCCGGCCGGATCGTCGGCGAGAATACGGCCGACAATCTCCGCAATGATCCGGCCGTGAAAAAGGCGTTCCTGGGTCATCATTAAAGGTGCCGAGGCGAACGGCATGAGAGTGGAGCGCGCACGATGGGAAAAATCGAGTTTGAACATTTGTCCGACATCTCGCCCGAGGTCGTGATCGTCGGCCTTGGACCGGTCGGGATCACGCTCTGCAACATCCTCGGAAGCCTGGGCGTCAAGGTGTTGGGCGTGGATGCAAGGGAGGATGTCTACCCTCTGCCGCGCGCCATCGGCATGGATCACGAGGTCATGCGGACATTCCAGAATATAGGCGTCGCCAGCGATCTGGCTGGCGCGGTTGGCGAATATCGGGATTCGGAATACCGCGCTGCCGATGGGTCGCTGTTGCGCCGGTTCATCTCGCCACCGCCGCCGCACAAGCTGGGCTGGCCGGCCTATATGACCTTCGTCCAGCCTGAGCTGGAGCGGGTCCTGCGTGAAAAAGCAGAAATATGGGAAAGCGTCTCGCTGCTGACAGGTGTGGAACTGA
Source organism: Rhizobium sp. P2_G2 (assembly GCF_056403555.1). Taxonomy (NCBI): domain Bacteria; kingdom Pseudomonadati; phylum Pseudomonadota; class Alphaproteobacteria; order Hyphomicrobiales; family Rhizobiaceae; genus Rhizobium; species Rhizobium sp. P2_G2. Next base: position 160,317 of record NZ_JBFUFF010000001.1, read on the forward strand.
CCGCGCTGCAAGACCCGGACGAGCCGCATCTGTCGCTACACGACATCGCTACGGGCGACACGGCCACTTTGGCGGCCCCTTTCGTGGTCGGCTGCGACGGCGGCCCGAGCTTCGTCCGACGCAGTCTGGGAATCAGGTTCGAGGACCTGATCTTCGATCAGCCCTGGTTGGTCATTGATGTCATTCTCGGCGATGAAGCGCATGATTTGCCGGAAACCAATGTGCAGTTCTGCCATCCGGCACGACCGCATACATTCGTCGTGCTGCCGGGCAATCTGAGACGCTGGGAGTTCATGATGCTCCCCGGGGAAGAGCCGGAGGAGATCAGTCAGCCGGAGCGCATCTGGGAGCTGCTTTCGCCTTTTATCAAGCCGGGGCAGGCGGAGATCTGGCGCTCGGCCACCTACCGGTTCCACGCACTGGTGGCGGAGCGCTGGCGTATCGGCAATGTCTTCCTCGCCGGCGACGCTTGCCACATGACGCCGCCCTTCCTGGCGCAGGGCATGGTCCAGGGCATCAAGGATGCCGCCAATCTGGGCTGGAAGCTGGCGCATGTCCTGGGCGGCGCATCATCTCTGCTGCTCGACACCTACGAGCAGGAACGGCGGCCGCTGGTGCGCAAGGTGATTGCGATCACCAAGGGGCTGGGCGAGGTGATCTGCGAGACCGACGAAGACAAGGCCAGGCTGCGCGATGAGAAGATGAAGACGCTTGTCCGCGATGGCAAGGGCACCCAGGTGCGGCAGGATCTGTTTCCGCCGATTGCAGATGGTCTGATCGCGCGCCGTTCGACGAGTGAACCAATGCGAGGGGCCGGCGAGGCCTGCCCACAGCCGCGTATATGCGTCGAGGATGGTTCGGTTCTGCTGGATGATCTTGTCGGTCATGGTTTCGCACTGCTGATCGACGGCTTCGATATCGGCGAGACCAATCGTCAGCGGGCGAGCCGGCTTGAAATTGCCGTCTTCGAATTCGGCAGTGATGGCGAAGGTCTGACGGAAGCAGACGGCGTCCTGCGCAACTGGCTTGCCGGCCTCGGCGCACGTGCTGTCCTGGTGCGTCCCGATCGCGTGGTCTTCGGGCTGGCAGAAGACGATGGTGGAGTCGCAACTCTATTGGATCAGCTCGCGCCATGGTTCGGCCAGGGCAACACTGACGCGGGAGCTCAAGACACCCGGCTAGTCGTGTGATATCTGCTACTCGGCAGGTTCTGCTTCGGGGGACAGCGTTCTCGCAATATCAGCCAAAAGCTGCCGCGCCCAGCGATGCAGGCCGGAGCGATGCGTGCGCTCGGTCCAGTACATGTCGATCTCGATCGGGATGTGGATCGGAAAGGGCCGAACCGCCAGGCGATCCCGATAGGCGCTCGCCATGCGATTGGGAATGGTCGCAATCAGGTCGGTGCCGGCGATCATCAGGTCGAGGCTGTCATGGCCCGGCAGCGTCAGCTGCGGCTTGAGCGCGATGTCGCGGAGGCGCAGCGCCTCGAAATAAAGTGCCTGCCATTGGCCATTGTAGGTGACCGCGACATGCGCCGCCGTTTGATAGCGCTCGAGTGTCAGTTCACCGTCTGCAAGTGGATTGGCGCGGTCCATCAGGCAGGAATAGTGATCCGAAACGATATGCCGACGGAAATAACCTTCCCCCAGGATCTGCACCGGGCCAAGGACGATATCCGCACTATTGTCCTTCAATTGCCGCTTGCCGTTGACTGCCGATTCCAGGAGATGGAGGACTACGCGCGGCGCGTTCCGACGGAGCGCGGCGAGATAGGGCGGCACCAGCAGAAAACGCTCATGATGATTGCAGGAGAGCGTGACTGCGCCTTCCGCGGTTGACGGATCGAAATCGCTCGGCGCGGCGATCGCATGCATCCGATTGACGATCTCGCGCGCCTGCGACACGAGATCGCGGCATTTCTCGGTTTCTGCGACACGGTTGCCCTGGCGGACGAACAGCGGATCGCTAAAGGCGCGGCGCAGCCGGTCGATCGTATAACTGACGGTCGACTGGCTGACATCGAGCATGGCCGATGCGGCGGAAAACGAGCCGCAATCCGACACTGTCACCAGTATATGCAGCGTACGCAGATCAATTTGCCCCAGTTCCTCAGGCAGCATCGATAGTCCCAGGTCATCGAAAAAGTCGATGACCTCCATCGTATCCATCCAATTGGCAGAAGGGAAGCCTCACGCTACGCTCCATCCATGAAATTTGCTTTGGAGGAAGCAATGGGAGAAACTTTAGCCCAGGCAGAAATCGTGCGCGCCGTTCCGGTGATCTCGGACGTGTCCTTTGCCGACCTGTTGAAAGACCCATATCCGACATTCGAGCGCGCCCGCGACATGGCCGCGGTGGTCAGGATCGAGGCGGCCAACATCATGGTCGCGACGCGCTACGACGACATCATGGCAATGGAGCGCGACCCCGAGACTTTCTCTTCGGAAAATCCCCAGTCCCTGGTCAACAAGGTCATGGGTCACACCATGATGCGCAAGGATGGCGAGGCCCATGCCATTGAGCGCAAGGCCGTCGAGCCTGCCCTGCGGCCGGGTGCGGTCAAATCCTGCTGGGCGCCACGGCTCGAGGCGATCTTCGACGAGATCATGGCCGGGTTCGAAAGGGAGGGCGAGGCCGATCTCTTCGATGTGCTGGCAGCGCCCATGGCCGGCAGGGCATTGGCCGAAGTGCTTGGCTTTCTCGATGTCGACTGGCAGACCATGGCGCTCTGGTCGCAGTGCCTGATCGATGGCGCGGGTAATTATTCCGGCGACGCTGACATTTCCCGCAAGGCGGCTGAGGCCGCGAAAGGGGTCGAGGCAGCCGTCGATCACGCTTTGCCCTATCATCGCGACAATCCCAACACATCCGTCCTGGCGTCGATGATTCATGCTGATCAGCCGCATACGATCGAGCAGATCTACGCCAATATCAAAGTCGCCGTCGGCGGCGGGCTGAACGAGCCGCGCGATTCCATTCTGACCATGGTTCTCGGACTGTTGCAGAATCCTGACCAGCTTGGGCGCATTATGGCGGATGCCAATCTTTGGCCCACCGCCTTCGAAGAATCCGTGCGCTGGATTTCGCCGATCGGCATGTATCCGCGGCGCGTGACCCGCGACATCGCATTCTCAGGCGTGCAATTGCGGGCCGGCGACCAGGTCGGCCTCTGCGTCGGCGCCGCCAATCGGGATCCGAACCGTTTCGACGCGCCCGACCGCTTCGATGTGTTCCGCGAGAAGAAGTCGCATCTGGCCTTCGGCGCCGGTGCGCATTTCTGCGCTGGCACCTGGGTCGCGCGGCACATGGTCGGCCGGCTCGTCGTGCCGAAACTGTTCGAGAGGCTGCCGAACCTGCGGCTCCGGAACCCGGATGCGGTGCGCATCCAAGGCTGGGTCTTCCGCGGCCCGACAACGCTTCCGGTCGTCTGGGACTGCTGAGAGGAGATCACGATGATGATGATTACATTCGCCCTTCCCAATGGGAAGGAACAGTCCTGCACGGCCAGGGAGGGTCTAAGCCTGATGGAAGTCGCGCTGCAGAACTCCATTCCCGGCATCATCGCCGAATGTAACGGTTCTGCGGCCTGTGCCACCTGCCATGTCGTCGTCGATGATCATCTCTCCGCCGCGCTCGACCCGATCAGCGAGCACGAGAACGACATGCTCGATTTCACCGAGGCGCCGCGACAGGCCGGCAGTCGCCTGAGCTGCCAGATCCGGGTGGATGGCCGCCTCGACGGCAGCCTGATCACCATCCCCGCCGCCGGTTGAGCCATGGTTGATCGCGTCGTCATCGTTGGTGCCGGCCAGGCGGGATTTGCCTGCGCTGCGAAACTGCGGCAGCAGGGTTTTTCGGGAGCAATCACGCTGTTCGGCGATGAGGGTGTCGTGCCCTATCAGCGTCCGCCGCTGAGCAAGGCCTATCTGCTCGGCAAGCTCGAGCCGGAACGCATGGCCTTCCGCGCGTCCGATTTTTTCGTGAGCGTGGCGATCGACCTCCGCGTCAACGAACCGGTCCTGGCAATCGACCGGGAATTGCGGCTTGTCGTGACCAAGGCGGGTCGTTTGCCTTACGATCACCTCGTTCTGGCAACAGGCGCGAGCCCGATCGAACTCCCGGCTCGGATACGCGGCGACGTGGCAAAGGTGTTCCATCTCCGAACGATGGCCGATGCGGACCGGTTGCGGCCAATGCTGCATGACGGAGCGCGTATTCTCGTTGTCGGTGGCGGCTATGTCGGCCTCGAAGTGGCTGCGGCCGGGCGTCAGGCGGGTGCGACCGTGACGCTCATCGAAATGGCAGATCGCATCCTTGGCCGCGTGGCTGCGGAGCCCACGGCCAGACATTTGCGCGAACTTCATGCCTCCCAGGGCGTCACGATTCGCGAGGCGGTCGGTCTCGACACGCTGATCGTGGACGGGCCGGCGATCATGGCCGCGTTGACGGACGGCACGCGCCTATCCGTCGATGCGGTCGTGGTGGGGATTGGTGTTCGCCCCAATAGCGGTCTCGCCGAGCGTGCTGGGCTGACGATTGGCAATGGTGTCATGGTCGACGCGAGTGGCCGGACATCGGATCCTCATATCTGGGCTGCAGGGGATTGCGCATGCTTCCTGCATGATGGCGATTGGATTCGTCTCGAATCCGTTCCGCATGCGATCGCGCAAGCCGAACAGGTCGCCTGCAACATTCTCGGCGAGAATTGTCCTTATCGTCCGCGACCATGGTTCTGGTCGGATCAATATGCGACGAAACTGCAGATCGCCGGCCTCAACCGCGGCTTCGATCACACCGAGGCTGCCACGGGTCCGGCGGAGGATAGTCTGCGTGTCTCCTATTTCCGCGCCGGCAACCTGATCGCCGTCGACTGCATCAACGATGCCCGCGGCTTCATGACCGCCAAGCGCGAACTTGGACTTGTTTAGCGAAAAGCCTCGTCTCCTGACGTCGGTTGTGCAGGCGGAAACGTTTAGGGTTGCAAACGCCCATTTCCAACCCAGCCCTATGCCAGGCGAGATTCGTCATTGAAGCGATGCAGGTTAGCGTCGTCGAACCAGATCGCGGTCACGCTTCCGATGCGAACGTCGTGATTGCCATCCATTTTGATGGTTAGCGTCCCGACCGAGGCCGTTTCGACATAGAGCAGCGTTTCCGACCCTAGATGCTCGACATGGCGGATACTGCCGTGCCAGCGGCCGTCGCCACCGATCTTCAGGTGTTCGGGGCGGATGCCGATCAGCTTGGCGCCAAGCACCTCTGCCTCCGGCCCCTCAATGAAATTCATCTTTGGTGAGCCGATGAAGCCGGCGACGAATGCTGTGGCCGGGCGGGAATAGAGATCCATCGGCGGACCGACCTGCTCGATCCGGCCGCCGTTCAGCACGACGATCTGATCCGCCATGGTCATCGCTTCCACTTGGTCGTGGGTGACATAGACCATGGTCGCCCCCAGGCGCTCATGCAGTTCGGCCAGTTCGACCCGCATCTGGGAACGCAAGGCCGCGTCGAGATTGGACAGCGGCTCATCAAACAGGAAGACCTTGGGTTTGCGAACGATGGCACGGCCGATGGCCACGCGTTGGCGCTGGCCGCCCGAGAGCTGGCGAGGCTTGCGGTCGAGAAGCGATGTCAGTTGCAGGATCGAAGCGGCTTCGGTCACCCGCGCGTCGAGCTCGACTTTCGCCAGTCCTGCCAGTTTGAGCCCGAAGCCGATATTGTCGGCGACGCTCATATGCGGGTAGAGCGCGTAGGACTGGAAAACCATGGCGATGCCGCGTTCGGAGGGATCCCGGTCGGTGACGTTCTCGCCGCCGATGGAAATCGAGCCGGAGGACACCTCCTCCAGCCCGGCAATCATTCGGAGCAATGTCGACTTGCCGCAGCCGGACGGACCGACCAGGACGGTAAAGGAACCGTCGCCTATCGTCAGGTCGAGCTCCGGGATGACCGTATGAGCGCCAAATCGCTTGGCGACGGATCTGAAATTGACATCAGCCATTCTGTCCTCCTGTTGTTTTGCGCCCGCGTCGCGGCTGCGGTTCAGGCGACATCCTTGAGCCTGGCCGCCTCGCGAAGGGTGACGGAAAGCGCGCCTGCCGGCTCTTCGGGGTAGAAGAGATTGGTGATCCAGACCCGTCCCCGATCGGCGCAGAGCTCCACCACCCCCTGGTCGACATAGAGCGTCAGATCGAGACCGCCTTCCGGCCAGTCGATCTCCACTTCATAGTCGTGGGCGAAATCCGGTATTGCATGCGTCGCGTCGCGGCTTGAGCGGATGCGGCCGTGCGCATGTGTATCCCGGATGAGGGTGAGATGCGGCGCCGCTTCGCCGAACAAGGCGATGGCTTGCTCCTCGCCCGGTTCGAGGCGGACAAGCGCCTCCCAACGGTAGGTTCCGTTCGCGATATCCGGACGGTAACAGGCAAAGCGGCGGTGAACCATGGTCGGCACGTGCATGGCCAGGCGCAGGCGTGCCGCGTCGCCAACCAGCCTGATTTCGCGCGGTAGCGTCATGACGCCGCGAAATGCCGTGGTCGGCGTCGCCCGTGCATAAAGCCAGTTGCTCGCCCAGGCGAGCGCGAGAGGCCGCCCCGCCTCGGCATCGAAGAAGGTCTGGGCGGCGTAGCAGTCACGGCCATGGTCGAGCCAGAGAATGGTGGAAGGCAGATTGGCGTTGCTGAAGGTCCTGCCGTCGAAGGCGCCGATGAAATACTGCGTGCCGGAACCTCCGGCATAAGCGCCGCCACCTATGCCGACGATCAGCGCCCAATGCTCGGACCCGTCGGGAGCGGCAAGCCTGATCAGGTCGGGACACTCCCATGGCCCCCCGCCGTGGCAGCCGTCATGGTCGCCGAAAGTGCTCAACGGTTCCCAGTCAACCAGGTTGGTCGACCCATAGAAACCGATCGTCTCGCCCATGGTCACCAGCATGACCCATTGCGCGCTCTCGGCATGCCAGATCACCTTGGGATCACGGAAAACCTCGAGGCCGGGATTGGCCAGGACCGGATTTCCGGGATCGACGGCGAAGGTCTGAAGCGACCGGTCGGCATGTACGAGGCGCTGGCTCTCGACATCGCGTCCGTCCGCCATCTGCCGGTGCGCGGTATAGAAGAGCTTGACCTCTTTTTCAGCCGTCTCGATGGCAGAGCCGGACCAGCAGGCGTCATCTGCGTCGGGCCGAAGGGCGACCGCGTGTTCCAGCCAATCGACCAGGTTTTCGCTGGACGCATGCCCCCAATGCATCGGGCCATGGCTGACGCTGTGCGGATCGTGCTGATAGAACAGATGATATCGGCCGTCGACGACGATCAACCCATTGGGATCGTTCATCCAACCGCTCGCCGGCGAAAAATGCAGGCGAGGGCGGTATTTCTCGGCAATGTCCATGGATTACCCCTTGACGCCCGAGCCCATGACCGAGGCGATGAACTGGCGTTGCATGATCAGAAAGAACAGGACGACAGGCACGGCCATGCAGACGGCGAAAGCCATGATGTTGCCCCAATAGGCCTGGTTGGTGCCGTAATAAGCAGACATCGCAACCGATAGCGGCCGATGTTCGGGGCCGCGCGTCACCATGACCGGCCAGAGATAGGAGTTCCAGATCTCCAGGAACTGCAGCACGGCAATGGCCGAGATGACCGGCCGGGAAAGCGGCATGGCGACATAGCGGTAGATCTGGAAGAAGGAAAAGCCGTCGATCCGCGCCGCCTCGATCAATTCTTTCGGAAAGCGGGTGAAGAACTGGTAGAACAGGAAGATCGACATGGCATTGGCGACGCCCGGCACGATCTGGACCGTGTAGCCATCGATCAGATGCGCCCAGCCCGCCATCATCAGTTGCGGCAAAGCCAAGCTCTCCCACGGAATGGCAAGTGTCGCCAGGATGATGACCATCAGGGGCCGGCGCAGGCGGATGGTTCCCTGCGCGAGTACGAAGGCGGCCATCGAGTTGAGCAGGATGGAGAGGGTCAGTGTCGAAAAGGCGATCAGCGCCGTATTGGCAAGATAGCGGGCGAAGGGATGAACCGGATCGGTCCAGACCTGGATATAGTTGGTGAGCGAGACCACTTCGGGAATAAAGGATCTGAGCCGGCCCATCGACACGAGAATATCCTGCTCGTCGGGATTGAGGCTGATAGTCACGGCCATCATCAGTGGCAGCAAGACGCTGACGGCAAGGGCACAGGCGAAAAGGAACGGCATCGTGAGACGACGGCGGGCGACGGACATCAGGCTTCTCCCTCATTCCTGATCAAGCGGCGCTGGAGGAGTGCAATCGCCGACACGGCGAGGAAGAACATCACGGCGACGGAGGAGGCATAGCCGACCTTTTGCTGGGCGAAGCCTTGGGTATAGAGATATTGGATGATCGTCGTCGTGGCGCCGTTCGGACCGCCTTTGGTCAGGATGTTCACCTGGGTGAAGAGTTTCAGCGCGCCTACCGTGGTGATGATCAGCAGGAAGATGTTGACGTTGCGCAGGCCCGGCCAGGTGACGAAGCGAAACCGATGCCAGGCATTGGCGCCATCGATGCGGGCGGCCTCATACTGTTCTTCCGGTATATCCTGAAGGCCGGCGAGATAGATCAGCATCTGGTAGGGAAAGGTCGCCCAGGCCGACAGAAGCACGATTGCCCCCATGGCGGTCGTGGAATTGCCGAGGAAATCGACAAACGCGCTGTCGCCGGCAAACCATTGGACGATCGTGTTGAACGGGCCGTTGGGGATGCGATAGAGCACGGCCCAGATCGCCGCGATCACCGTCATCGGCAACAATAGCGGCAGGATCGCCACGGCGCGGAAAAAGGCGCGAAACGGAATGGCGCTGTTCAGGATCAGCGCGGTGCCAAGCGACATGGCCAGCTGGAGCGGCACGACGAGCAGCGCGAACAGCACGGTATTGCCGATCGCCTGCCAGAACAGAGGGTCGACCAGCACGCGCCCATAATTGCCGAGCCCGACGAATTTGGTGGGGATCGGTCGCGGCATGATGCGTTGATCGGTGAAGGAGAACCAGAAGGACAGCAGGAAGGGAACGATCACCAGGACCACCAGCAGGATGAATCCTGGCAGAAGCATTGCCCATTCCTGTCGCTGGCTGCGGGATTTGAGAGACATTACGACCTCGGTTCCGTTCGGCGGGACCGGCGGGCGCGGGAACCACGCTCGCCGGTCGGACTATTCTGAATTACTGCTTGCCGAAGGGCGGATAGCCACTGTTGTCGGCGATATCCTGGTCGATCGCCTTGGCGGCGCGGTCGAGCTCGGCCTTGACGTCGGCATTGCCGGTCAGGATGTTGACAATGGCTTGCGACCAGCTCGACGTCATCACCGGATAGGCCGGATGCACGGGTCGGACCATTGCGCAGCAGGCGCCCTGCTCGGCAAACAGCTCTCCCGGGGCACCCTTCTTGAAATTCTCCGTCAGGGGCAGTGCCGAAGTGCGCGACGGCGCATAGCCGGTAATGTTGGCATAGGCGGCCACCTGTTCCGTCGACATGGCGTAGTTGAGGAAAAGCTTGATATCCTTCAGGTCCTGCGCCTTGGCTGGAACAGCCCAGCTCCAGCCGCCATTCGGCGACTTCACGCCGTCAGGGCCGAATTTCGGCGCCGGAATCAGCACCAGGTCTTTGCCGAGTCCCTTGGCATAGGCCGGCCACATCCAGTTGCCGACCCAGGAGAGCGCCGAGGTCTTGTCGCCGTAGAATGTGTTGTCGCCGGCGCTGGCCGGAACGACCCATCCCTTCTTCACCCAGGATTGGACTTCGGAAAGAGCATCGACATTGGCCTTGGAATTGATCGTCCCTTCCGCGACCCAGGTCTTGCGGTCGACGAGATCGCCGCCATTGGACTCCACAAACGGAAGGAAGCCATAGGTCATCCATTCGCCGGCACCGTAGTTGAGCTTCAGATCGAGGGGCCAGCGGACACCGGGCACGGTCGCGAGCTTGGCCAGCGCGTCACGGAATTCGTCCCGGCTCCAGGCATTGTCCGGCGTGGTGGGAATGCGTACGCCCGCTTTTTCGAGCATCGACTTGTTGCCCCACAGGATGACGGAGGAGTCATACGGGCTGATGCTGTAGAGCGCGTTGGTCGGCGCGTAGGTCCCTTGTTCCCTGACGGAGGGCAGGAGATCGGCGAGCACTGAGGGATCGATGAGCGAGCCGATTGGCTGAAGCGTTCCGGCCCAGGCCATGCTCGCCATGTTGGGCCCATCGATCAGGACCACGTCGGGCAGGTCGCCGGATTGCGTGGCCGATTGGATCGCGTTGTTGATATTCGGCACCGGCACGACATCGGCGCTCACGTCCTCAGCCTTGAATTTGGCGTTGAACATATCCTTGAGCTGCTGGAAATAGGGCTTTTCGGTATCGCCATCGATCACCCAGACGGTGATCTTGCCTGCAAAGGCATGCGAAGCCGAAAGGCAGGCGGCAAGAGCCACGCCCGCAAAAAGAATGCGTTTCATCACGAACCTCCCCAGTGACCGCCGTCCATTGACAACGTGAGACAATTGAGTGTCAGAGTTGTCTCACGTTGTCAATTGGTGTTTTCAAGGACGTTTTGTCGCGACGTAGCCGGCTTTACATGGATGCGCGCTCGATGAAATGGCCCGCAAGGCGGAGGGTCAAGGCATCGCCCGGCCTGTCGATGGCATGCATCATCGCGCGCCGTCCCATCTCATAATAGGGCAGTTCCATGGTCGAAAGGCCCGGGCGCAGCAGGCTGGCGATCGGCTCGAGATTGTCGAAACTGGCGACGGCGACGTCACGGCCTACCCTCAGCCCCATCTCGGACAGCACCGAATAGACATCCATTGCGAGGGTATCCTGTCCGCAGAGGATGAGATCCGGCCGCTCAGGACCGGAAAACAGCCGCGGAAGGATCTGGTCGGAGATATATCTCGGCTGGTCGTCGTAGCCGGGCTTGGCGGCCGACTGGATCGAGCGCTTGACATCCAGCCCGCGGGCCGCCGCCGCCTCGATAAAGCCCTGGGCCCGCAACGAACTGGCGACAAGGTGGCCAGCCAGGTTGAGAAAGGCCGGGCGGCGGTAGCCCTTGTCGAAGATTATTGTGGCAAGATCGAAGCCAAGCTTGCGGTCATCGGGTATGACCGACGGCAGGCGCCCATCCGCATCGAAGCAGTTCAACAGCACATGCGGAATGCTGCTCGGCGAAACCCTCACTTCCTGATGGTAGATGGCGGCATAGATCACCGCTTCGGCCCGGAAGGCTGCCAGCTGGCTCTGCGCCAGGGACGCGGTGGCACTGTCGCGCTCGATATTGAACAGCATCATCTGCTTGCCGCGTTCCCAAGCGACATCCTGTGCACCCCGGATGAGTTCGATCGACGACGAGGTGGTTGCGACGCCGGCCGCGAGAAAGCCGATGATATTGCTCTTCTGCGAACGCATCATGCGCGCGGCTTGCGATGGCTCATAGCCAATTTCGGCGATGATTGCCTCGATGCGTGCACGCGTCCTGGCGTTGACGAGCGGATCGCCGTTTATGACGCGCGAAACCGTTTTCAAAGACGTTTTCGCCCGTTCCGCGATTTCCTTTTGCGATGCCATTTCCGAGCGGATTCCCACGCAGCCAGAAATATTGCCTTGGAGGCAGCAGGTGGATCGCCGGCCGCCGGCGATACTCACTCGCTAGGCTATATATTTTTTAGGGCATGTCGCAAAGTCTTTGGATGAACTCCATTTGGGACGTTTACAGGCAAAGTGCGCCGATCTGTCATAGAAGCGCCAGCCGATGCCGGTGGTCGGCGACGTGTCGATAGACGGCGAAAAATCTTTGCTCAGTCCTAAATCGGCACGAACATGCCGAGCTTGATGTCCTTCAGTACGACATTGGTATGAATACGCTTGATCTGGGGATTCTCCGACATCAGGTTGGCTGTGATCTCGTCATACTGCTCCACGTCACGCGCGGTGATGATCGCGACCAGGTCGACAGAGCCGGTGACATAATAGACTTGCTGGATATGCTCCTGCTTGGCCAGCCAGAGCCGGAATTTTGACAGCGCGTCGTAGTTCTCGCGTTCGATCTCCATGCCGGCGATGAACGTCATGGGGTTGCCGGCCACCTTGCGGTCGACAAGCGCGATCTCGGCCGTGATGATGCCGGAGTCGCGCATTCGCTTCAGGCGACGCTGGACAGCCGAAGCGGAGAGACCGACGAGGTCGCCGATGGCCTCGGCTTTCATCTGGCAGTCGACCTGGACGATGCCGAGAATCTTGCGGTCGAAGTCGTCAATCGGTTCCATGGTCTCATTCCCGGCAGTCGTTTCGGCGCACAATATGCACAGATTGCACGGCATGGCCGCAGAATTCTGCTGACAGGCGCCTAACTGCTTCCCAATCCACCGCTTTTACGTGGAATCTGCGCATTTGTTGTGGAGGCTTGCCAGAACGTCCAATCCTTTGGCCATTTTGCAAGCTTTCGACTGACACTCTGCACCCTCATCTTGTTGCCATCGTTCAGGATGAGGAGCCGACATGATCCAATACAACATCGCGCTTATCGGATTCGGTGGGGTCAATCGCGCCCTTGCCCAACTCGTGGCCGAGCGCAACGATCGCTGGCAGGCGGAGCTTGGCTTTCGGCTCAACATCGTTGCGGTCACCGACCTCAATCTCGGCTCCGTCGTTTCGGCAAACGGGATCGATCCGCGCATGCTTGTCGGGACGAAATTCGAAAGAGGCGGCTTTGCCAGGCTTTCCGGCGGCTCGGCGGAGGCGGACAATGAAAAGGTCATCCGGCATGCGCCTGCCGATATCGTCGCGGAAGCCACCTTCACCAACCCCGACAATGGCGAGCCGGCCGTGTCCCACTGCCGCTGGGCGCTTGAAAGCGGCAGGCATGTGGTCACCACCAACAAAGGCCCGGTCGCCCTTGCGGCCGACGAGCTCAAGACACTGGCCCGCCGTCATCATGTGTCTTTCGAATATGAAGGCGCGGTGATGAGCGGGACGCCGGTCATCCGCATGGCGAAGACCACGCTTGCCGGTGCCGGGCTTACCGGCTTCGAAGGCATTCTCAACGGCACCTCGAATTTCGTCCTGGGTCGCATGGAGGCGGGGCTCGGCTTCTCCGAAGCGGTGGGCGGGGCACAGGCACTCGGTTACGCCGAGGCCGATCCGACGGCTGATGTCGAAGGCCACGATGTGCGGCTCAAGGTGGTCATCCTGGCGAACGAACTCCTGGGTGGCGCGCTTAAACCAGCCGACGTCTCCTGCAAAGGGATCTCGTCGCTGACCGTATCGGACATCGAGGCTGCCGCGAAGGACGGCTGCCGCTGGAAGCTGATCGGCTCGGCCATCCGCCGTGAGAGCGGCCGGATCGAGGCCTGCGTCGCACCGCGGCGCCTGGCCCTCGACCATCCGCTCGCCGCGGTGGGTGGCGCCGTCAATGCGGTTTGCTTCGCCACCGACATGCTTGGCGCTGTTACGGTCACCGGCCCGGGAGCCGGGCGGATCGAAACGGCCTACGCACTTCTCTCCGACATCGTCGCCATCCACCGTACGGCGCCGGCTCGCATGACGAAGGAAGCCGCAGAATGACCGCCGCAAAGCCCAGGAGCATTCCGGATGTGGAAGAACTTCCTGTTCTCAACCCCTATGACGGCTCGCTGGTCGGGTGCATCGAGGTAAGCAGACACGACGATGTGGATACACTCCTTGCTCGCGCCAGGAAGGGGGCGGCGCTGTCGCGTGCACTGCCGCGCCATCAGCGGGCGTCCATCCTGGAAAAAGCAGCAAGGCTTGTCGACGAGCGCTGCGAGGACTTCGCCCGCACCATCGTCAGCGAGGCCGGCAAGACGATTGTCCAGGCGCGCAAGGAGACGTTGCGCTGCGTCAACACGCTGAGGCTCTCCGCGGAGGAGGCCAGGCGCAATGCCGGAGAGATCGTGCCGTTCGATGCCTTTGCAGGTTCCGAAGCGCGCCAGGGCTGGTTCACACGCGAGCCACTCGGCATCGTCGCTGCCATCACGCCTTACAACGACCCGCTGAACCTCGTGGCACACAAGCTCGGCCCCGCCATAGCCGGCGGCAATGCGGTCCTGTTGAAGCCGTCGGAACTTGCGCCATTTTCGGCTGTCAAACTTGTCGAGGCGCTGGCCGAGGCAGGCTTGCCGGAAGCGATCATCACAATTGCGATCGGTGGTGCGGATCTTGGGCGCGCCATCGTTTCAGCCAGGGACGTCCGGATGGTGTCGTTTACCGGAGGCTTTGCGACCGGCGAGGCAATCTCCCGGTCTGCCGGGCTGAAGAAACTGGCCATGGATCTCGGTGGCAATGCCCCGGTTATCGTGATGGCGGACTGCGATATCGGCAAGGCAGTGGCAAGCTGCATATCGGGCGCCTTCTGGGCGGCCGGTCAGAATTGCGTCGGCACGCAGCGCATCCTTGTTCAGGCCCCCTGTTATGACCACTTCCGTGAGGCGTTCGTGGCAGGCACTGCAGGGCTCAGGACTGGTGACCCCTGCCGCGATGAGACGGATGTCGGGCCGATGATCTCGCCGGCTGCGGCCGAACGCGCGGAAGCCGTGGTCGACGAAGCGATTGGCGCCGGAGCGCGGCTCCTGTGTGGACATCGGCGCAGACGCGCACTCTACAGCCCGACAGTCTTGGAGGGTGTTTCGCATGCAAGCCGGCTCTGGCGGGAGGAAATCTTCGCGCCGGTGGTCATACTCGAACGTTTCGAGACGCTTGCCGACGCGATCCGCATGGCCAACGAACCGGACTACAGCCTGCATGCCGGCATCTTCACCAACAATCTCGCCGATGCGCTGGAAGCGGCGGCCGGTATAGAAGCGGGCGGGGTGATGATCAACGACTCATCGGACTACCGCTTCGACGCCATGCCCTTCGGGGGCTTCAAACATGGCAGCATGGGACGCGAAGGCGTGCGTTTTGCCTATGAGGACATGACCCAGCCAAAGGTGATCTGCATCAACCGCGGCTAATATGCGGAAAGTCCGCAGCAAGCGCGCAATGATGCAGGAAAAAATTTCAAAAGTGGCAAATTGCGCAGCCGGGCCGCGCACGCGGACGATAAACTCCGTGAAAACAAATCCACCCAGAACTGGGGAACCACGTGAATGACGAGCGACATTTCCTGCGCGTTGCGCGTGGACGACGTATACAAGAGCTACGGCTCCCATGAAGTGCTGAAAGGCATTTCTCTTGTCGCAAGAAAGGGTGCTGTCATCTCGCTGATCGGTTCCTCCGGTTCCGGCAAGAGCACCTTTCTCCGCTGCATCAATTTTCTCGAAATTCCCGATCGCGGCCGCTTCGTCATCAATGGCGAGGAAGTGCTGATGAAGGCGGATCGGGATGGCCGCGCCCATCCCGCCAACTGGCGGCAGGTGGAGCGCATTCGCACTGGCCTCGGCATGGTTTTTCAGAGTTTCAACCTCTGGGCTCACATGACCGTGCTCGAAAATGTCATCGAAGCGCCGATGTATGTCCTCGGCATGAGCAGCAGGGAAGCGACCGAGAAGGCGGACGCCCTGCTGCAGAAGGTCGGGCTTTATGAAAAGCGCAATGTCTACCCGGCCTTTCTGTCAGGCGGCCAGCAGCAGCGCGCTTCCATAGCGCGCGCACTCTGCGTTGACCCTTCTGTGATGCTGTTCGACGAGCCGACATCGGCGCTCGATCCCGAACTTGTCGGGGAGGTGCTGAAAGTCATCCGCGATCTTGCCGAGGAGGGCCGCACGATGCTGCTGGTCACGCATGAGATGAAGTTCGCCCGCGACGTTTCCAGCCACGTGATGTTCCTTCACCAGGGCCGCGTGGAGGAGGAGGGCCCGCCGAAGCAGATCTTCGGTGCGCCCGCCAGCGCGCGGTGTCGGGAATTCACCAGCGCGTCGCGTCACTGACGCCGCGCGCTCGCCAATCGAAAAGAAGGGGAATGAAGATGAAGACTGCGATCCACCTTGCTGCCGGAGCGATGCTCCTTGTCTCTGCGGCCGGCGCAAGTGCCGAAGTGCGCTTCGGCGTCATGAACGAAGCCTACCCGCCGTTCTTCACCAAGGACGCCAGCGGAAAATGGGTCGGTTGGGAAATCGAACTGATGGATGCCGTCTGCGCCGAGATGAAGGAGAAATGCTCCATCGTCGACATGTCCTGGGATGGCCTGATCCCCGGTCTTCAATCCAAGAAGTTCGACGTCATCTGGTCGTCGATGTCCATCACCGACGAACGCAAGAAGACGATCGCCTTCACCGACAAATATTACAACACGCCGAGCAAGCTGATCGGCGCGCAGGGCGCCAAGGCCGGCACCGATGTCGCCGATGTCACGGGCAAGACGATCGGCATCCAGGTCTCGACGATCCAGTCTGAATATTACAAGAAGTATTATGCGAGTGCAGCGTCGGAAAAGACCTATGCCACGTTGGACGAGGCGTTCCAGGACCTCGCCGTCGGCCGCGTCGATTATGTTTTCGGCGATTCCATTCCATTGATGACCTTCCTCCATTCCGATTTCGGCAAGGGCTGCTGCGCCGACATGGGCAATGTCAAAGACGATCCGGAGGTTCTCGGACAGGGCATCGGCGGCGGCCTGCGCAAGGAGGATACCGCGCTCCTGGCCAAGCTGAACGCCGCCATCGCCGCCGTCAGGGCGAGCGGAAAATACACTGAAATCTCTAAGAAATATTTCGATTTCGACCCCTACGGCGAGTGATCCCGAAGGGCGGGCGCCGTTGCGGCGTCCCGCCCTCGTCCATCCTCCTCAAGACGATAGCGCTTGAGCGGCAGCGACCTCGATCGGTTGCCCAGGAACAGTCTCCATGTCGACAAATCTATCCCTTCTGGCACTGCTTTCTCCCTATCCGCCGGGATGGGGCGGGGTGCTGCTCTCAGGCGCGGTATCCACCGTCCTGATCTCACTCGGCGCCTATCTTGTCGGCATGCTGATCGGGCTTGCGGGTGCGATAGGCAAACTCAAGGGCGGCCGCGCCGTCCGCGTGCTTCTGGATTTCTATACGACGGCCATGCGCGCAGTTCCCGAGCTGATCCTGATCATCGGCCTCTATTATGCGGGGACCGACGGCATCAACAGGCTGCTCTCAACCTTCGGCTTCCCGCCGATCGAGATCAACGGCTTCCTTGCCGCCGTCATGGTCCTGGGGATCGTGCAGGGCGCCTATATGACGGAAGTGCTGCGCGGCGCGATCCTCGCCATTCCCGTCGGCCAGATCGAGGCGGCCAGCGCTTTCGGCATGCGGCCCTGGCTGCGGTTCCGGCGCATCGTGCTTCCGGCGCTGATGCCGAATGCGCTGCCCGGCATGGCCAATCTCTGGATGTCGGTTACCAAGGATAGCGCGCTGATTGCCGTCGTCGGCTACCAGGAACTGGCGCTCGCCACGCGGCTCGCTGCCGGCAATACCAAGCACTATTTCCTGTTCTTCTTCGCCGCTGCCATCCTCTACCTGATGATCACCCTCTTCTCCAACGTCGTGTTCGGCAGTCTTGAAACCTATTTCCGGCGCGGACAGCCGAAACCGGTCTGAGGAGACAAGCGATGGATTTTTCATGGGTCTCCAACTATTGGCCGCTGATCGTCGCTGGCGCAATACAGACCCTGTTGCTGCTCGTCATTTCGGTGGTCTTCGGCTTCGTCCTGGCGATCGGCCTGGCGCTCGCGCAAGTGGGCGGCCCATTGTGGCTGCGCGTCTGTGCGAAGGCCTATTGCACAGGTTTTCGCGGGACGCCGCTGCTCATCCAGCTGTGGCTGCTCTATTACGGCGTCGGGTCTTTCCTGCCGATGATCCCCGGCTTGCGAGCGAGCTTCCTGTGGCCGATCGTGCGCGAGGGCTTCTTCTTCGCTGCGGTGAGCTTCACGCTCAATTATGCCGCCTATGAGGCCGAGGTGCTGCGCGGTGCACTGCTTGCCGTGCCGAAGGGCGAGCTGGAGGCAGGACGCGCCTTCGGCATGACCCGCTGGACGCTGCTGCGCCGCATCTGGCTGCCGCGGGCGATCCGCATCGCGCTGCCGACCATCGGCGGCGAAGTGGTGCTGCAGCTGAAAGCAACGCCGCTCGCCTTCACCGTTACGGTGATGGATCTCTATGCCGTGGCCTACAAGGTCAGGCAGGACACGCTACTGGTCTACGAGCCCCTGATCGTCGTCACCGTCTTTTATGTCTGCCTCACCCTTGTCATCACGCGCGCCTTCCGCTTCGTCGAGATGCAAGTGCCGATACGGCGCTGAAATCGATCGGGCTATCCCGGCATTTGGCCTGACACGCGCATTTGCCGCGCAAATCGCGTCTCCTTCGCCGCGTTTGGACTGCAGACGGAGCGATTGTGCGGCTGAAAATGATGCCATTGCTCTAAAATTCCACGGAATGAAATCGCGAGGAGGACCTGATGACCGCAACGAATCTCTCACATCTTCCGGCCCCACATCTCCCGGCTTATGGCGCCGAGTTTCCCAAGCAGGCGCCCGACGCGAATGCGGGTCTCCGCCGCGACACCTTGGCGCTGAGCGGCGGACTTGTCATCGATCCCGCGACCAAGGCGATCGCGCCGAACATTTCCATGTCCGTCAACAACGTGCTGGTGCCGGGCGACGGTGCTTTTTCGGCCGATGGCGTGGATGACCTGACAGCACTGCCCTTTCTCTATGCGCGCTGGACCAATCCGACGGTGCGCCAGCTAGAACAACGGCTCGCCGTACTCGAAGGCGCCGACGATGCGGTGGCGACGGCGACCGGCGTGGCGGCGATCGGCGCCACATTCCTCACCTTCCTGAAGAAGGGCGATCACCTGATCCTCAGCGATGTCTGCTATGCCGGCGCCAACGAACTGGCGCGACGCATTCTGCCGGATTACGGCATCGAGGTGACGCCGGTGAACATGTCGCGGCCTGAGGACGTGGCGGCCGCTTTCCGACCCAATACCAGGCTCGTTCATTGCGAAAGTCCGTGCAATCCGATCCTGCGCCTCACGGATCTTGCCGCCATTGCCGCGCTTGCGCGACAGCACGGCGCGCTGATGTCGGTCGATTCGACGCTTGCCACGCCTGTTGCAACACAGCCGCTCTTGCTGGGCGCGGACCTCGTCATCCATTCGCTGACGAAATTCATCAATGGCCATGGCGATGCGCTCGGCGGCGTGGTCTGCGGGCGCAAAGAGCTCGTCGAGAAAATCCGCTCGCGCGCCGGCGTCTATCTCGGGGCCTCGATGCCGGCCATGAACGCCTGGCTGATCCTGCGCGGCATCGACACGCTCTTTCCCCGCCTGCGGACGATCTCGGAGACGGCGATACGGGTCGCGACCTTCCTGCAACGTCATCCCGCGATCACGGCCGTGACCTATCCCGGCCTTGTCTCCCACCCGCAGCACGACCTGGCGAAGCGGCAGATGGAGGTATTCGGCGGCATCGTGACCTTCCAGGTAAAGCAACCGGGCAAGATGGCCCAGCAACTTGCCGAGCGTCTCAAGGTCGCTCACTACGCCTTCTCGCTCGGCCATCAGCGCTCGATCGTCGTGCTGCTCGATACCGAGGAGATGATGACCACGACCTACCAGCTCGCCGGCGACCAGCTCGAAGACTACCGGCGTTTTGCCGGCGACGGCGTGTTCCGGCTGTCCGTGGGGCTGGAGGCGCCGAGCGATCTGATCGCCGATCTCGACCAGGCGCTTTCGGGTTGAATGATTGGGCAGGAAGGACACTGCAAGGCGCCCGTGCAGTGGGGATTGAGCTGCGCGAGTCGGAGCAGCACTGACGGAAAGGAAGCGATGGCAGTTTTCACGGATCTTTCGGAGACCGACTGCGCGCGGATCGCCAAAGCCTATCGCCTGGGACGGCTGACCTCGGTGATCGGCATCGCCGATGGCGATGCTGAAACCACTTTCCTTTTCCGCTCCGAGCGAGGCGAGTTCATCGTCACCGTGTTCGAAGGTGGTGCCGATGCCTTCGATCTCGAGCGCGCCTTCCGCACGATGGAAACGCTCGCCGCCGGCGGCATACCCTGTCCCGCGACCTTCCGCACCGATGCGGGTGCGGCGACCATAACGCTGTCGGGTAAGCTGATCGCGGTCGTCGGCTTCGTGCCGGGGTCTCCGCCGAACGAGGTCACGCCCGGAAAATGCCAGGCGCTCGCGAGCTGCGCTGCCCGCATTCACCAGACGCTGAAGCTTTCCACGGAGGCCAGGCTGCCAGGCCTGCCGAAGGGCGCCGTGCATGGTGCGCTCCATCGCGACAACGTCTTCTTTCTCGGAGAGGCGGTCAGCGGCGTCATCAATTTCCGCCTCCGCCATGACGACCTGCTGATCGCGGAGCTTGCCGATCTGCTGCTGCATTGGGCTGCTCGGGCTGACGGTACACTCGACGAGGTGCTCGCTGGTGCACTGCTGGCCGGATATGAAGAAATCCGCCCCCTCAGTCAGGCGGAACGGCAGGCCTTGCCAGCCTTCATTTTGGCGGCTGCCGCCACCTCGCTTGCGCGCAGTGACCGGATTGCCGATCTCGAAGCGTCTGCACTTCGGGCCTTCGTCTCGGCCACCGCCTGCATTGCGGAGATGCGGGCATGAAGCGTATTCTCGACCGCTCCGACGAGCGCATTCTCGCCGAGCTGACCCGCAATGCCCGGATCGCGCATGCGGAGCTGGCCGAGAAAATCAACCTGTCGCGCAATGCAGTGCGCCAGCGCATAGAGCGGCTGGAGCGCGACGGCCTGATCCAGGGCTATACGATCGTCGCGGGCGAGGGAACGCCGCGCGCCTCGGCCATTGCCGCAATGATGTTCGTCTATCGTCATGACCGCATGCGTGGCGGCGACGTCATCCAGGCGCTCAAGCGCCTGCCGGAAGTCGTGTCCTGCGACGTCATGAGCGGGGAATTCGACCTCGTCGTCCGGGTCGAAGCAGGTGCTGCGGACCGCATTCGCGAAATCTGGCAGGACGTTTCAAATCTGCCCGGCGTGCGCGACACGCTGACGGCATTCGCACTGTCTTCAATGATAAAACGCTGACTTAAACGGAAGGGTAAGCTGTGAAATCCATTAGAATCCTCGACGGCGGCATGAGCCGTGAGCTCGTCCGCCTCGGTGCGGAACTCAAGCAGCCGGAATGGTCCGCGC
The DNA here is from genome assembly GCF_056403555.1 of Rhizobium sp. P2_G2. NCBI lineage: Bacteria > Pseudomonadati > Pseudomonadota > Alphaproteobacteria > Hyphomicrobiales > Rhizobiaceae > Rhizobium > Rhizobium sp. P2_G2. The sequence goes on from NZ_JBFUFF010000001.1 coordinate 181,428, forward strand.
TCGCCCTGATGGAGAGCCCGGAGCTTGTCCGGCGCGTGCATGAGGAGTTCATCGCCGCCGGCGCCGATGTCGTCACCACCAATAGTTACGCGCTGGTGCCGTTTCATATCGGCGAGCAACGGTTCCGCGACGACGGCCGCAGGCTGATTGCGCTTGCGGGACAACTGGCTCGCGAAGCCGCCGATGCGGCGGGAGACCGCAAGGTGCTTGTCGCGGGATCGCTGCCCCCGATTTTCGGCTCCTACGAGCCGCAGCTCTTCAGGCCGGACCTCGTGCAGGACTATCTCGATGTGCTGGTCGAGGAACTCGCGCCCTTCGTCGACATCTGGCTGGGAGAGACGCTGAGCCTGATGGCGGAGGGCGAGGCCGTGCAGCATGCGGTGGCGGGCACCGGCAAACCCCTGTGGATTTCTTTCACGCTCGATGATGCGCCGGGCGCCGAGACACGGCCGGCGGCCCTGCGTTCCGGCGAAAGCGTTGCCGATGCTGCGCGCTGGATTGCCGGATCGGGCGCTTCGGCGCTGCTCTTCAACTGCAGCCGCCCGGAAGTCATGCAGCGCGCCGTCGAGCAGGCGGTCGCTGCCATTGCCGGGGAAGGGCGCCCCATCGAGATCGGCGTCTATGCCAATGCCTTCACCTCGGAGGAAGATGGCGCAGCCAATGAGACGCTGCACGCGACCCGCGACGACCTTTCGGGCGACCGTTATTCCGGATTCGCCTGCGACTGGGTGGAGAGTGGCGCGACAATGATCGGCGGCTGCTGCGGCATCGGCGCGTCGCATATCCGTTGCCTCGCAGCCCGATTAAGGGCAAATGGAGAATAGGTGTTCTCCGGCCCTGTCACCGCTGTCGGTGTCGAAACCCGGCTTGTGACGGCCCTTTCTCATTCATTCCTTGGATTTGTCCTGCGCCGCGCCGGTCGTCGATCTCGTATGGCCGATGAAGCGACCGTAAAGGGCTGATACCCTGGTTACCCGTTCCTCCACCGACGGCCCGATCTGGTTGAACACTCCGTTGAGGAGCAGCGAGATCAGGCCGGCGATCGGCGCGGGCGAATCCCAGAATTGGTTGAGATCGGTTTGTACCGAGAACATCTCGCTCGCGACGTCCCGGCCCCAATCGCAATAGGAATCAGTGATCAGGGTCACCGGCACGCCCAATTTCTTCGCCTCCGCCGCGAGCCGCTGAGCAAGCACTGAGTAGTGTCTGAGCTCGATGATCACCAGGGCCGCATTCTTCGGCTCGGAAAGCAGAAGATCCGTGAAGGTGCCGCCGGCGAGATCGAGCAGGCGCACGCCTGGCCGAAGATATTCGAGCTGGTGCGCCAGCAAATCCCCCAGGCCGCGTTCGGTCTGAAATGCCGCGATGAAAACATGCGGCACATGCGCCAGGCGCTCGACGACCTGCCGCCATTCTTCAGTCTGGGCGATTTCGTAGTTCCGCACAATGGCGGCGATTTCCATCTGTAGTCCATCGGCCAGCGCGCCGTCACCGGCAAGGCTGCGTTCACGATAGTCTCGCAGGCGGTCGCCGATCAGCCAGGGACTGTTTCCGATGTCGCCCTTCAGCGATGTCTTCAGCTCCTTGAAGTGCCGGAAGCCCAAGGCGCGGCAGAACCGTCCGACGGAGGGCTCGCTGACCCCGGCCTTTTCGCCGAGCGACGCCGCAGTCTCGAAAGGCAGGCTTTCCAGATTGGCAAGCATATAGGTCGCGAGCACCTTTTCGACCTTGCTGGCACCCTGCGATAGCTCGACCAAGCGCTCCCTTACATTCCCGTCCGTCATGTCTCGCTTCCGTCGTCTGGGTTTCCAGTTTCGGGCGTTTTCTATCATGATGTCAATATAAGAAAGTTTTCGGTCATGGATCGGCCGTGTCGGCACTTATGGATGCAGCAAGCATCTCCTTGAAGGCCAGATGGAAATGCAGGCGGCGTTTCGACTCTCTCAGGTTCAGCGGGTCGAGTATTTTTTGAATGAAAACTTTCATATATTGACATTGTGAAAGAAAACATTCAATGTCGAAAACATGAGCGAAGGCCCCGCAGCAGGGCTTCTGCGGATCCGAACTGTCAGAGCAATTGAATGGCTCGGGACGGTAAGCCTTCGACGGACTATTTCAGCAGCACCAAACAAAAAAGGGGAATGAAATGAGGCAGAAATCGAAAATCGCAGTTCTGGCTTTTGCGCTTGGCCTGACTGGCGCCGTCGCGGCGCAGGCGGAAACCGTCAGGGTCGCCTTCTCCGCCGAACCCTATCCGCCGTTCACCTCGCTTGACGCTTCGGGCAAATGGGTCGGCTGGGAAGTCGAATTTGAGCAAGCGGTCTGCAAACAGGCCAAGCTCGACTGCGTCATCACCCCAATCGCCTGGGACGGCATCATTCCGGCGCTCACCAGCCACAAGATCGATGCGATCATGAGCTCGATGTCGATCACTGCCGAGCGCCTGAAGACGATTTCCTTCTCCGACAAATACTATAATACGCCGGCCGGCATCGTCGGCAACAAGGAAGACAAGTTCGGCGCCACTCCGGATGATCTGGCCGGCAAGGTGATCGGCGTGCAGATCTCCACCAACAATGCGGATTATGTGAAGAAGCATTTCGCCGGCAAGGCAGCCGAGATCAAGGAATACCAGACCCAGGACGAGGCCAACCAGGACCTCGCCGCCGGCCGTATCGACGCGATCCAGGCCGATACGATCGCACTCAATGCCTTCCTGAAGTCCGAAGCCGGCAAGTGCTGCGACTACAAGGGCAACGTCGCCGACGACCCCGCCGTTCTTGGAACCGGCATGGGTATCGGCCTGCGCAAGGAAGATACGGCGCTCAAAGACAAGTTCAACGCGGCGATCAAGGCGATCCGCGCCGACGGCACCTATGACGCCTTCTCCAAGAAGTATTTCGATTTCAACATCTACGGCGACTGAAAGGTTGTCGTTGCGCATGGCGACTGACGTCGCCATGCGCTCTTGGATTTTCGGTCGAAACGAGCGCCGCCGGGCAGTGCTTCCGGCGCTTGCCAATCTCCGCTTTTGGTCGGGTCTGTCGCAATGCCTGCGACGAGCATCTGCGTTGAGCGGGACGAAACGGCGGCTCGGCTTTGACCGAGGGGGGAATTCATGCAGGTCTATGACATTGCCATCATCGGCGGCGGCATTGCCGGGCTGTCGCTCGCCTACTTCCTCGGCGGCAAGCGCTCGGTGGTCGTGCTGGAGCGTGAGGATAGCCTAGGCTATCACTCGACCGGACGTTCGGCGGCGGAATTCGTGCTGCGCTACAATAGTGACGAGGTCTGCAAGCTCGCGGCGATCTCACGAAGCTTTTTCGACGCGCCTCCGGATGGCTTTACCGATATCCCGCTGCTCAAGCGTCGTGGCGGCATCATCATCTGCGAGCCCGACAAGGTCGAGCGATTGCGTGACCATTTCGCACGGGAAGTGGCTTATGCCCCGTTGCGCATGCTGTCGACGGATGAGGCGCTCGAAATGGTGCCGTTTCTTAATCCAGCCCATGTGGCGGCCGCCTACCATGATCCGGATTTCTGGGATATCGAGGTCGAAAGCCTGTTGCAGGGCTATATCAAAGGCGCCCGTCATGCAGGTGTCGATATCCTGAACCGGGCCGAAATCCTCAATGCGCGGGACATTGGCACGCACTGGCAGATCGACACGCCTGATGGCACTGTCCAGGCAAGGACGGTCGTCAATGCGGCAGGCGGCTGGGCCGATCCGGTGGCGCATTGCTTCGGCGTTCGTGCGAAAGGCGTGGTGCCGCATCGAAGAACCGCAATTCTTGTCGATCTGCCTGCCGATATCGATGCCAACCAACTGCCGGAAGTCAGCGAACTCGACGACAGCTTCTATTTCAAGCCCGATGCCGGCCGGCTGCTCGTGTCGCCATCCGATGAAACGCCCTGCGATCCGGCCGACGTGCAACCCGAGGAGATCGACATCGCCTGGGCGGCGCATCATCTCGAACAGGCGACGACGCTGTCGGTCAAGCGCGTTGCCAAGAGCTGGGCCGGCATGCGCTCCTTTGCCGCCGACCGGCTGCCGATGCTGGGCGCGGCGCCGGATCACCAGCGCTTCTTCTGGCTCGCCGGCCAAGGCGGCTACGGTATCCTCAGTTCGCCGGCGCTTGGATCACTGGCCGCCGCTTTGCTGACGGAAGGCCAAGCGCCGGAGAGTTTTAGGCAGCATGGGCTGGACCCGGCTGCATTCTCGCCGGCACGATTCTGAGATCGGGATGAAAGGTCCGGTCTGGCGGCCTTGAACCAAATGAAGCATATGCAACGTGGAACGAACCTTTGAGAGCAAAGGGAGTCATTCGTAATGCCGATCGAAAATTCCTTTAAGGGAGAATCCATGAACATCCAGCGCTTCGACCCAGGTTCCCGCATGAGCCAGGCTGTGGTCTACAACGGCTTTGTATTCCTCGCCGGCCAGGTCGCCGTTGGCGCGCCCGGCGCCTCCGTCGCCGAGCAGACCCAGAACATCCTCGACAATATCGATGCGCTGCTCGCCCGCGCCGGCTCCGACAAGACGCGGCTTCTCTCGGCCACTATCTGGTTGTCCGACATATCGACCTTCGACGAGATGAACCCGGTTTGGGAGGCCTGGCTGCCGGCGGGTCAGGCGCCGGGCCGCGCCACTGTCGAATCCAAGCTCGCTGGTCCGGAATTCACCGTCGAGATCGGTATCATCGCCGCGACCGGCGCCTGACCCAAATCAGAATCGCGGTCAGTTGCTGCCGCGATCAGGTGACCACGGCCGGCCGGTGTTTTTCGAGCAGGACAAGGCCGAGAATGCCGGCAAGCGCCATGGCGACGCCGAGCCAGGCCGTGTCTGAATAGCCCAGATAATGCGTGCCGATGGCAAAGGTCAGTGCTGTCAGCCCGCTTCCCACAAAGGTATTGATCGGATTGAACGACGTGCCAAGGCCTGGCCGGCCCGGAAATAAATCCTGGAAATAGGTCAGCGGCATTGACAGCAATGCCGCAGCGCCGGCGGCTGCGAGGGTGGTCAGGGTGTAGATCTGCCAGGGTGCGGTTGCCAGGCTGAGCGCCGCCATGAAACCGGCATAGATCAGACCGGCGATCACCAGGATCGAGAGAATATCGAGTCGTTTCAGCAGATTGGCCCACATCAGCATGAACGGGATCTCCAGAAGGGCGATCATGCCGGCAATGATACCGACATCGGCGGTCTTGCCGCCAAGTTCGACGGTGAGGATCAATGGCCAGAGCGTGCTTGCAAGCCGGATCGTGCCGGTCAACGCAGCCATGGAAACCGTCCGCGCCAGCATGACTGGCGTCGCAAGTTCACCGAGTGCAGAGAAGAAACCCGCTTGCGATTTCGGCCGGCTCCCATCGCTCGCCGGCTTTGCCAGCAGGAACACGGAGCAGAAAAAGATCGCCAGCGCGCAGATCCCGGCGACGCCCCAGGCACCGGTCATGCTCGCAGAGCCGGCAAATGCAAGGCCCATCGCCGCCGGCATGACCACCCAGGCAGCCGACATGAAGGCGCGGACCGTGGCGTTGATCTGGGCGGCATCCCGGCTAGGAAGGTCGGCCGTTTCCGCCCGAACGCTCACGAAGATCAGCGAACTGACGGACTGGAAGAGCGGGATGACGAATGCAGTCGCCGCAATGAAGACCGGCACCGAAGGGAAAAGACAGATGGCGCCGTAGCCGAGCACCCCCATCAGCGCCATGGCGATCATGATCCTGCGCCGGTCACCGATCAGGTCGGAAAGAATGCCAAGGGAGACGCTGATCGTCACCGCAGACACGGATGTGACGAAGACCAGGACCGAATAGGCCTGATCGCTCATGCCCAGTTCCCGGATCGCCGTGATCGAAAGATAGGGCAGGGTCGAGCCATAGGCGGAGCCCTGGACAAAGATCATCAGGGCGAGGAGCAGCAATTGCGGATGGGCGCGGATGTGGCGCAGGGAATGAAACATCGGAGTATGGCAGTCTATGAAGCGGATATCCGGACAGTTGGAGGACGGATGGAATCAAAGCCAGCCGCACCATGGAATGGATGCAGGCAGTTATCCGCATTCCACCTTAAGTTACAAGCCAATTGAATCGATGCGTGTCATTCCAAAACCTGCTTGGTTGATCGCATGGAACTGCGTCGGAGGCAATTGCGGGTTAGGCAGCGCTCACGTCGACCGGCCTTTGAAGACGTGTCGGGTTGGCGTCAACCACTCGGTGTCCGCTGAAAGTCGAAAATGTTCTGCGTCGCCAAGGCGGCGGCGCCGCGCGCCCAGGAGTTCGACACCCAGTCGGGGATCAATTCGGGCTTCGAGAAGAAGCAGAACCGCTCCATCGTCTCCCGGATAGGGCCAAGCAGGAGTTCTCCGAACTGCACCGCTTCGCCGCCGACGATGATCACATCGGGATCCAGCATGTTGACGACATCGGCCAGATGCCGTCCGACGCGCGAACCCGCATCCCGCAGGATGGAGATCGCCAGTTCCGATCCACTGGTCGCCGCCTCGACGAAGCCGTCACGTGAGATCGGCGCTCCCGCCAGGCGTTCCCATTCGTCGAGCATGTAAGGCTCGGCCGCGTGCGCCATCAGGCAGCCGCGCCGGCCGCACTCACATCGCCGTCCGTCCACCACCGACGTGATGTGGCCGAGTTTTCCGGCAGCACTTCTGCCGCCATGGTATATTTCACCTTTGATCACCAGCGAGCAGCCAATGCCTGCGCCGATCGCTAGCGCCGCAAAATTCTGATGATCCCTTCCTGCCCCGAACAGTTTCTGGGCAATGCCGAAGGCGTTGACGTCGTCGTCGATCCACACGGGGACTTTGACGCGCTCTGCCATGAGTTCGGCGAAGGGAAGACTTTCCCAGCCGAATCTCGGGCTCTGGATGCACGTACCCGTCACCGGATCTATCTCGCCGGGGATTGACACGCCGATACCCATGACGTCAGATTCGTTTCTGCCGGCGATGGCTAGCAAAGCGGGGATCGTGTTGGCGATCGACCCGGTGATCCCATCCGGCGTCGTGTCCGATATCGCCACGTCGATCGAGGCGAGTGCTGTGGTCGACAGATCGGTCAGGACGCAGTTGATGCTGTCCTTGTTGAGCTTGAAACCGAAGGCCAGCCGCGAACCGTAATTGATGTCGATCGGTGTCGATGGCCGCCCCTTGACATTGGCGATCGCTTCCCCCTCCTGCACCAGCGCCTCGTCCATCAATTCTGCGACGACGAAGGTGACAGCCGCCGGACTCAAGCCGGTCAGCGCAGTGATGTCGGCGCGCGACATCGGTCCGTCACGACGGAGATGGTTGAGGACCATTCGGCGGTTCAGCGCCCGCGACATGGTGGCATTGATCTTCATGGCTGTCTGCGCCTTTATTTTTTTTGTTAAAATAAATATTGTCCAATTGCCGAAAGTAAGCTAGGTTGGCTTCGTTGGCAATTGAGGAGTGTGCCGCGGCTCGATATTTCATCGCTGCATCGCGGTAGCGAACAATCACATCGGATTTCGGCGGAGATCGCACGGGAGAGGCCTGTGCGACGGCGGCGAAGCTTTGTCTGGAGGAGACTTTCATGAATGATTTGACGACATTGCTCATGAGGGCGGCGCCGTCGCGCCGTCAATTCATCCTGGGTGCGGGGACGGTGCTCGCTGGCGCCGCGCTTGGCGCGCCTGCGATCGCGCAGTCCAAGGAGATAACGATCATCTCCAATATCGGCGACGCCGGACAGCGCGGCGTGCTGCAGAAGATCGCCGACGGCTTCTCCAAGGAGAGCGGCATCAAGGTCACGATCAACAATATGGATCACGAGGCGCACAAGACGGCGATCCGCAGCTATCTCGTCGTCGGGGCGCCGGATGTCTGCTTCTGGTTCTCGGGCAACCGCATGAAGGCCTTCGTCAAGCGCGGCCTGTTCGACGACATTTCCGACCTGTTCGCCAAGGAAGACTATAAGAAGGTCCTCGGCCCGGCGACGGGCGCGGTCACGGTGGACGGCAAGCAATACGGCCTGCCGCTCGCGGGCCTTCTCTGGGGCATGTTCTATCGCAAGGACGTGTTCGCCGACAAGGGCTGGACGGCGCCCAAGACTGTCGATGAACTCTTCGCACTTGGCGAGAAGGCGAAGTCGGCGGGCATGGTGCCGGTCAGCATCGGCACCAAGGAAATGTGGCCGGCCGCCGGATGGTTCGACCATATGAATCTCAGGATCAACGGCCTCGACAAGCACATCCAGCTGATGGACGGCAAGATGGCCTATACCGACCCGGCCCTGAAACCCGTCTTCGACAAATGGGAAGAGATGATCAAGGGCGGGCTGTTCAGCCCGAACCACACCTCTTCAGGTTGGGAACAGGCCGCAGCCGCGCTCGCCCAGAAGAAGGCGGCGATGATGGATCTCGGCGGCTTCATCAAGTATGGCTTCCCGCCTGACCAGGTGAACCAGATCGCCTTTGCGCCTTTCCCCGAAATCGTGCCCGGCATGGCCCGTTACGAGGATTTCGCCCTCAATTCCGTCCATGTCCCCGCCAATGCGAAGAACAAGCAGGGCGCCCGTGACTTCCTGGCCTATTTCTACAAGCCGGAAAATCTCGGCGCCTTTATCGAAGCCGAAAGCGGCGTGCCGCCGCGCAGCGACTGCCCGCCAAGCAACGATCCGCTGGTCAACGCGGCAGTCGAATCCCTGAAGACCGTCGCGGGTTCGGCGCAATATTACGACCGCGACACCGATCCGGACATGGCACAAGAGGGCCTGAAGGGTTTCCAGGAATTCATGGTCAAGCCGGAACGCCGCGACCAGATTCTCCAACGCCTCGAAGGAACGCGCAAGCGCATCTTCAAGGCCTAAGGTCGGCAGCGGTCGCGATTCTCCCTAACGCACCGCATTTCGGGCGGGCACGCGCCCCATATCGCGTGCCCGCCTGGAGCTCCAGAATAGTCGCATAGCGGAAAGACCCTCTCTGGCCTGCCGGCCATCTCCCCCACAAGGGGGGAGAAGACTCGCGGCACTCTCCCTGCCTCAATTGGCGCGAAGATGGCGCGGCAAGCTAAGTCTCTCCCCCCCACAAGGGGGAGGCGCTAACCCGGCCTTACCGCGGAGGCCTTAATTGGGTCGAGGCGGTTCCACAAGTCTTCTCCCCCCTTGTGGGGGAGATGGCCGGCAGGCCAGAGAGGGTCTTTTTTTTCGCATGCGATTACCCCTCGAAGCCCGGCTTTGACCCCGGTCCCTGTTTAAAAAACTCAGAGGTGTCTGACATGTCAGGACTATGGCGACGCCACAGGCATTGGATCGCCCCAACGCTGTTCATCATGCCGGGAGCCGTGCTTTTCGGTGTCGTGATCATCATCGCCTCCATCCAGACGATCTGGGTGTCGTTCTTCGATTGGGACGGCGTCGGCGTCAAGCAATGGGTGGGGTTCGCCAACTATGCCGAGCTGTTCGGCGATCCCCAGTTCTATGTGTCGCTCAAGAACAATGTCATCTGGCTGGCGATGTTCATGCTGGCGCCGCCGATCGGGCTGGCCCTGGCGCTGCTGCTCAACCAGCCGATCCGCGGCATGCGGGTGCTGAAATCGCTGTTCTTCGTGCCGCTGGTCCTGGCGTCGGTCACGGTCGGCGTCGTCTTCACCTGGTTCTATGATCCGACCTTCGGCTTGCTGTCGCTGATCTTCGTCCAGTTCGGAGCCACGGCGCCCGCGCTGCTGTCCGACGAGCACCTCGTCACCTTTGCCGTCGTCATCGCGGCGCTGTGGCCACAGATCGCCTTCTGCCTCGTCCTCTTCCTTGCCGGGTTGAACAACCTCAGCGACGACCTGATCGGGGCCGGCCGCGTCGATGGCGCACGCGGCTTCCATATGCTCTGGCACATCATCCTGCCGCAATTGCGCGAGGTGAGCTTCATCGCGCTTGCCGTCACCGTCATCGGCGCTCTGCGTTCGTTCGACATGGTGGCGGTGATGACCACGGGCGGGCCGTTCGGCTCCTCCGAGGTGCTTGCCTACCAGATGTATGAGCAATCCATCTTCTCATACCGCTTTGGCTATGGTGCGGCCATCGCGACGGTACTTTTCGTGATCATGGCGGCGTTCATCGCCTGGTATCTGCGCACGCTGCTCAAACCGGAAGAGGAGGGCGTCTGATGTATCCCCGTCCCATTGCCGAAGACGCGCCGCTCAGGCGTACTCTCTATGTCAGCCTTGTCGCCCTCGTTCTGATCCTCTGGCTGGTGCCGCTGATCGCCGTCATGGCGACCTCCATGCGCTCCTTCGAGGAAGTGATGGCGGGCAATTACTGGGGCTGGCCGAAGAGTTTTCACTTCATCGAAAACTACACCGCGGTGTTCAAGCAGACTGCCATGGCGCATTATTTCCTCAACAGCCTGATCATCACCGCGCCGTCGGTGATCGGCGTGCTGGTGCTCTCGACGCTGACGGGCTATGTGCTCTCCCGCTACCGGTTTCGCGGTGCGAATCTGATCTTTGCCCTTTTCGTCGGCGGCAATTTCCTTCCGGCCCAGATCATGATGATCCCGGTGCGCGATCTCATGGTGTCGCTCAATCTCTACGACACCTATTACGCCTTGATCATCTTCCACGTCGCCTTCCAGACGGGGTTCGCGACGCTGTTTATGCGCAACTTCATTGCAGCGCTTCCCGACGAGCTCTTCCAGGCGGCGCGGGCGGAAGGAGCATCGCCATGGCAGACGCTCATCCACGTCGTGGTGCCGTTGGTGCGTCCGGCCCTGGCGGCGCTCGCCATCCTCACCTTCACCTTCGTCTGGAACGACTATTTCTGGGCGATCGTGCTGACGCAGAGCGACGCGGTCAAGCCGGTGACGGCCGGATTGAGCAATCTCCGTGGCGAGTGGGTATCCTCGTGGAACCTGGTGGCCGCGGCCACGATCATGGTCGCGATCCCGCCCGTCGTCATGTTTTTCCTCATGCAACGCCACTTCATCGCCGGCCTGACGGTCGGTGCGGTGAAGGGCTGACACCAATCGAAGGATCGCTTCCATGGCCAGCGTAGAAATCAAGGGCGTGCAGAAACATTATGGCGGCTTCCATGCGCTGAGGGATATCGACCTCAGCATCGGCGAAGGCGAGTTCGTCGTCATGGTCGGACCGTCGGGCTGCGGCAAGTCCACGTTGCTCAAGACGATTGCGGGTCTTGAGACCGTCTCGTCCGGCCAATTGTTCATCAAAGGCCGGGATGTCACCAAGCTGGAGCCGGGCGAGCGCGGCATTGCCATGGTGTTCCAGTCCTATGCGCTGTATCCGCACATGACGGTGGCCGAGAATATGGGCTTCGGCCTCAGGATGGCCCGGCGTCCGAAGGCGGAAATCGATGCTGCCGTGGCGCGTGCGGCCCGTATCCTCCGGCTGGAAGAGCAGCTCGACAAGAAGCCGAAGCAGATGTCGGGTGGGCAACGGCAGCGCGTCGCCATCGGCCGCGCGATCACCCGGTCGCCCGATGTTTTCCTGTTCGACGAGCCGCTGTCGAACCTCGACGCGGCGCTCCGCACCCAGATGCGTGTCGAACTGGCGACGTTGCATGCCCAGCTTGGCTCGACGATGATCTATGTCACTCATGATCAGGTCGAGGCGATGACCATGGCGAGCCGCATCGTCGTGCTCAACAAGGGCCGGATCGAGCAAGTGGGTGCGCCGCTGGACCTTTACGGCAATCCGATCAATCTTTTCGTCGCCGGCTTTCTCGGTGCGCCGCGGATGAATTTCGTGGCCGGCAAGGTGGTCGCGGCAGACGACCGATCGGCGAAGATCGATTGCGCCGGCGGCCTGGCGGTCGAGTTCAACACATTGGCGGAACCCGTGAAGGTTGGCGATGTGGTGACCGTCGGCGTGCGCCCGGAAAAGCTGCGCATCGATGACCAAACGGCGGCCTTGTCGTTTTCGGCAGAGGTCCGTCTCACGGAATATCTCGGCCGCGAGACGATCGTCTATGCCGATGCCGGTGATCTCGTCACCACCGGATCCGACAGCGGCACCGGCGCTTTCACGGTGCAGATCGGCGACATAAGGCCATTCGCGCCGAGCGCCAAAATCACGGTCGGCTTCGATCCGCGCGACGCCTATCTCTTCGCGGCCGACGGCCGCACCGTCACTCCTCCCAAGCCTTCCGCGAAAACTTGAACAAGGACAAGTGAAATGAATCGCACCACACCAGCGCCGTTATCGGTCTGGCGCACCCTGAATATTGACACCTTCCTGATCGGCGCGCCGCATTACCCCGAACATGTCGACGAAAGCTATTGGCAGCGCGATGCCGAGCGGATGGCGGCTGCCGGCTTCAACACTATCCGCCTCGGTGAGTTTGCCTGGCATATCATGGAACCCCGCGAAGGCACGTTCGACTTCTCGCTTTTCGACAGGGCGATCGAGGTGCTGGGCGCCCATGGCATCAAGACCATCTTCTGCACGCCGACCGCGACGCCGCCGCGCTGGCTGACATCGACCTATCCCGAAGTGCTGCGCGTTGACCAGAGTGGCCGCACCGCCAGCCATGGCTCCCGCCAGCATGCCGACACCAACAGCCCGGTTTTCCGGATGCACAGCCGGCGCATCACCCAGGCGCTGGCCGATCATTACGGGGGTAATCCCGACGTCATCGGCTGGCAGACCGACAACGAACTCAACACTACCGTCTCGACCTCCTATTCGGAGGCCACGGAACGCGAATTCCGCCGCTACCTGCGCGACAGATACAAGGACATCGCCGCGCTGAACTTCGCCTGGGGCGGAAATTTCTGGGCGACCGCCTATGACGATTTCGACCAGATCACCGCGCCGCGGCAACACAATCCGGGCTTTCCGTCCCCCGGGCATGTCCAGGACTATCACCGTTTCCTGGCGCATGCGACGGCTGCCTTCCAGCACGATCAGGTCGAAATCCTCCGCGCCGCCAATCCGGATTGGTTCATCTTCCACAATCTGGGCCGGCTCGAAGACATCGATTTCCGCGGTCAGTTCGGGCAGGACCTCGATTTTCTCGGTTTCGACATCTATCCGATGCTCTATGACGAGATGCGCCGCACCGGCGGGCATGCTGCGACGCAGGCACTGCATCTCGATGTCTGCCGCGCCTATAGCGGCAATTTCATCGTGCCCGAGCAGGCGTCGGGCTTCGGCAGCCAGCCCGGTTTCTCGACGATGACGCCGGAGCCGGGCGAAATGCGGCGCATGGCGATGAGTTCGGTGGCTCGTGGTGCCGACGGGCTGATGTTTTTCCGCTGGCGTCCGGCGCATTACGGTGCGGAAATCTATTGGATGGGCATTATCGATCACGATGACGTTCCGCGCCGCCGGTACAAGGAAGCGGCGGAATTCGCGTCCGACATTGCCAAAATAAAGAACGACCTGCTCGGCACGACGGTGCGCATGGACGTAGCCATCGCAGGCGCCGATTTCGACAACCAGGAAGCCTATAAGACCTATCCGATCGGGTTGCCGAGCCCGTTTGAAGACGCGGTCCACCTGCATCGCTATTGCTATTCGAACGGCATCGCCTGCGGCTTCATCCATCCCGAAGACGATCTTTCCCGGATCAAGCTCCTCTACGTTCCCCATTGGGTGATGTGGAAGCCCGAATGGGATGCCAAGGTCGAGGAGTTCGTCAACAATGGCGGTACAGTCGTATTCGGTGCGATGACCGCGACGCGGGACGCCAACAATCATATCCCGACGGTCCAGGCGCCCGTTGGCGCATTGTCGAAACTGTGCGGCGTGCGTGTCGAGGAGTTCGGCCGGGTGACCGAGCCGGGGGCAGGCGGCCTTTTCGGCCTGCAAGGCACTGAATTCGGCATGCACAATCCGGCGACACAGCTTCCATCCAGTTCGGCGGCCCGCCGCTACAAATTCGTGCTCGGCAACCGCGAGCATGAAGCGGCGCATCTTTACGAAATCCTCGATATCGATGCCGATGTCGAAACCCTGGGCAAGTGGAGCAGCCGCTTCGCCGCCGGCCGGGCGATGGTCACCAGCCGCAAATCCGGCAAGGGTCATGCCGTCTACATGGGAACATATCTGACGGCATCACTGGTCGAGGGGTTGGCCGACCAGTTGTTCGGTCGTGCTGGGATCGCACCGCTCGTTGCAGACCTTCCGGAAACAGTGGAAGTGACCGTTCGCGAAGCCGCGGACCGCAAGCTGATGTTCGTTCTCAACACCGATGAAGCGCCTGTCACCGTGACATCGCTGCCTGCGGGGATCGACATGCTCACAGGCGATAATGTGCGTTCTCATTTGACCCTGGCACCGCATGGTTGCGCGGTCATTCGGTTCTGAGGCGAGCGCACTATGCGTACACGATCGGCTGCTGCAGACTGCTGGCAGCCGATTGACGATCGCCTCTACCTCCGCGCGGTAGCCTCTTACTGCCCCTTTGTCGAAGGAAGTGTTACAGGTCTTAAAAACCTGCAAACTGACGAGGCAAGCCAATGGCAAAGATGATCCATTCGATGATCCGGGTGCTCGACGAGCGGCGATCGGTCGATTTTTACCGCCAGGCCTTCGATCTTGCTGTTGCAGATCGGCTGGATTTCGAGACGTTCACGCTCATCTATCTCAGCAACCAAAATACTCCGTTCGAGCTTGAGCTGACGGTCAACAAGGGCCGGACCGAACCCTATACGCTCGGCGACGGCTACGGACATCTTGCCCTCTCCGTTGACGATGTCGATGCCGAGCACGCGCGGCTCGCGTCGCTCGGGCTCAATCCCGGCAAGCTCATCGACTTCAACCACGATGGCAAGAAGCTGGCGCGGTTCTTCTTCATCAGCGATCCGGATGGTTACAAGATCGAAGTGTTAAAGCGTAGCGGCCGCTATCTTTAGGACGGGCGAGGGTCCCGCTACCGGCTTGGCTCGACATGCTTATAGACCGTCGTTCGGGAAAGGCCGAGGTCGCGGGCGGTCCGCGAAATGTTCTCGCCGGTCTTGCGATAGACGGCACGGATCTCCTGGCATTTGGCCCGGCTGAGCGGCCGGCTTCGGCATTCCTCACAGCAGTCGCGCGCAAGATCGGCCACCGGTCCGGCCTCGTCGAAACAGCCTTCGTCGATATAGTCTGCACGCCTGCGCACCAGCGCCCGCTGCAGCACGGTCTTGAGCTCGCGGATATTGCCCGGCCAGGGCCGGCGCGAAAGTGCGGTGATTGCCGCGTCGGTCACCGGCGTGCCGGGCGCCATCCTGTCCATCAGGTGGCGGACGACGCTGCCGAAATCGCTGCGTGCGCGCAGCGGCGGCAGGCGGATGAGAAAGCTGTTGAGGCGATAATAGAGATCGGCGCGGAACTGTCGCTGCGCCACCATATCTTCGAGGTCGCGGTTGGTGGCGGAGACGATCTGTATGTCCACTTTCTGTGCCTTTTGTCCGCCGACAGCACGGATTTCCATGCTGTCGAGGAACCTGAGAAGCGAGGTCTGCGCTGCGAGCGGGATATCGGCGACCTCGTCGAGGAAGAGCGTGCCGTGATCAGCGGCGCGCGCCAGTCCCGGCGAGCCCTCGGCGCGCGCATTGGTGAAGGCGCCGCGTTCGTGGCCGAAGATTTCCGCGATGAACAGTTCTTCCGGCACGGCGCCGCAATTGACGGCGACGAATTCGCCCTTGCGACCGCTCAGCCGGTGGACATGCCGTGCCATCAGCTCCTTGCCGGTGCCGGTTTCGCCGCAGATATGCACGGGCATGCAAAGCGCGGCCGCCTCGGCGAGATCGACAAGCGAGCGCTTGATCTGGGAATCGTCGGCGACGAAGTCCGGCGCATCCTCTCGCTGGAGCAGCGTCGGCATTGCGGGCGAGGGGCGTTTCGCCATCGCCGTCTGGCGGGCGCCGATCTGCCGGCAGACCATGAAGACGCCGCTGCCCGCCCGGTCGCGCAGGCGGATGACGCCGCCGTTCAGGAGCCCGTCAATGGCCGTGCCGAAGCCTGCCTCGAACAGGCTGTCGAACGGATGGCCCGGCGTCGCGGCCAGTCCGGAAAGCAGCGCTTTGCCCGGCCGGTTGATCGAAAGTACCTCGCCTTCGAGCGAAACGGAGATCAGCCCGGCCGAGAGCGTATCGAGATATTCGGCGCGCGGATGGAAGGCGAAGACGAAGCTCTTGGCGCTATCCTGGTAGATCAGGCCGTTCTCGATCTGGGCGGCGGCCATCCGCACCAGCGCATGCGTGTGCTCCTGCCGCGCCTCATGGGCTGAGGAGGCATCGAGCAGGCCGAGGATTTCGCCGGCGGAATTGAAGATCGGCGCCGCCATGCAGCTCAGATGCCCGTGGCAGGCGAAATAATGCTCGCGGCCGTAGATCGCCACCGGCGCGCCGATCATGCCAGCCAGGCCCAGCGCATTGGTGCCGCGCTCGCTCTCGTTCCACATGCTGCCGGGAATGATCGACCGGCCGGCCTCGCTGTCGGCAAATTGCTGGTCGCTGATCGTATCGAGCACGATGCCGTCGGCGTCGCCAAGTGCGATCATGAAATTCGAGCCGGCGATCTGCGAATAGAGCAGCTGCATCTCGGCGAGCGCCAATAGCCGCATCGCCGCATTGGCCTCGCGCCTTCGCTTGACATCGGCAAAGGCGATGACGCTGTGGCGCGGGCGGCCGCGTGGGTCGAGATTGGCGTCGCGGCAACGCTGCCAGCTGTCGGCGACGAGCGGCTGCAGGGCGCCGACGGGAAACCGCTCGCCCCGTTCCAGCGCGGTGCGGGCGCGGTCCATTCCGGAAAGATGCTGCATGTCTCCTCCTCAGGCATCCATTGCAACAGGCTAGCAGCCGCGGGAGACGGCGCAATAGACAGAAACTGGACAGTGCCGCTGTCCACTTCGTTCAGGCACTGGACGGCGCCAAGATCGCGAACATCCATCATGCCTCTGATAATGCTCGGTATTTTCAGATGGCATGGCGCTTGCTCCCTTCCTCTCGACGGGCGCAGATCCCGGCAATGGAGGAGAAGAAGCATGAAAGCGCAAGTGTTGACCAAATATGACGACAACCTGAAGGCCGACCAATGGGTCTCGCTGCAGGAGGTCGCCGATCCCAGAATCACCAAATCCACCGATGTCATTGTCCGGATCGGCGGCGCAGGGGTTTGCCGCACCGACCTGCACATTATCGAAGGCGTCTGGCGGCCGCATATGGACCCGGATGGCAATGCGCTGCTGCCGCTGATCATGGGCCATGAAAATGCCGGCTGGGTCGAGGCGATCGGCAAGGAGGTCGAGGGCATCAAGGTCGGCGATCCCGTCATTGTCCATCCGAAGATTTCGGGCGGCACCTGCCTTGCCTGCCGGCGCGGCTTCGACATGCACGGTCCTGGCAAGTTCCCCGGCCTCGACTGCAATGGCGGTTACTCCGAATATCTCTGCACCTCCGAGCGCAATATCGTGGCGCTGCCAAAGACGCTGGCGCCCAAGGAGGTCGCGCCCTATGCCGATGCCGGGCTGACCGCCTATCGCGCCGTCAAGAAGGCGACGCGGCAGCTGTTGCCAGGCGAGAGCTGCGTCGTCATCGGCGCCGGCGGCCTGGGCCACATCGCCATCCAGTGCCTGAAGGCCATGTGCGCGGCCGACGTGATCGTCGTCGACAAGTCGGATGCATCGTTGGAACTCGCCGGCAAGATCGGCGCCGACAAGCTGGTCAAGGCCGATGGCAACGAGGTCGAGGCCGTGCTGCAACTGACCGGCGGCCAGGGCGCGGAGGCGGTGATCGACTTCGTCGGTGAAAAGGGAACGACAACCAAGGGTCTCGCGATGACCCGGCCGATGGGGAGCTACTATGTCGTCGGCTATGGCGAGGAGATTCGCGTGCCGACCGTCGACATGGTGATCAGCGAGAAGAACATCATCGGCAACCTCGTCGGCACATGGGCCGAGCTGGTCGAGCTGATGGCGCTTGCCGACCGCGGCCTCGTCGACCTGACGACGGTGGAATACCGGCTTGCTGACGCCAACCAGGCGCTCAAGGACCTCGCCAACGGCAAAATCCATGGCCGTGCGGTGCTCATCCCCTGAGTGGTCGCCCGGCCACGCGCCGCGCGGCCGACAATGCCGCTGAGCTCCCCGTGACAGCGTTTCGCGGGGAGCATTTTTCGCAAGCAAGATTTCGCGGGAGGAGAAGCAATGATGTGCAGGGTATTGACGGGTCAAAGTCCGCAGCGGTTCCACAAGGTCAGCCGCTCGGTCAGGATATCGGGGCACTCCACCAGCGTCCGCCTGGAGGCGGCGTTCTGGCAGGTGCTGGAGGACATCGCGCGAATGGAGGGTCTTTCGACCTCTAAACTGATATCGCAACTCTATTCCGAAGCGCTGGAATTGCATGGTGGTATGTCCAATCTCGCTTCCATGCTGAGGACGGTCTGTCTGCTCTATCAGGAGGAGCGCGGGCAGCACGCTGCCGCACCGCGCCTCGCCTGAAAGCGAGGGCAGGTCGGCGCCGGCGAGGAGGGCCGCTGCCGACCCTCCGATGGCTCTTATTCGGTCAGTTGGTCTTTCTGCTGCCGGTGGCGCGGCCTTCGGCGATCCAGCGGGCGCCGAGCACGAGCGCCCCCATGCTGAATTCCTTGCCGTGCACGGCCACCATCTCTTCGGAGAGCTTGGCGATCTTCTCGAAGAAAGCGTCCTTGCTCTTCTCTTCGGCGTTGAGTTCGGTCTGCATCTGTTCCTCCATTGTCAACACATTGATGTTATTTGAAGATTTCATCGGGGAAGGTGACGATCGCCGCACTGCCGAGTGCGTCGCCGATCGCGAGATGCCGGCCATCCGCCGACCATTTTAGCGCGGTCACCGGCCCGCCACCCTCGCGGATGATCAGTTCCGCAGGTGAGCTGATCGGCGCGACCACGACCCGGCCGTTGGCATAGCCCGCCGCCGCGATGTTTCTGAGCGGATGGGCGGCGACTGCGGCCACCAGCACGAACCCAGCCTTACCGGTCGCCAGCGCACCGCGTGCTCCTTCGGAAAGCGGCGCTGCCGCCATCGTCCATCCGGCGATCCGATAGGCGCCGCTGGCGAGAAGTGCGTTGGCGGCATTGCTCCAATCGACCTGGCCGACCGGCCCAGGAAAATCGGAGAATGTCGCGGTATCGCCGGTTGCGGCGTTGAGCAGGCAGAGCCCACCTTGCTCCAACCCGCAAGCCAGCCAGGTTCCATCGGGGCTCCATTCAAGCGAAAGTGGCTGGGTGGAGAGTGCGCGTTCTGAGATCGGTTCGTTTGGTTGGGTGGCCGACCGAATGCTCAGCCAGCCGTCGCCGGCCAGGGCCAGGAGTGCGCCATCCCCGGATATGGACAGGATGTCGACTGCGCAGCCACCGAGATCCAGTTCCGCAATTGGTCCGGTTTCTCCGGACTGGAGCCGCAGATGATCTTTCACGACGGCGGCGGTCATCCCCGTCTGGTGGCTATGGGTGAAGGCGGAAATCGGGCTCTGGTCGGCAAGCAGCTTGCCGGCAATCTCGCCACCGCGGTTGAGGCGCAATAGTTCGCCGTTGGCGGTCAGCGCCAGGAAGCCGCCTTGAGCGTCGGCCGACAGGCGTGTCGCCTCCTGAAGGCGCGTATTGATCAACGGCGACGGCTTGCCTTCGCGTGGGCGGATCGTCGTCTGGCCGTTGTCGACGGCAATGCGTGCCTCCGGCGGCTCGTTGTCGGCGAGGCGGGCGAGCGCCACGGCACCGTCGGCCGCTGCTATCGCCAGCAAGGTCGCATCGGCATTGAAGCACAGCTGGCTGACCGAGGCCCGGCGCTGCCATTGGCGCGCCAGGAGATCGAACAGGGTCAGGTTCGGCATTGTCTGCTGGTTCATCTCATCCTCCCTTTGCCGCCTCGATCTCCCGGTCGAGTGCGGCGACATCCTCTTCCGCCGCTTCGATCTCCCCGGCGCAATCGACCAGGGCCTGTCGCATCGCTTCGGCGCTCTCCTCCACCTCATGCAATTCCTGCACCAGTTGGCGATTAGCGGGATTGCGGGCGGTTTCCATCTCAAGCCGCAGGATCTCCATTTCGGTCCCGGCGACCAACTGCGTCAGCTTCAGCGCCTTGGCATTCAGCGCCGAGACGACGGCAACGCTTCCGGCACGCTGGCGGATGAGGTCGAAGGCTTTTTCGTCGCGGGCGGCTGTCACGGCTCTCTCCTTTTGGTTCTGCGGCGGTATCATCGTTCGCGGCCTTCCGGCGATTTCCAGGCGTCCAGCACCACGGGCAGTTCCGGGAGCTGGCTTCTGAACTGGTTTTCTGCCATGCCGACATAGCTGCGCAGCTGGTCCCAGATATCCACCCGGATCAGTGTGTCGCCGGTCAGTTGCTCCATTTCCTCGACGCGGAACTGCCGGGAAAGGGAGACGCCGGAAAACACGAAATCGCGCAGCATCAGCGCATGCTTTTCGGCAAAGGCATGGATCATCGGATGCGTCTCCGGCGTCACGCCGGTCATGGCCAGCTCACCAAGGATGAAGCGCTGGAAATGGCTCTGCATCAGATGCTGGCTCTCGCCGATGAACCGCATGACAAAGACGAGGTCACGCTGCATCAACCCGGCAAGCTGGGTCGTGACATCGCTGCTGGGCGCGCCCGAAGGCCTGAAATTGCCGTTGCTGCCACTCATAGTGCCTCGCAAATCAAAGGAATATCCGGTTTGGCGGGGCTGAAATCATAATTAAAGAATAGAATTATGTCTATAAATGTTTATTTCTATATGACGATTATATAAGAGCGTGGCGAAAAATATAGATAGTGTTACATTTGTAAATTACGATTGTAAAATAACGTTACACTCAATGTAATTTCCGAAAATATTAAATGCCGAAAGCACTGTATTTTCGAATTGGCACGGCCTTTGCATCGTCTATCGCATAACAAGCCATCGCGTTCACAGCGACGCTAGAAGAACGAAGGAGTGGGGGAGCGGTTCGCACGCATCCGGTCGAGGAGGCCGGACATCCCCAGAGACCTTTGCCGTGATCCACTTGAATGGCCGGACCGCCGGGTCGCGCCTTGGCGCATCCCTTTGCCGTGCCATTCCAACTTTCGCTCGCGGCGCCCGGTGCGCCGTTCCGGCCGGGGCCAGAGGGGCCTGCGGCTCAAACACAGTGGAGGCTGATGACGATGTCGTCTTTGACGCTTAACAAGATCACTTCGCAGCGCGGTATTTCCGTGGGCGAGGCAACCAAGAAGATTTCCGATCTTGGTTGGAATCCCACCTATGTCCAGGAAGCGATGACGTTTCCGACCGACTACAAGATCAGCAAGGCGCCGCGCGATCCGATGAAGCAGGTGCTGCGCTCCTATTTTCCCATGCAGGAAGAAAAGGACAACCGCGTCTATGGCGCTCTGGATGCGGCTTTGCGCGGCGACATGTTCCGCAATGTCGAGCCGCGCTGGGTCGAGTGGATGAAGCTCTTCCTGGCGATCATTCCCTTTCCGGAAATCTCTGCCGCCCGCTCGATGGCTATGGTCGCCCGGCTGGCACCTGGCGAAGATCTCAGAACCGGCTTCACCATGCAGATGGTCGACGAGTTCCGCCACTCGACGATCCAGATGAACCTGAAGAAATGGTACATGGAGAATTATATCGATCCGGCGGGCTTCGACATTACCGAGGAAGCCTTCGGCAAATGTTACGCCACGACGATTGGCCGCCAGTTCGGCGAGGGCTTCATCACCGGCGACACGATGACGGCGGCCTGCATGTACCTGACCGTGGTTGCCGAAACCGCCTTCACCAACACGCTGTTCGTCGCTATGCCCTCGGAAGCGGCGCGCAACGGTGACTATGCCCTGCCGACCGTGTTTCTGTCGGTGCAGTCGGATGAAAGCCGCCATATCGGCAACGGCCATTCGCTGCTGATGGCGGCGCTCAAGGAGCCGGAAAACCACCTGCTGCTCGAGCGCGACCTGCGCTACGCCTTCTGGCAGAACCATGCGATCGTCGATGCCGCCATCGGCACGTTCATCGAATACGGCACCACCAACCGCGACAAGAACAAGGAATCCTATGCGGAAATGTGGCACCGCTGGATTTTCGAGGACTATTATCGCACCTACATGCTGCCGCTGGAAAAATACGGCATCAAGGTCCATCACGACGACGTGCATAAAGCCTGGAACCGCATCACCAAGAAGCACTATGTCCACAAGGTGGCGCAGTTCTTCGCGGTCGGCTGGCCGGTCAACTTCTGGCGCATCGAGGCCCAGCGCGAGGCCGATTTCGAATGGTTCGAGCAGAAATATCCGGGCTGGTACGCCCAGTTCGGCGACTTCTGGAAATGGTATGACAAGCTCAGCCATCGTGGCGAGAAGATCATCACCTTCAACGAAGACGTCGGCTACGTCTATCCGCACCGTTGCTGGAGCTGCCTCGTCCCCTGCCTGATCCGCGAGGATATCGTGGTCGACGAGATCGACGGCAAGCTGCATACGTTCGCCCACGAACTCGACCGCTGGACCGCCGTCGAAGCCTTCTCGGACGAATACCAGGGCCGCCCGACACCGGCCATGGGCCGCTTCAGCGGCAAGCGCGAGTGGGAAACCGTCTATCACGGCTGGGATCTCGCCGACGCGATCAAGGACCTGAACTTCGTCCGCTCCGACGGTAAGACGCTGGTGCCGCAGCCGCACCTGCGCTTCGACGGCAAGGACATGTGGACGCTGGACGACGTGCGCGGCCACACGCTGATGTCGCCGCTGCAGATCCTGCGCGACATGTCGCCGGCCGACCGCGAAAAGCATCTCGCCGAATACCGCGCGGGCTTCACCATCACGCCGTTCCACTGAGACGCCGATCCGCGGAGGCCGGCTCCGGCCTTCGCGACTTCAAGGGAAGAGGGCCGTTCCTTCCGGGGAGCGTGCAGGAATTGGGAGATTCCATAGATGGCTGAAGCTCAAAAAGCGCATCAGGAGGCGCACAAGGTGCGGCTCGAGCCGGTCGGCGTCGAATTCGAGGTCGAGCATGGTGAGACGGTGCTGAATGCCGCGTTTCGCCAAGGCATCGCCCTGCCGCATGGCTGCAAGGAAGGCCAGTGTTCGGCCTGCAAATGCGTATTGCTCGACGGCGAAGTCGATATGCTGAAATATTCGACATTCGCGCTCAACGACATGGAAAAGGAAAGCGGGCACATCCTGCTGTGCCGCTCGATCGCCTATTCCGACATGGAAGTGGAGCTCCTCAACTATGATGAAGAGCTTCTGGCCAAGGCGATCGCCGTCAAGACTTACAAGGGCCGCATCTCGCAGATCGAGAAGCTGACCCATGACATCCGCGGCATCGAAATCGAACTCGGCTCCCCGATAAAGTTCTGGGCGGGACAGTATGTCGACATCACGGTCACAACGGAAGAAGGGGAGACGATTACGCGCTCGTTCTCCATGGCAAATACGCCGAGCGAAACCCAGAAACTCTCCTTCATCATCAAGAAATACCCACAAGGAAAGTTCTCCGGCGAACTCGATTCCGGAGGCATCCGGGTCGGAGCCGAGGTCAGCGTCGTCGGACCCTACGGAACCTGTTTTCGACGGGAAGACCGGCATGGACCATTAGTGCTCGTCGGCGCGGGATCGGGGATGTCGCCCGTCTGGTCGATCCTCAATGACCACCTTCTCAGCGGCGAGCAGCGGCCCGTCTATTTCTTCTATGGCGCCAGGACAGAGGATGATCTCTTCCATCTCGACAAGATCGAGGACCTGGTCGGCCGCTATCCGGACGTCACCTTCATCCCCGTGCTTTCGCACGCTCCGGAGGATGGCGGCTGGACCGGCGAGCGCGGCTTTGTCCACCAGGCGGTCGACGCCAAGCTGAAGGAGCTGGCGGTGGATGGCGAGGGCGATGTCTATGCCTGCGGCCCGCCGCCGATGATCGATGCGCTGCAGCCGGTGCTGTTCATGAACGGCTTTGAAGCCGAGCGCATTTTCTTCGACAAATTCACCACTTCGTCCGGGGGAGGAACTCCGGGTCATTAGATCGCCCCGCGCCAAGGCGCGGACAAGGCGATCGGTAAACGGGAAGGCGGACTGTCGTGCATTTCCATGAACCACGACAGTCCGGAGCTGGACGAAGAACGGACAGCATCAAGGCAACTGCAACAAGGGAGTGAGAACTATGCCTGCAATATCGAGTTCAGTCGGGTCGGGTGCGGCAGGAGCGGCAATCTTTGCCGATTCCGACAGCCGGCGGTATCGCTATTTCGATCCGAAAGGCCAGCGCGCCACCCACTACGAGGACGTCACCGTCGACGTCCAGCCGGATCCGGAACGCTATCTGATCCAGAACTGGATCATCTCTTTCGCCAATGGCAAGGGCGCCTATGTCAAGGACAACACCGCCGCCAAAAGCTCCAACTGGCATGCCTTCCGGGCGCCCGACCAGGAGTGGGAACGCACGCACTACCAGCGCCAGTCCAAGATCGAGACCATGGTGCAGAGCGTGATCGGCAATGCCCGCCGCGCCGGCGCACCGAAGGCGTTCGACAAGGTGTGGATCACGATCCTGCAGGCCCATCTCGGGGCGTGGAAGCATGCGGAATTCGGCCTCGGCACCTCGCTGATGCAGGCGCAGCGCTACGGCTATACCCAGATGATCAACAACGCGACGCTGACCAATTCGTCCTACAAGCTGCGCCTCGCCCAGGACATCACGCTTTATCTGGCCGAGATCGGCATGGATATCGCCGGCTGGGACGACACTCTTGGCAAGAAGCACTGGCTCGAGGATGGCGTCTGGCAGGGCACGCGCGAAGCGATCGAGACGATCATGGGAACGTCGGATTATCTCGAACAGTATTTCGCCATCAACATCCTGTTCGAGCCCCTGGTTGGCGAACTGTTCCGCTCGGGCTTCCTGATGCAGGCAGCGGCCGCCAACCATGACTTCATCACCCCGCCGGTGATCTCGGCCGCCGAGGCCGATTACGAGCGCAATCTCGCCAACACGATCGACCTCGTCTACACGCTCGCGAACGATCACGCCTATGGCGAGGCCAACCGCAAGCTCTTCCAGGGCTGGGTCGCCAAGCACGGCGCGCTGGCCGACAAGGCCGCCCTCGGCCTGCAGCCGATCTGGTCGATGCCTCATTCCAAGCCGGTGTCCTTCTCCGACGTCTATGCCCAGTCCGGCGAACGGGTGAGCAAGATCCTCGGCGAACTCGGCCTGAACAGATAATCGAAGGAGCTTTCAACATGTCAACAGTAGCACGCGACGCATCGCACGATAACATCTTCAAATCGATGAAGGACATCACCTTCGAGCAGACGATCTCGCACCAGTGCGGAGTCACCATGAATGATTCGGTCGAGGCGCGCGCCATTGCCGAGTTCATGAGCAAGAAGCCCGGCGTCACCGTCACCTATGCGCCGGCGATGATCCGCATCGACGGCAACGGCAAGCTGATCTTCCGCATGGACGAGATCAGCGACTATCTCGGCCGCGAGATGACCGCCGAAATCTTCGAGGTCAACACATCAACGCATTACGGCCGCATGGTCCGCATCGACGACAACGAGGTGATCCTGTTCGGCGATATGGACGAGGTGTTCGAATACATCTGACTGTTCGGGAGGGTGGCGCGCCGCATCCGTGGCGCGCCGGACATTCAAATCATTGCAGCGGAGGCAACCATGTATATCACACCGGAAGGCAAGGAAATTTTCGTCGTCGACGGCCACACCCATTTCTGGGACGGCAGCCCGGAAAACCAGCGCAACATCCACGGCAAACAGTTCGTCGAGTGTTTCTACGCCTATCACACCGCGCTTAGCCCCAAGGAACAGCTCTGGGAAAAGAGCAAGTTCGAAAAGTACAGCGCCGACGACCTCTACCGGGACCTGTTCATCGACGGCCCGGACGACGTGGCGATCGTGCAATCGACCTATCTCAAGGATTTTTACAAGAACGGCTTCAACACGATCGAGCGCAATGCCGAGGTCGCCAAGCGCTATCCGGAACGTTTCATCGTCAACGGTTCCTTCGATCCGCGCGACGGTGAAAAGGCGCTGGAATATATCCACGTCATGAAGGAGACATACGACATCAAGGGCGTGAAGATGTACACGGCCGAATGGAACGGGGCCTCGAAAGGCTGGAAGCTCAACGATCCCCAAGCCTACAAATGCTTCGAGCTCTGCGAGAAGCTCGGCATCAAGAACATCCACGTCCATAAGGGCCCGACGATCATCCCGCTCAACAAGGACGCCTTCGACGTCCATGATGTCGATTATGCCGCCACCGACTTCCAGAACCTCAACTGGATCATCGAACATTGCGGCCTGCCGCGGCTCGACGATTTCTGTTGGATCGCGGTGCAGGAGACCAATGTCTATGGCGGTCTTGCCGTGGCGCTGCCCTTCATCCATTCGCGGCCGCGTTATTTCGCCGAGGTGATTTCCGAACTGCTGTTCTGGTGCGGTCCGGACAAGATTCTCTTCGGGTCGGACTATGCCATCTGGACGCCACGCTGGCTGGTGGAAAAATTCTGGGCCTTCGAACTGCCCGAGGACATTGCCAAGGAGCGCGGCGTACAACTGACGCCGGAGATCAAGGAAAAGATCCTCGGCCTCAACGCCGCGCGGCTCTACGACATCGACGTCGCGGCGAAGAAGGCAGCGCTTGCTTCGTCGCCGTTCAGCATCGCTGCGGAGTGAGCGACATGACCTCCCTCGCTCTGTCAGAAAGCCGCCAGGGGGAACTCTGGCGGCGCCTCGAAGCGGTCAACGATCCCGAGCTCGACGAGCCCGTGACCGAGATGGGTTTTGTCGAGCGTGCCGAAATCGCCGCCGATGGCAGCGTCAGGCTTGGGTTTCGCCTGCCGACCTATTGGTGCTCGCCGAATTTCGCCTTCCTGATGCTCGACGATATCCGGACGGCGCTCGACGGGCTTTCGTGGTCGCCGGCCTATCAGGTGACGCTGCACGACCATATGTTCGCGGATGAAGTGAACAGGGGCGTTGCGGAGGGCAAAAGCTTCGCCGAGATTTTTGGTTCGCTGGCCGAACAGACCGATCTTGAAGGGCTGAGGGAGAAGTTTCGCCAGAAGGCTTTCAAGCGGCGGCAGGAGGCGGTGATCCTGGATCTCAAGGCGCTCGGCATCGCCGAGGGCGAGATCGTGCTGATGACGCTTGCCATGTTCGACGCCATCGTCGCTGGCAACGAGCAGGTCGGCAAGCTGAGAGCACGCTATCGCGAGGCGCTGTTGCAGCGCTGGCCTGAGTTCAGCGAGGACGACACCGTGATCGTCGATTACGACGGCGGGCGGATCAGTCGAGAAGGCCTACCTGCTCATCTTGCCGATCTCCGCAGCGTCCGCATCAACATGGAGTTCAACGGCGCGCTCTGCCGGGGGCTCAAGCATACGCGCTACAAGGAAGTGGACGTTGTCGACGGCGAGCCGACGCTGGTCGATTTCATCATGAACCGGGTGCCTGCGCCTGAAGCACGCCCATCGTCGGCCTGTAACTGAACCAGCGGCCTTCCAGCATAAGGCCCCAAATCAACAAACCGCCCGTCAGGCGGAAGGAGGAGCCATGCCCAAACTGATGTTGCACAATTCCGATGCGCGCCGGGCGCTTGCCCGCGGTGTCGCCAGGCTGGCCGCCGCCGTCGAGCCGACGCTCGGCCCGCGCGGCATGAATGCGATGATCGACCGGCCACTCGGCACACCGATGGTGACCCGCGATGGCGTTTCGATCGCCTCGGAGATCGAATTGCATGACCGCTTCGAGAATATGGGTGCGCAGGTGGTGCGCGAGGTCTCGATGCAGACCAACGAAATCGCCGGCGACGGCACGACGACGGCGATCGTGCTCGCCAATGCCTTGGTGCAGAAGGGCATCGAGGCCAATGAACGCGGCGCCAAATCCGTCGACCTGTGCAAAGGCATCGACCTTGCCGTGGACAAGATCGTCGAAGCGCTGAAGGCCAAGGCCAAGCCCGCCAAGGGCAATGGCGTGCTGGCGGCCGTCGCCAATATCGCCGCGACCGATGCGAGACTCGGTGCGCTGGTGGCGGAAGCCTATGAGCGTGTCGGCAAGGACGGCATCATCACCACCGATTTCAGCGTCACCACCGAGACGACGCTCGATGTCGTCGAGGGCATGTCCTTCGAGCGCGGCTATCTTTCGCATCACATGGTCACCAACCAGGAGAAGATGGAGGCGGTGCTCGATCGGCCGCTGATCCTGATGACCGATCTCAAGATCAGGGAACCCTCGGCGATCGAGGCGGTGCGCGGCATCGCCGCCAAGGCTGGCCGGCCGTTGCTGATCGTCGCCGAGGAAGTGTCGCCCGATGTCGTGGTGATGCTGCTCGGCAAGCAAGGGCCGGGCAGATACCTGATCGTGCATCCGCCGGAATATGGTCATTGGCGCAAGGCGATGATGGAGGATCTGGCAATCCTCACAGGCGGCCGGGTGATCGCCCGCGACCTCGGCGGCCAGATCGAGGATGTGACGCTCGATGACCTGGGTTCGGCGGAGCGCGTCATCACCAGCGCCACCTATACGACGATCGTGCGTGGCGGCGGCGATCCGGCGGCCATAGTTGCCCGCCGTGCGCAGGTGCAGCGGCAATATGAAACGGCGCCGCCCAATATCGAGCAGGACAAGCTACGCGAGCGGCTCGCCAAGCTCTCCGGCGGCACCGCGGTGCTCTACGCTGGCGGGGTCACGCCGGTCGAGCAGAAGCGCACGATCCAGCTGATCGAGGATTCCCTGCATGCCGTACGTGCGGCGGCGGAGGAGGGGGTCGTGGCGGGCGGCGGCTCGGCGCTGGCGCAGATCGCGCCGGTGCTCGATAGCCTGCTCGAAAGTGTCGACAATGACGTTGCCGAAGGTGTGCGCCTCGTCCGTTCTGTGCTGACCCGGCCCCTCTGGCGGATCGCCACCAATGCCGGCGGCGATCCCGATGCGATCATTTTGGAAGTCACCCGTGTCAACAGCGGCCATGGCTACAATGCCGCCACGGGCGTCTACCAGAACATGATCGAGGCCGGCATCATCGATCCGGTGCGCGTCACCTATACCGCGCTACGCAATGCCGCATCCGTCGCCAAGCTTATCCTGACCACCGAGACGCTGATCGGCGATCTCGCCGAAAACGAAGCCGATCCGACCGAAGGCCCAGCACTGGGCGGCGGCGCGGAGAAGCTCGGGCGTCCGTAAGGGAGGACTGGTATTTCCGGTCAGCGGCCGTGAGGATGTCGATTGCCATCATCCTGCGGCCGCCTTGCCTTTGAAAGAGGAGAAGACGGCCGCGGGATGATGGGCAGATATCAAACAAACCCGCGCCGGATCCCGAACTGTTCCAGTTTCCTGTAGAGCGTCGGCCGCGATATGCCGAGCCGTTGGGCGACCTTGCTGAGATTGCCGTGCTCGGCCGCCAGTGCGTTCCTTATCGCCTGCCGCTCCGCATCTTCGAAGCTCAGGACCGCCTGGTTGTCCGATGCATCCGCTCCAGCTCCCGCAGTCATAATCGGATCGTGGCGTTCGATGATTTCGGTCGGCAGGTCCTCCAGGCCGACGAAGCCGTGACGCGAGAGGATATGCAGCCGCTCGACCAGGTTTCTAAGCTCGCGGACATTGCCCGGCCAGCGATAGGCGAGCAGCGCGTCGAGCGCTTCGCTGGAGAAATGCAGCGGCATTCCGTTCTTGCGCGCGGCCATCTTCTCGTTGAAATGGGCGAGCAGCAGCAGGCTGTCGCTGCCACGGTCGCGCAGCGGCGGCACGTGGATCGAGACCGTGCTGATCCGGTAGTAGAGATCGCGGCGGAATCGGCCTGCTTCGACCTCACGCTTCAGGTCGCGATTGGTGGAGGCGACCAGCCGGACGTCGACCGGCCGGGAACGGTTTTCGCCCAGCCGTCGCACAGTCCGATCCTCGAGCACGCGCAGCAGAAAGGGCTGGATGTCGAGCGGCATTTCGCCGATTTCGTCGAGGCTGAGCACGCCGCTATTGGCAAGCTCAAACACGCCCGGCTTGCCTTCGCGCGAGGCGCCGGTAAAGGCGCCGGCGACATGGCCGAACAACTCGCTGCCGAACAGGTCCTTGGTGATGGCACCGCAGTTCAGCGCGATGAACGGACTGCCGGCCTGCTTCTGGTTGCCGGCATGAATCAGCCGGGCGAACAGTTCCTTGCCGACACCGGTCTCGCCTTCGATCAGAAGCGACGTAACGTCCTCCGTCTCGGCGACCCGGCAGGCGATATCGACGGCCGCCCGGAGGCTTTCGCTCTCGCCGACAATCAGCGCGCGCTCGTCCTCCAGCCTGCGCGATTCACGCCGGCTCAAGGAAAAGGTGCGGTTCTCCTGCTTGGGGAAGACCAGGGCTGCGCCGCGCACCGCACCGTCCAGCTCGAGCGCACAAACATGGCAGGATTGCATATCCTCCGGCAGGGCGGTGGCAACGCTGTCGAGAAAGCCGGAATTGCTGAGCTCCGGCAACCGACAGCTTCGGCTGCCTTGGCGCAATCTGTCGCCGAAGCGCTTGCGTTCCATAAGCGGCACGTTGTTGCTGTAGATTGCTCTTCCATGCCGGTCGACGATCATCACGCCGTCGCTGGAGCGATAATTGTTCGCCGAGGCGATGAAGGCTTCGAGCAGCCGCATGCGCTGCTCGTTCTGGGAGCCTGACAGCGCCCGCTCGATCTCGCGGGCGGCTGCGGCGACGAGCGCAATGTTATGCGGCCTGAAAATGTCGGGATGGCCGGACAAGTCGACCACGCCGATGACCTTGCCGTCGAACGGATCGCGGATCGGCGCGCCGGCGCAGGTCCAGGTCTTGATGCCGGCGCAGAAATGTTCGGCCGCATGCACGAAGACCGGCTCACCGGTCCACAGCGCAGTGCCGATGCCATTGGTGCCGACGACATCCTCGGTCCATTTGCCGCCAATGCCGAGATGGATGTCCATGCCGTCGTAGAGCGTCCGCTTGTCGCCGATCGCATCGATCAGCACGCCCTCGCTGTCGGCCAGAACCAGCATGGCGCCGGTTCCCTCCAGCATGCGGCCAATCGCCGAGAATGGCCGCTGTGCCGCCTCCAGCAGTTCAGAACTGCCCCGTGCCAGGGCCTCGACGGCATCGCGGTCGGTTTCGAGCGGCGCCTCGTTGCGCTGCGCGTCGATGCCGCCGCTGGCACAACGATACCAGGAATCGTGGATGGTCGAGCGTACCGGCAGCGAAGGGCGCGACGGCTCCGTGCGGCCTTCCAACAGGGTCTCCCAGGCCTTCATCGTCGTCAATTCGTCATAGGCCTGATGCAGGGTCATTTCGCTGGCAATCAGCCCGCTCACTTCGGGCGTCCGGTCCGGTCCGAAATTTCCCGGCGTGGATGAATTGTGTCTCATCGGCTATCACATTCCTCGTTCGAGGGAACTGGACTTCGGGCACGCAGTCTCGCAGGCGGAAGCCGGGCCTGCGACCGTTACGTCTCGGGAGGAATGTCGAGCCTCAGCCCGATATCGGCGGCCAGATCCTTGTCGCTATAAGCGGGACCCAGGAGCACGCCGTCGATATCGGCGAGCAGCTCGGCGATTTCGTCATCGAGAGGCGCGATGAAACCGTTCGCCTTTGTCGACAGGCGGAAGATTTTCGTGCCGCGCGCCTCGCGGATCTCGCCGAAATGCTGCAATTGCCGGCCCGTGCCGACATCGACGGCAATGACGCGGCCGTTGGCCGTGACGCGAATTTTCGGTTCCGGTTCGGGCGCAGGCTTTGCGCTGCCGCCGATATGGATGATCAGGCCCTCGGCTTGCGGCACAGGCTTCGGCTTCTTCGATTCCGAGTAGCGACCGCTGCTCAACTGGTCGGCCAGCTTGGTGATCACGCCACGATTCTGCTCGATCAGCCGCTTGACTTGCGCGTCCTCCCGACGCGGGCCGTCCTGCTTCGAAAAGATCTCGACCATAAATCCTCCCAGATCCTGTCAAGAACGGAATATGCACTATCCGTTGGAAATGCGTAGCACATTTCACATGCGCAAGACAGCGAATGTAACCCACACCGATCCGAGGCAGGTGGTATCCGGCGACGGCGTGGCGGGTTATTCTAAAAGTCCGCGACTTTGCCCCACACCGACGAGCTGAAACGATCAGGGTGGTAAGGAGCCGGATCGACCATCGGTGATGCGCCAGTGACGATATCTGCGACGAGACGACCGGCTCCGGGACCGATGCCAAAACCGTGGCCGGAAAAACCGGCGGCGAGAATGAAGCCGGGGAGCGTCGATATTTCACCGATGCCGGGCACGCCGTCCGGCGTGCTGTCGATATAGCCGGCCCAGGCGGCGGTAATATGGGTTTTGCGCAATTCCGGCAGCAGTTCCAGTGCTCGCGCGTGGGTCAGTTCGATGGTTGCCTGGTCTGGGCGTGGGTCGAGAATGCGCATCCGCTCCATCGGCGTCGGCCGGTCAAGACGCCAGCGCGTGAGCGTTTCGTGGCCCGAGCGGAATCCCTCCAGCCCGCCGGGCGACAGGCTCTTGCGGCGCTTGAGGAACATCGGGATGAATTGCGACGAGAAGCGCAATTGCTGCGGCGTGACGTCGATCCGTCCCCGGCCGCTGATCGCCAGCGTGTAGCCGCCATCGCCGCGGCGGGTGATCGAGACGCCGGCTGTATGCAGCGTGTCCGGCAACCCTTGCGCTTCGGCGGAGACGGAGAGGATCGAGGAGCGGACGGATGCCTGCGGAAAGCGGATACCCAACTGTCTGCAAAACGACGACGCCCAGGCGCCGCCAGCGAGAATGGCGATCCTGGTGCGAATGACGCCGCTCTCCGTCACCACACCGCTGACGCGTCCGCCCTCGGTTTCGAGACCGCGCGCAGCGCAACTCTGGTGCACGCTGCCACCCAGCTTGAGGATGGCGCGCACTGCGGCCGGCGCTGCACTGGCCGGGTCGGCAATCCCGTCGGTCGGCGAGAAGACGCCGCCTTTCCAGGTCCGGCCCGTCGCCTTGCCGCGCTCCGTCGCTGCGGCGCTGTCGAGCATATGCGTGGTCACGCCGACTGTTTTGGCAAAGTCGCGCCATCGCGCCCAGCCGGCGAGCTCCTGCTCGTCGTTACTAAGATAGAACAGACCAGTGCGCCGGAAGCCGGCATCCTCGCCGCTTTCGGCCGCGAAGCTCTCCCAAAGATCTAGGCTTTTCGTGGCGATCGGCAATTCCCGCGCATCGCGGTTCTGCTGCCGGCACCAGCCCCAGTTCCGGCTCGACTGCTCGGCGCCGATCAGGCCCTTCTCGATCAGGGCGACGCTCAGCCCAGATCGCGCCAGATAATACGCTGTGAAAACGCCGACGATGCCGCCGCCAATGACCACGACATCGGCCGATTTCGGCAATTCCGGTGTCGTTTCGATCTTGCGAAGCGGTGCAGGCATTTTTGGTCTCCAAACTGGCTTCCATTTTAGCCCATTGGCGGGCGAAGCGGAGCCGCAGATCGTGGCTCTGCGGCATTTTCTGCTGTCAGACGGCGAAGCAACGAACTATTATGCCCATTGCGGAATTGCGGCATGAATGGACATCGGACGGCATTGTGATAAGTTCGAATTTCGCAACGCACAGCATTTTGTGCTAATAGTGCCGGAGCCGCGTATCCCGATGAAACTTGACCGGATCGACATCAAAATCCTCTACGAATTGCAGAGAAACGGTCGCGTTACCAATGTGGAACTCGCCGAACTGGTGAACCTGTCGCCGAGTCCCTGCCTGATGCGCGTCAAGCGGCTGCAAGCAGAGGGATACATCGAGGGCTATTCGGCGCAGATCAATCTCGGCAAGCTCGGCCAGACATTGACGGTGTTTACCGAGATCACGCTCAAGAACCACCGGCAGATCGACTTCGCACGCTTCCTGTCGGTCGTCGAAAAGATCGACCAGGTGATCGAATGCCATCTCGTCTCCGGCGGCTACGACTATCTGATGAAGTTCGTCACTGCCGGGATCGGGGAATACCAGACGATCATGGAGCGACTGACCGACATGGACATCGGCATCGACAAATATTTCAGCTTCGTCGTGCTGAAGTCACCGATCGTCAAGGCGCATATGCCCCTGCCCAGCCTGTTTCCGATGTAGAGACACGTCGCCAGGGGCGGCGCACGGTCAACCGTGGCCATATTCCCGCTTGAGCTCGGGATCCAGCACCAGGTTGTCGAGCCATTTGGGGTCGAGCTTCGGCACCGAGGCGAACAGCAGTTGGGAATAGGGATGGCGGGTTGCCCCAGCGTTCTCCGGCGTGATCTCATCCACCTTCTTGCCGCCATACATGACCACGATTTCATCGCAGATCGCTTCCACCACCGACAGGTCGTGGCTGATGAAGATGTAGGAAAGCTGCAGTTCGCGTTGCAATTCCTTGAGCAGGTCGAGGATGGCCGCGGCGACGACCGTGTCGAGCGCCGAGGTGATCTCGTCGCAGATGATCAGTTGCGGCGACGCGGCGAGCGCCCTGGCGAAATTCACCCGCTGCTTCTGCCCGCCGGAAAGCTCCGCCGGGTGGCGATAGCGCAGCGTGCGGGGAAGACGGACCATGTCGAGCAGTTCGTTGACGCGCGCGTCTCGCGCCTTGCGGTCCATGCCGTGATAGAAGGCGAGTGGCCGGCCGAGAATATCCTCGATCGGCTTGGCCGGGTTCAGCGCGGTATCGGCATATTGAAAGACGATCTGCATCTCGCGCAGCTGGTCCTGCGTTCTGCCGCGCGCGGCGGGGCTTGCGACAGCGCCGTTGAAGGTGATCTTGCCCGAGGCCGCCGGATGAATGCCGGCAATTGCCCGTGCCAGGGTCGATTTCCCGCAGCCGGATTCGCCGATAATGCCGAGGTTTCGGCCCTTCTCTACCTTGAGGCTGACAGACTGGACGGCGCGAACGATTGGCAGCCCGTCGGATTGAATCTGCCCATAGCCGGCGATCAGATCGCTGATTTGCAGCAAGGGTGCTGCCTGTGCCGGGTCCTGCTTGGTGTCGGAACGCCGTTTTGGCTCGAAGGCGGCCAACAGTTCCCTTGTATAGGGATGTGTGGCCGCAGTCAGGATTTGCGAGGTCGTGCCGGTCTCCTGCGCCTGCCCGCCTTTGAGAACGACGATGCGATCGGCGATTTGCGCCACGACAGCGAGGTCATGCGAGACGTAGACCCCGGCAATGCCGCCGGCCCGCATGACATTCTTGAATGCTTTCAGGACGTCGATCTGGGTCGTCACGTCGAGTGCGGTGGTCGGCTCGTCGAAGATCACCAGCTTGGGATCGCCGATCAGCGCCATGGCGGCGGCAAGGCGCTGCAACTGGCCGCCGGAAACCTGATGCGGGTAGCGATCGCCGATCGTGTCGGGATTGGGCAGCGACAGCGCCTTGAACAGTTCGACAGCGCGCTCGCGTGCCTTCTCCGGCACCATCAGCCTGTGAATACGGGTGACCTCGATCACCTGTTCCATGATCGTCGCTGAGGGATTGAAGGCCGCCGCCGCACTCTGCGGCACATAGGCGACCTGGGTGCCGCGGTATTTGGCGCGTTCCCGCTCCGACATGGCCGCCATGTCCTTGCCATCGACCCAGACTTCGCCGCCCGAAATGCGGCATCCCGGGCGTGCGTGCCCCATCAGCGTCAATGCGATCGTCGTCTTGCCGGAGCCGCTCTCGCCGATCAGCGCAACGATCTCGCCCTCGGCAATCTCCAGGCTGACGCCCCTGATGATCTCGACAACCCGTCCGGCGTCGGTCCTGGCCTCGACATTGAGATTTTTGATTTCAACAAGATTGGCCATCGTCACGCGCTCCGGTCCCTGATCTTCTGGGGCAGGTTGTCGATCAGGAGATTGACGCTGATGGTCAGGCTGGCAATCGCCAGCGATGGCACCATCACAGCAGGAGCGCCGAATGGAAGGGCGCCAATATTCTCCCGCACCAGCGCTCCCCAATCGGCATAGGGCGGCTGCAGCCCGAGCCCGAGGAAGGAGAGGCCGGAGAGCAAAAGCACGATGAAGACGAAACGCAGGCCGAGGTCCGCGAGCACCGGTCGCATGATGTTCGGCAGGATTTCCGATCCGATCAGATAGGGAATGCTTTCGCCGCGGATACGCGCGACGGTCATGAAATCCATGGTGTTGACATTGACGGCCAGCGCCCTGGCAAAGCGATAGGCCCCCGGAATGTAGATGACGGCTAGCGTCAGGATCAGCACGGGTATGGACGAACCGACCGCTGCGACGACGACCAGCCCGAAAAGCTTGCTCGGAATCGAGTTCATCGCATCGAGGAAGCGGCTCAGCCCTGCGTCCAGCCAGCCGCCGGCGACGGCTGCGATCATGCCGAGGACGACGCCGCTGAAACAGGCGATCGACACGGCCGCCAACGAGATGCCGACCGTATAGCGCGCGCCCATCAGCACCCGGGAGAACATATCGCGCCCAAGGTAGTCCGAACCCAGCCAGAGCACCTTGCTCATCGGGCCGAAATAGTCCGTGTCGACGATCTCGCCGACTGGATAGGGAATGACGAGCGGTGCGAACAAGGCAACGAGCGTCCAGGCCAGAATGACGAGGAAGGCGGCAATCCCGACCAGATTGATATTGTAGCCGGCCAGCGACAGGCGCGGATGAATGGTGCTTGCTCTGTTCATCGCAGCCTCGGATTGGAAAGAATGGCGACGATATCGGCGGCGGTGATCAGCAAGAGATAGCCAAGGCAGAAAATCATCGCACAGCTTTGGATCAGCGGCAGATCGCGGGTGGCGACGGCGTCGACCATCAGCTTGGCGATCCCCGGATAGTTGAAAATCGTCTCGACGATGATGACGCCGCCGACGAGATAGGAGAGCGACAGCGCAATCGCATTGACGATCGGGCCGAGAGCATTCGGCAGCGCGTGCTTGAGCACCATCCGGCCGCGGGACGCGCCTTTGAGCAGCGCCATTTCGACATAAGGCGTGTTCAATGTCTCGATCACCGCGGCGCGCGTCATGCGGATCATCTGGGCCGAAATGACGAAAGTCAGCGTGATCACCGGCATGGCATAGATTTTCAGGAGATCGGCAAGGGAATGCGCTTCATTGACGGAGGACAGTGCCGGCAGCCATTTGAGATAGACGGCAAAAACCAGGACCGCCGACGTCGCCACCATGAATTCGGGCACGGAAATGACGCCGATCGACACCACCGTCATGATCCGGTCGTAAAGCGAGCCGCGCAGCATGGCGGAGGTAATGCCGAGCGCGAGCGCCAGCGGCACGGAAACCAGCGTGGTGATGCCGGCAAGCTCCATTGTCGCAACGAGGCGCCCGCCGATCAGCCGTGCCACCGGCATGTCGTTGGCATAGGACGTGCCGAGATCGCCCTGCATGAGGCCGACCAGCCAGCGCAGGAAACGAAAGAAAGCCGGGTCATCGAGATGCATGGCTTTGCGCAGTCCGGCAACCGCTTCCGGGGTTGCCGCCTGCCCCAGCAGGATCGAGGCCGTATCGCCCGGCAGCAGGTTCGTCGCGAAGAACACCGCAAACGAGACGATCAGAAGCGTGATGACCGCGATAACAAGCCTATTGAGAATTAGGTATGAAACCTCGGATTTCATCGAGGCGCTCCTCGCTGCGACAATGGTCCGCGGCCAGCAAAATGGGATCCGGGAGCGCTGCTGCGCCCCCGGACGGTTTGCGCCATCAGGCTGCAAGCCAGATGTATTCCGCCAGCGCGTAACCCATCATGCCACCAAGCGGATTTGCATCCAAACCCTTTACCTTGCTTGAGATCGCATCGACGTTGGAAATATAGGCCGGAATGATCGTGCCGGCTTCTTCGGCGATCATCACCTGCATCTGGTTGTAGATCTCCTTGCGCTTGGCCTGATCGAGCAGGCCGCGGGCTTCGATCATCAGCTTGTCGAATTTCTCCGACTTGTACTGGCTTTCGTTCCACGGCGCGTTCGACGCATAGAGCAACGAGAACAGAATATCCGGTGTCGGGCGCGGGTTGATATTGCCGAAATGGATCGGCGCCTTGAGCCAGTAATTGTCCCAATAACCGTCGGAGGGCACGCGCTGGACATCGAGCTTCATGCCGATATCGGTGCCGGCTGCCTGGATGATCATCGCCATATCGATCGACGAGGTGGCGGCATCGGAGGCGATGACCGGGATCGACTGGCCAAGAACGCCTGCCTTGTTGAAATGGAACTTCGCCTTATCGGGGTCGAAGGCCTTCGGCTTCAGATCGGCATCGTGATAGAAATTCGCCGGCGAAACAGGTTGGTCGTTGCCGACCTCGCCGAGGCCGCGCAGAGCGGATTTGACGATCTGCTCGCGGTTGACCAGGTATTTCATGCCGGCGATGAAATCCTTTTTGTTGCCGGGCGACATGTCGAGCCGCATGTTGAGGTTGGTGTAATTGCCGGAGGTGGTCTTCGACAGTTCGAAGCCGGACTGGCTTTCCACCAGCTTCATGGCGCGCGGATTGATCGAGGCGGCAAGGTTGATATCGCCGGAGATCAGCGCGTTCACACGGGCATTGTCGTCGCTGATAGCGATAAACTCGAAGGAGTCGAGATAGGGCATGCCCGACTTCCAGTAGTTCTTGTTCTTCGTCACTACGGAGCGAACGCCTGGCTCGAACGTTTCGAGCGCGAAGGCGCCGGTGCCGTTGCCCTTGGAAAAGTCCTTCGTGCCATCGGCGACGATCATGAAATGGTGCAGCGA
This sequence comes from Rhizobium sp. P2_G2, assembly GCF_056403555.1. Classification (NCBI taxonomy): domain Bacteria; kingdom Pseudomonadati; phylum Pseudomonadota; class Alphaproteobacteria; order Hyphomicrobiales; family Rhizobiaceae; genus Rhizobium; species Rhizobium sp. P2_G2. Next base: position 220,072 of record NZ_JBFUFF010000001.1, read on the forward strand.
CAGGATGGTCGGCAGGTCGGCATTGGGGTCGGCCAGCGTGATTTCGACGGTCGACTTGTCGACAGCCTTGAAGCCGGTCATCTGCGCAGCGATCTTGGCAACCTTGGAGCCGACAGCCGGATCGAGATGGCGTTTCAGCGAGAAGACCACGTCATCGGCGGTCAGGGCCTTGCCGTCATGGAAGGTGACGCCTTTGCGCAGCTTCACGGTCCAGGTCTTGGCGTCTTTGCTCTCGATGCTTTCGGCGAGTTCCAGCTGCGGCGCGCCCGACTTGTCGAGGAAGGTCAGGCGATTGTAGAGCGAGCAGCAGCGCACATAGTCGGTCGACAGCGATGCCTTGGCGGGATCGAGCGTATCGGCGGTCGAGGAAGACCAGCCGGCCGCCTTGAAGGCACCGCCTGAGACCGGGGTCGCGGCGACCGCCTGCGAAGCGCGGCCAAGGACAATGCCGCCGGTCGAGGCTGCGACGCCGCCGGCCAGCATCATCTTGAGGAGATCGCGCCGGGTCGCACCGCGGCGGATGGCATTTTCGACCATTGCGTCGTCGGCTTTGGTCCAGTTGGTGATTTTGTCAGTCATGTCATTCCCCTTTTCCGTTGGTTTGGCGGGCTGCCCATCTTGCCTGCGGGCTTTCCCGGCCTGGGTTTAGGCTCTGGTTGTCAGGCTTTCCTTCACGGCCGCGGCAAAATCCGCCATCGACGTAAAATGGTAGTCGGGTTCGGTGAAATTCCCGGGCTCGATCGTCCCGCCATAGCCTTTCTGGGCATGGCGGCGTTCTATCCAGCAATTGGTCAGGCCGAGTTTTCTGGAGATGCCGATATCGTGATACTGGCTCTGGGCCACGTGCAGGATGTCGTCCTTGCTGTCGCCTTGTGTGCCGACGAAGTCGAACACCTGTTCGAAGAAGGCAGGATCCGGCTTTTCCGTGCCGGTGTCGTCGGCAGTGAAGGTAGCGAAGAACGGCGAACCCAATTGCTTTTCGAAATGGTCGAGCGCCCAGCGGCGGGCATTGGTCATGGCGATCAGCCGGTGGGTCTTGGAGAGGTCCGCGAGCGCAGCGGCGCTGTCAGCAAAACCCTTCCAACTCGCCGCGGAGTCGCGCAGGCGCATTCCATATTCTTCCTTGGCCGGCAGGCCGAGTTTTGGCGCGATGACCATGTAGACGCGCAGGAGATCATCCGGAAAAAGGCCTGCATCGCCGCTGTAGCGCGCCTGGCGATAGAGCGTAAGTGCCTCTTCACCGTCGACCGATGTACCGGCCTCGGCGGCAATCTGGGCGAGGCAATCCTTGATGCCGCCTTCGAAGTCGATCAGGGTGCCGACGACATCGAAGGTGAAATATTTGAACGCCGGAAAATCCTTGGCCAAGTCCATGCTCTCCTTCATGCCCTGCTGCATCGCAGGTGGTTCACGGCAGAAAATTCTGGCTCCCGCCGTGCTTGCTTGTCTTCGAAAGCCCTGAAAACCATCGCCGTGGCCGTTTTCTGAGAGCAGTTTGGCAGTTCTGCAGCGCCGGATTCGCCGAAATGGCATGAGGCCGCGGCACAAAATTGCGAAATTGCCGGCCCGGGCGATATTTCGAAAGAGCCATGCCGCGCAAGGAACCGCCCTGTCACGCCAGCGCCTGGCGCACATCCGGATCATCAAGGGTTTGATCGAGAGTTTTGCGCGTGCGCTCTATAATGGCGTCAATTTCGTCGGATGTGCAGCAGAGCGGTGGCGCATAGCCGAGAACGCCGTGCGCAAATGCCCTGATGATCAGGCCGTTCTCCCAGGCCCGGTCGAAGACACGTCGCGCCGGCACGGCTGCGGCCGGAAGCGGCGTCTTCTTTGCCTTGTCCACCACCAGCTCCACTGCGGCAAGCATACCGCGACCGCGGACATCGCCCACCAGAGGATGATCGCGCAGACCCTCGAGTCCTGCCATCAGCCGCTTTCCTGCCTGGACGCCGTTCTCGAGAATGCCGCTCTCATAAAGGCGCAGCACTTCGAGCCCGACGGCGGCGCTGACCGGATGGGCGGAATAGGTATAGCCATGGCCGACAGCTGAATTCCCAGCGCTGTCGGCAATTACATCATAAACATGATCTGCCATGAACACGGCACCCATCGGCACATAGCCGGATGTCAGGCCCTTGGCCGTGGTCATGAAGTCCGGAACGATGTCTTCTTCGGTGCAGGCAAACAGCGGACCGGTCCGGCCGAAGCCGGTAATCACCTCATCGGCGACGAAGAGTATGCCATGTCGCCTGCAGCGCTCTCGCATAGCCTTGATCCAGCCTTTCGGCGGAACGATGACACCACCTGAACCCTGGATCGGTTCGGCATAAAATGCCGCAACCCGGTCGGCACCGATGTCTTCGATCTTGGCATCCAGCGCGGCGAGCGATGCGGCGATGATGGCCTCCGGATCTTCGCCGACCGGATTGCGGTACGGATAGGGCGAGGGGATCTTGTGCTGCCAGTCATAGGGAATACCGAAGCCGGCATGGAAGGCGGGGAGTGCCGTGAGCCCGGCGCCGACCACGGAGGAGCCGTGATAGCCCTGTTCGATGGAAATGAATTGGTCGCGCTGCGGCTCACCCTTGGCGTTCCAGTAATAGCGGATGAAGCGGATGGTGCTGTCGACGGCATCGGACCCACCAAGGGTGAAAAAGACATGGTTCAGATCCCCGGGCGCCCGATCGGCAAGTTCCGATGCGAGCCGGATCGCGGGTTCCGAACCGAGATCGAAATAGGCCGTCGCGTAAGGCAGCTCGCGCATCTGGCGCGCGGCCGCCTCGACGATGCTTTCATGGCCGTAGCCGGCATTGACGCACCAGAGACCGGCAAAGCCATCGAGCAACTGGCGCCCGGTCTGGTCCGTGACCGTCGCGCCCTTGGCGGACTTCAGCACGCGGACACCTAGCTTTTCATGGCCGCGATAGGATGCGACGGGATGAATGAGATGGGCGCGGTCAAGTTCGATCAGCGAATTGGCGAGCATGGGGTTCTCCGGATTATCCGAGTGCCTGATTGGCAAGAGCAAAGATTTCGACGGGCGCATCTTCGGACTTTTCGGCTGGCGGTTTGCGCATCGCGATGCCGCCGCCAACCTCGACAAGCCCGCTTGCTGCGAGCCAATCCGACAGTCCGATATCTCTGTCTGTGTCGGCGCGCAGGAAGGCGCCGGGTCGAGCCGCCGCAAAGAAGGTGATCAACGCCTTTGCATCTTCCTTGTTTGTCGCAACGACAGGGCCGATCACCTCGCCGCGGCCGAAGGCTCGGCAAGCCGCATAGCCGGCGACCGCTCCGCCCCGACGGATCACAGCGAATTCTCCGTTCCGGTCCAGAAGGTCGATAAGTGCAGCGCGATCAGCGCCGAAGGCGGCACTGTCGAGCGTCTTGATCGCGGAGAGGTCACCGCTCACCGCGGGTTCTACGCCTTGGGAAGGTGCAATCGCCTGCACCACCCCCTGATGCTGAACGACCGTCCCACAGGCGACGAATCCAAGCTTTTCATAAAGCGGCAGCCCCTCCGCGGTCGCGATCAGCCGCAGCTGCCGATCTCCGGCGAGGGCGAACGCCTTTTCCATCAGCTTGCGGCCCACGCCGCGGCCGCGCAGGCGCTCATCGACGATCACCATGTTGATCGTTGCACAATCCGCACCATAGGGCGTCATCAGGATCGTGCCGGCGACCTTGCCATCGCCATCCAAGGCGACTGCGCCGGAACTCAGTTCAACAACGAAACGCCAATCCTCAGGCCGATGCGGCCACTTCGCTTGACGCGAAAGCGCTACGGCTTCGTCAATATGCTGCGGGCCAAAAGCCGTCAGATCGATCGCATCTGTTTGCATGGAGCATCCTTTTCGATGCCCCAAGTCTCAATCAATCGCCGGCGGCAGATCGTCTGAAGGCATGCTGCCGGGCAATATCTTCCGCCGTAGCATGCGCGGTCCGCCGCATCTTATGCTGTGGCGGGGTGGAAGTGGTGATCGGTTGGTCATGCGATGTGACCCGCGAGGCGATTTCCGGGCAATAGAATAACGTATATAGTTTCCTTGCGCATTTTTCCCTCGAAGCGGGCAGAAGAGCTTGGCCCGTTGGCTTGTTTGGAAAACGGTCCAGACGGTGTGAAAACTCAAAATCAAATTTTTGACGGAGAATCTGATTCCGAAATTTGTGGCTCAAGGCCTGTCTTTTACTAACGGCGACCCACGGGTGAATAATTCTGAGGATTATTTTCTATCAGGATTTCTCGCCGATGAGTTTTCACACGGTCTGGGTCGTTTTCAGTACATGTGCGAGAGCACAGCGCTATGATGGAAAAAATGTCACCAATTCGCATTTTCCGTTTGACAATTAAAAGCCGACTGGTCATATATAAACCATCGAAACGCAAACACCAACCGCCAAAGTCCAGACATGCCAAGACCCGCCAATCCAGAAACCCGATCGCGCCTGCTGGAAAAGGGGGGAGACCTCGTCAGCACCCACGGCTTCAATGCCACCGGCGTGCAGGAGATTACGTCGGCGGCCGGTGTGCCCAAGGGGTCGTTTTACAATTATTTTGAAAGCAAGGAGGCTTTCGCTGTCGAAGTACTGACCGAGTATTGGGATTCGGTGTTTACTACTTACGGCCCGATCTTGGCCGATCACAACATGAGGCCGCTCGCGCGTATCGCGCGCTATTTCGCGGCCTTGGCAGAGTTTCACGAGCGCCGTCGTTACGCGGTTGGCTGCCTGATCGGGAATATGGCGATCGAGGTCACGCCATCGAGCGAGCTCGTACGCATCAAGCTGGCGGCAATCTATCGCCAATGGACGGCCTCGCTCACTGAATGCCTGCGGGAAGCTCAGGTCCAGGGCGAATTGCCGGCTGGAAAGGATGTGGGACAAGTTGCCGTCGCGTTGATCGACGCGTTCGAAGGCGCGGTCACGCGTGCCAAGGTCGAACGTAACCGGTCGCCGTTCGACAGCTTTGAAGGTTTCGTTTTGCCAGCCCTTGTGGCTTGAATATTTTTCGGCAATAAATAGACGACCAGTCATATATTTAACGAGTTTCTCGCTGGAACGCCGCGCCAGTGAGTGACGAGATCTTTCCGCGGCTAATCTAAAGGAACTGAACAATGCCCACGATCACGACTACAGACGGCGTAAACATCTTCTACAAGGATTGGGGATCAGGTCAGCCGATCGTTTTCAGCCACGGTTGGCCGCTGACAGCGGACGACTGGGATGCCCAGATGACATTCTTCCTTCATCACGGGTATCGGGTGATCGCCCACGACCGGCGTGGTCACGGCCGGTCCGACCAGCCCAGCACCGGCAACGATATGGACCACTGGGTCGACGATCTCGCGGCCCTGACTGCACATCTCAACCTGCGCGACGCGATCCATATCGGACACTCGACAGGTGGCGGTGAGGTGGCTCGCTATGTCGCTCGCCACCAGGAGCGCGTCTCAAAGGCGGTATTGGTCGCTTCATTGACGCCGAACATGTACCAGAGCAAGGACAACCCGTCCGGTCAACCGTCGGAGTGGTTCGAAGCGATCCGGGCAGGCGTGCTGGGCAACCGGTCGGAATTCTACCGATTCGTCCCTGAGAATCCGTTCTACGGGTACAACCTCGATGGGGCCAAGCCTTCGGAGGCAATCATTGCGAACTGGTGGCGCCAAGGCATGGCCGGCGGTGCTCTCGCTCACTACGCGACTGTCGCCTCTTGGCTCGAAGATTATACCGAAGACCTCAAGAAGATCACCGTGCCGGTGCTGGTGATGCATGGCGAGGCTGATCAAGTCGTCCCGTTCGCTAGTTCCGTGCCGCGTGCGGTCGACTTGCTTAAGAACGGGTCGCTGAAGACTTATCCCGGCTACCCGCATGGCATGCTAACCACACATGCGGATGTCCTCAACCCCGACCTGCTCTCGTTCATAAGGTCTTGACGACATCTCTCATCCATCATCGTCTATGGTAAACATTTCGGGTTCTGAATTGAGGAGGGTTCGGGTTTCGACGTCGTGACGAAGGACGAACAAGAAGCTCAAACCCTCCTTGATAGCGCCGGAAACCACTTAGAAATCGGCACCAAACTGTTCAAACAAACCGAGCCACTTCTATCCCCGCTTGCGACTTTAAGGGAATGCGCCTTTGTGCCCTATTAAGCATTGCAGTTTTGGCGACCCGAATTGGATTTTCGCCTAACAGGCCGTCAGGCGCCGATACGATGCTGTTGGGAATGTGCTCAAAACGCTGAGTCGCAGCGATGAATTCCAACAGCTCTGGCTTTCCCAGAATATCTTTCGTGGTGACGCAAATCCACCTGGCCGTCGATTCCAGGTGAAAACCTGGCCCGCGGCGCGGTGGCAAGGACAACACTCTGCCAAACTCTGTGGCGCATACGAAACATTCTGCTTCAAGCGGCCCCAATTCGGTGAAGCCCGCCGTCTGTCCGACGCTTATGATGGCGACAGCGAATTGCAGATTGCCCATTCAACCAAGGACGACCTGATATGGCCACCTTCCGCCCGAAATACATCACCTTCGACTGCTACGGCACGCTGATCAATTTCCAGATGGCGGAGGCGGCAAGCGACCTCTACAGCAAGCAGCTCGATGAGGTTCGGATGCAGAAATTCATCCGCAATTTCGCCGCCTATCGGCTCGACGAGATCATGGGTGCCTGGAAGCCCTATGCCGAGGTCGTGCACAATGCCATCGAGCGAAGCTGCAAGGCCAACGGCGTCGCGTTCCGTGAAGAGGATGCGAAGACGGTCTATGAACGTGTGCCGAGCTGGGGACCGCATCCGGATGTGCCGGCCGGTCTTGCCAAGGTGGCAAAGGAAATTCCGCTGGTCATCCTGTCGAACGCCATGAATTCGCAGATCATGTCGAATGTCGAGAAGCTCGGCGCCCCTTTCCACGCGGTCTATACCGCGGAACAGGCACAGGCCTACAAGCCGCGCTTCAGGGCGTTCGAATACATGTTCGACATGCTGGGATGCGGACCGGAAGACATTCTGCACTGCTCCTCGTCCTTCCGCTATGACCTGATGTCGGCACATGATCTCGGTGTCAGGAACAAGGTCTGGGTCAATCGCGGCCATGAGCCGGCCAATCCCTATTATGGCTACACCGAAATTGCCGACATATCCGGCCTGCCCGGTGTCGTGGGTCTCTGACGAAGGGTTTTGCGATGAAGTTCGTCTCCTACTGGCACGACACGGCTCCGGTTTTTGCAGGAGGGGCGAAAGGCGCGGTCGAAGGGCACTATGATGTCGCAGTGATCGGCGGCGGCTTCACGGGGCTCGCTGCTGCGCGCCAGCTCGCCAAGGCGGGCGCCAATGTCGTCGTGCTGGAAGCGGAACGGGTCGGCTGGGGCGCTTCGGGCCGCAATGGCGGACATCTCAACAATGGCCTTGCACATAGCTATCTGTCGGCCAAAGCGGAACTTGGCAAGGAGCGCGCCATCGCGCTCTACAAGGCGCTCGACGATTCCATCGATGTGATCGCGGGTTTGATTGCCGAGGAGAATATCGATTGCAATTTTCGCCGTGCCGGCAAGCTCAAGCTGGCATCCAAACCGCAGCATTTCGATTCGATCGCCCGCAATTTCGAGGCAGTGCATGCCGAGGTCGACTCCGATACGGCACTGCTTTCGGCCGATGATCTCAAATCTGAAATCGGCTCGCCTTTCTTCGGTGCCATGCTGTCGAAGAAGAGTGCGATGATGCATATGGGCCGCTATGTCGCGGGGCTGGCGGAGGCGGCAGCACGCCACGGCGCGATTGTCTACGAAAACGCGACCGTGACGGGCCGGACCCGGGGCAATGGCAAACACGTTCTGACCACCGCACGCGGAAAGGTCACAGCGGACCATGTCCTGGTCGCGACGGGCGCCTACACGACGCCCAATTTCGGCTATTTCCGCCGCCGGATCATTTCCGTCGGCAGTTTTTTGATCGCCACGCGTCCGCTCACGACCGACGAGATTGCAGTGACCATGCCCGGCAATCGCACCTGCGTGAACTCGATGAACATCGGCAATTATTTCCGGCTTTCTCCGGACAATCGCCTGCTCTTCGGTGGCCGGGCGCGCTTCTCGGCGACGTCGGATCACCGCTCCGATTCCAAGAGCGGCGAGATTCTGAGGGAAGGCCTGGCAAAGATATTCCCGCAGCTCGGCAATATCGACGTCGATTATTGCTGGGGCGGTCTGGTCGACATGACCAAAGATCGCTACCCGCGTGCGGGCTATCACGACGATGTCTGGTACGCGATGGGTTATTCCGGCCATGGCGCGCAGCTTTCGACCCATCTTGGCATGATCATCGCGGATGCGATTCTTGGCCGAGCCGACCGAAATCCGCTGAAGGGGATGGAATGGCCCGCCGTTCCCGGCCATTTCGGCAAGCCATGGTTCCTGCCGCTGGTCGGGCTTTATTACAAAACGCTCGACAGGTTTCAGTAAGCGACTCTCCCAAGCAGCCGACTAAAGAGGCGCGGATTGCAAAAGCCGCGCCCCATTTTTTCTGCGGTGATTGCGGCTCAGTTCAGCCCGCCCATGTGAAAACTCTTCATCTCCAGATATTCCTCAATGCCGGCCTGCGCGCCTTCGCGGCCGAGGCCGGATTGCTTGACGCCGCCGAAGGGGGAGATTTCCATCGACACCGAACCGGTGTTCAGCCCGACCATGCCGAATTCCAGCGCCTCGCCGACGCGCCAGGCGCGTTTGAGGTTTTCGGTGTAGAAATACGAGGCGAGGCCGTAGGGCGTGCCATTGGCGATGGCGATCGCCTCTTCTTCCGTCTCGAACCGGAATAGCGGTGCGACGGGGCCGAATGTTTCTTCGCTGGCAAGCTGCATGTCGGTGGTGGCGCCGGTCAGCACCAGCGGCACCGTATACTGGCTGCCTTCCGGCATTGCTGGCTTGGTGGTGATGATCTTCGCACCCTTGGCCAGCGCATCCTCTACATGGCGGTTGATCTTGTCGACCGCCGCCATATTGATCATTGGGCCGATTGCCACGCCAGCCTCGGTGCCTGGGCCGACCGTCAAAGCTTCAACCCGTGCCTTGAGCCTGGCGGCAAAGGCATCGTAGATTCCGCTCTGCACCAGAATGCGGTTGGCGCAGACACAGGTCTGCCCGCCATTGCGGAATTTCGAGGCCAGCGCGCCTTCGATCGCCAGATCGAGATCGGCGTCGTCGAACACGATGAAGGGCGCATTGCCGCCGAGTTCGAGGCTGAGCCGCTTGACGCTGTCGGCGGCGCCACGCATCAGCAATGAACCGACGCGTGTCGAACCGGTGAAGGAAATCTTCCGCACGGTTTCGTTGGCCATGATTTCCTGGCCGATCTCCGAGGGCATGCCGGTGACGATGTTGATCACACCGGCCGGAATGCCGGCGCGTTCGGCGAGCACGCCGAGCGCCAGCGCCGAATAGGGTGTAAACTCCGATGGCTTGATGACCACGGTGCAGCCGGCGGCAAGCGCCGGCGCAACCTTGCGGGTGATCATCGCATTGGGGAAATTCCAGGGCGTGATGATGCCACAGACGCCGACCGGCTCCTTCAGGATGATGATGCGGCGGTCTGCTGTCGGCGAGGGGATCGTATGGCCGTTGATGCGGCGTGCCTCTTCGGCAAACCATTTGACGAAGGAGGCGCCGTAGCGGATTTCGCCCTTTGCCTCATCCAGCGGCTTGCCCTGTTCGATCGTGAGGATCAGCGCCAGATCGTCGAGATGCTGCAGCATCAGGCCATGCCAGGCCTCCAGCAGCGCAGCCCGCTCGGCATTGGTCCTTTTTCTCCAGCCTTTATAGGCCTGCTCGGCGGCTTCGATCGCTACGCGGGTCTCGGAGCTGCCCATATCAGGCACCGAGCCGATTGCGGCTTGCGTGGCCGGATCGATGACATCGACGGTCTTGCCCGAGGTCGACGCCACCCATTTGCCGCCGATCAGACCCTGCTGGCGAAAGAGATCCTTGTCCTTCAAAATTTGCATATGTGCCTCGGTGTCAGGAAAGCGCCGCGATGACGGCATTGGTGATCGCATCGGTCCTGTCGCGGCCGGGAATGGTGCCGATGCCGCTTTTGGTGACGGCTTCGATGGCCTGCATGATCATCGCCGCCGCCTCCCGTTCACCCAGATGTTCGAGCATCATCGCACCGGACCAGATGGTGGCGATGGGATTGGCTATGCCGAGATGCGCGATGTCAGGCGCCGAGCCATGCACCGGCTCGAACATGGACGGTGCACCTCGGTTGGGATTGATATTGGCGGAAGCCGCAAAGCCGAGACCGCCCTGGATCGCGGCGCCGAGATCGGTCAGGATATCGCCGAAGAGGTTCGAGGCGACGATGACGTCGAGGCTCTCCGGCGCCATCACCATTCGGGCGGCCAGCGCATCGACATGGTAGCTTGTCACTTCGACATCGGGATAGTCGGCCGCCAGCGTGCGGGTGATCTCATCCCAGAACACCATCGAGAATTTCTGAGCATTGGACTTGGTGACCGAGGCGAGCTTGCGCCTGCGCAGCCGCGCCTGTTCGAAACCGAAACGCAGGATGCGTTCGACGCCGGTGCGGGTGAAAATGGAAGTTTCCACCGCAACTTCATTGTCCATGCCCTGATGCACGCGGCCGCCAGCGCCCGAATATTCGCCTTCGGTATTCTCGCGGATGCAGAGGATGTCGAACTTTTCCGCCCTGAGTGGTCCCTGCACGCCTGGCAGCAGGCGATGCGGCCGGATATTGGCATATTGCACGAAAGCCTTGCGGATCGGCAGAAGCAGGCCGTGCAGCGAGACAGAATCCGGCACTTCGGCCGGCCAGCCGACCGCACCGAGCAGGATGGCGTCGAAGGGCCTGAGCGTCTCGATGCCGTCTTCCGGCATCATCCGCCCCGTCTCCTTGTAGTATTTGCATGACCAGGGGAATTCGGTGCCGTTGAGCGCGAAGCCGGCACCCTTGGCCGCGACCTGCAGGACCGACCAGGCGGCGCCGGTGACGTCGCGACCGATGCCGTCGCCGGGAATGAGAGCGATCGAATAGGCTTTCATGACTTCCTCAAAGGCTGATGAGCACGCTCTTGGTCTTGCGGTTGGCGAGATAGGCCTCGCGTCCGAGATCCTTGCCGAGCCCGGAGCGCTTATAGCCGCCCGTCGGCAGGATATGATCGCGCGACCGGCTGTAGCGATTGATCCAGACGGTACCTGCCTGTATCTGGCGTGCCAGCCGGATCGTCCGCGACAGGTCGGAGGTGAAGAGGCCCGAGGCGAGGCCATAGGTCGGATGATCGGCCAATGCCAGCGCCTCCTCCTCGGTCTCGAATGTTTGCAGTGTCAGCACCGGTCCAAAAATTTCTTCGATGATGGCAGGCGACGACGAATCGACATCTGTGAGCAGCGTCGGCTCGTAGAAATAGCCTTCACGCTGCATGGCTTTGCCGCCGATGATGCACCGGCTGCCGCCTTCCACGGCCGCGTCGACGATCGATCCGATCCGATCCCGCTGGCGCTCGGAAATAACAGGCGAATATTGCGTAGCCTCGTCCCAGGTCGGACCGGGCCGGACACTTGACATGTGGGCCACCAGTGCCTCGGTGAACTGGTCTACAACGCTTGCCTCGACGATCACGCGCGTCGCCGCAACGCAGGCCTGGCCAGCATTGAAGAGCGCGCTGCCGGCAATTGCATCGGCTGCCTTGGCAAGGTCGGCATCGGCAAAGACGATCTGCGGGCTTTTGCCACCCAGTTCGAGCGTCATCGGCTTGACGCCCGAGCGGGCGATGTTTTCCATGATGGCGGAGCCGGCGCGTGTCGAGCCGGTAAAGCTGACCTTGGCGATATCGGCATGGCCGGTCAACGCATTGCCAGTCGTGGCGCCATCGCCGAGCACGACGTTGAAAAGTCCTGCCGGCAGGCCGGCCTCGACCGCCAGCTGTGCCATATAGACAGTGGAAAAAGGCGTCATTTCGGATGGCTTCAGCACCACGGCATTGCCTGCGGCCAGTGCCGGGCCGAGCTTCCAGCCGGCCATGGAAACCGGGAAATTCCACGGCGTGATCGCGCCGACGACCCCATAGGGCTCGCTGAGGATCATACCGAACGTCTTGTCGTCGGTCGGTACGACGTCGCTGCCTTCCTTATCGGCAAATTCGGCGAAGAAGCGGATCTGCTCGGCCGTGACAGCGATGTCACCGGCGACGAGCTGACCAACCAGCCGGGTGGAGGAGAGCGCTTCGATCCGGGCGAGCGTCTCTGCCTCGGCTTCGATCAGGTCGGCCCAGGCATGCAGCACCCTGGTGCGCTCCCGCGGCCGGACGCCACCCCAATTGCTGGCCTTCAGCGCCGCCTTGGCCGACTGCACCGCACGATCGACCATGTCCGCGCCGGCAATCGGGCAGCCGGCATAGGCTTTGCCGTCCGAGGGGCGGCGCATATCGATAGCGCCTGCCGCCGAAACCAGTTCGCCACCGATGAAATGGCCGATCGGCAGGGACAATGTATCGGGATCGAAGCTCAGGCCCATGGAATGTTCTCTCTCCGGAGTCTGCCGTCAGACTATCTCCACCTTCGGAGCAGCATGCATCGTGTGACAAGGAGAGGGCCGACGAATCTCCCGTTTTAACGGGCGCGGACAGTGAATTCTTTCGCCGTGGCCAGGGTTCTCCGGAGAATGACGAGGAAGGGCGCCAGGAACCGCGCCTCCGGCCGCGATCGGTTGACCGAGACGCAAAGCTGCATGTTGACCTCAGGGGCGAAGGGGCAGGCAATGACATCATCAGCTTGCCACACCGACAGCTTATCGACCAGCGCAATACCGAGTCCGCGCCGCACCAACGGCAGGGCGCCGATCGACGAGGCGATCTGGATGGAGACGTCGCGTTTTTCGCCTTCCGTTTCGAAGGCCTTGTCGAGGGCGGGACCGATGATTTCGGCATGCGAGGCATAGGAGATCAGTGGCCGGCCGAGCAGGTGCTTTGGCCGGACAATGTCTGTCGAGGCAAGCGGATCGCCGGCAGGGCATACTGCGACGACCGGGATATCGGCCAGGATTTCGAAACGGACTGTGGGCGCCAGGATCGGGCTGAGCGTGATCGCGACATCGATGTCGCCCAGTTCCAGCGCATCGGCGATCTCGCGTTTCGGCAGGGTATGAAGATGGATCTTCACGTCACCCTGGTCACGACGGAAGGTCGCCAAGGCTTCTGGCAGAAGCGAATAGGCGATGGGAAGGCTCGCACCGATCCTGAGCAGGCCGATCTTCGCCGCACCGACATCGCGCGTCAGGGCCGTCAATGTGTCGAACTGCCGGAAAGCTCGGTCGACGTCGGGATAGATGAGCTGCGCTTCCATCGTCGCCACCAGCCGCCCGCCAATCCGGTCAAACAGGGGATAGCCGAGCTGGTCTTCGAGATGGGCCAGAAGCTTGCTCACCGCCGGCTGGGAAATGCCGAGCGCATTGGCGGCGGCGGTGATCGTGCCGTCGCGCATGATGGCGCGGAAAACTTCCAGCTGGCGTAGGTTCATAACCGTCCGGTGATCACGGGTTTCAGAGAGCGTAGCGGATTCGCATCTCGCCAAACAGTGCGTGCATCTGTTCGCCGATAGGCCTCGGATCGCCCGCCAAGTGCTCGACCACGTCGAAGACACGGTGCTTGAGGAAATACCGCCAGCCGACCGGCGCTGCAGCAAGGAAATCCGTCAGCAGGTCGTAGCGCTCGTGCGTCCAGACACGTTCGAAGGCAGCGCGTTCTGCACCATAGCTGATGATATCGGTCGTGCCATTGTGGCGGTTCGCGCGCAACGCAAGCGTGGTGTCCATATCGACCTGGCCGTCTCGGATCGCAACGCCGTAATCCTCTTCGGCGCGCGCTCTACTCACGGCACCCTTCAGTACATCGGCCAGCACGACGTCGGCCGGCCGGTCGAACGGATTGCCATAGCCGCCCGCGCCTGGCCCGATCACCCGGATGATATCGCCCGGTCCGCAATGGACGACATCGGTATTGCCGAGCGAGACGGCATCCTCGCGATCCGGATTGCGGATGAATTGCGAGACTGCGCCGGCATGCGCGCCGGCCACGCCCCAGGACGGCATCACCGACCGGTTGCGGTTGCGCGCCGTGACCACGGTCTCGGGCGCGGAAATCTCGAACTCCATAATGGCCGACAGTCCACCGCGATATTTGCCAGCAGCGCCAGTGTCCGGCTCCAGGCCGTAGCGCAGGAAGCGGATCGGTACTTCCGCCTCGCTGATCTCGATTGGCGTGTTGCGCAGGAAGCCCGTCGCGCCGCCCGCGCCATCGCTGCCGTCCGAAAAGGGCGTGCCGCCGCCACCGCCGCCGACCGGGCCGATCGAGGCCATGACAGGCTTGCCGTTGCGGCCTGTCGTCTTGATGTTCATGATCGCATTTCCACCTGGCGATGTGGCCGGCATCAGGTAAGGCAGGGCCTGGACGAAGGCGCCCAGCGTGACGATCTGGGTCATGGCGCAAGTCAGCGAACGCATGCCGACGGCCGCCGGCCGCGTGCAATTGACCACCGAGCCTTCCGGCAGGATGGCCCTTGCCGGTCTGAGCGTTCCGGCATTCAACAGCAGATTATTGTCCAGGGTAAAGAGGACATAGGTGAGCCCGACCATGACCAGCGGATGCCGCTCGCGACCTCCGGTCGGCATGTTCAGCGACGAGCCGAGCTGCGGGTCACTGCCGGTATAGTCGAGAATGACTTCATCGCCATGCACCCTCAAGGTGAGCGCAATGCGACAGGGCTTGCCGCCGACCGAATCCTCGTCGGCATAGTCGGCAAAGAAATAGTCGCCATCCGGAACGCTCGCGATGATCTGGCGCGTCTGCGCCTCGGCATAGTCGAGGATCTGTTCGACGCCTTCGATGAAAGTGTCGAAGCCGAAACGGCGAATGATGTCCTGCATCTTGCGCTCGCCGATATTGACCGAGGCGATCTGTGCATGGAGGTCGCCGAGATTCTGCTGCGGCATGCGCACATTGGCGCCGATCATCGCGGTGACGAAGCTGTTCATCCGCCCGCCCTCGACGAGCTTGACCGGCGGGATGCGGATGCCCTCCTGCTCGATCTCGGAGAGCGAGCGCGAAAGCGATGCGGGCACGGCGCCGCCGACATCGGTGTTGTGGATATGGCCGACGACGAAGCAGGCAAGCCGCCCCTCGTAGAAGACCGGTTTCCAGATATGGATATCGGGCGAATGGGTGGCGACGAAGCCGCTATAGGGATCGTTGGTGATGCAGATATCGCCTTCGGCATAGCTGTCGAAAGCGTCGAGCAGCGGCGCATAATCGATGCCGGAATACCAGGGCGCGCCGAACTGGCGCGGATTGGCGAAGGCGAGGCCCTCGCGGGTGACCACCTGGCAGGAGAAATCCTCGGTTTCCTTGACGAAGGCCGAATGGGCGGTGCGCATCAGCGTGAACGCCATGGCATCGGCGGCGGCGGAACAGAAATTGGCCAGGACCTTGATGTTGCGCTTGTCGATCGCCACGATCAGAACTCCGCCTTGGTGATGATGAGATTGCCGAAACGATCGACCACGAGCTCGAAACCAGGTGGAACCACGGTCGTCGTGTCGTCCTGCGCAATGATTGCCGGCCCTCGCAGCCGGTGACCTGCGCCGAATTGCGCGCGATGATAGACATGCGTGGTCCAGGAACGGCCGTCGAACCAGCCCTCGACCGTTTTGCGCGGCTCCAGGGCTTCACTCGCCTCGGCAATTTCCAGCAGCCCGGGCTTTTGCGTTGCGCCAGTGATCACCAGCCGGAGGTTGATCATCTGCACGGCCGCCTTGGCATCGGCATGGCCATAGAGACGCTCATGCTCGCCATGGAAGGCCGATGTGATGGCGGCGGCATCGCCGGAACGAAGCCAATCCGCCTCGATTTTGGTTTCGATTTCGAAAGACTGGCCGAGATAGCGCATATCGGCGGTCAGGCGCATCGTGCCTTCGCCGCGATAGGCCTGTGCCGTCAGCCAGGCTCGGGCGCTGTCCTCGAGTTGGTTGAGGATGGGCGTGAGCGCAGCGATCTCGTCCGTCGTCACATCGCAGTAGATCGTCCGGATGAAATCGTTCTTCAGGTCGGCGACCAGGCCGCCAAGGGCCGAGACGACGCCAGGCGCGGGCGGCACGACCACACCCTTCATGTCGAGCTCGCGCGCCAGGAAGCAGGCCAGCATGGCGCCGGCGCCGCCGAAGGCGAAGAGGTGGAATTCGCGCGGGTCGATGGCATAGCGCGACACCAATGCGCTGACTTCGGCATACATGCCCGACACCGAGATATCGATAATATTGCCGGCCAGCGTCTCGACATATGTGCCGAGTTTTTCGGCCAGCGGCGCCAGTGCCGCCCAGGCTGCCGCATGATCGACGGTCACGGCGCCGTAGCCCAGCGGCATATGCCCGATCAGGTTGGCGGCGGCCATGGCATCGGTGATCGTCGGTTTTTTGCCGCCGCGGCCATAGCAGGCAGGGCCGGGCGTCGAACCGGCGCTTTCCGGGCCGACATGCAATGTGTCGAGCCCATCGAGCCAGGCGACGGAGCCGCCGCCCTGGCCGACCGAGCTGACCGAGACCGAAGGCACGTGGATCTGGAAGTCGCCGATCACCTCGCCGACACCATATTGTGCCTGCCCATCGATGATCACGGCGACGTCGGCACTGGTGCCACCGATATCGAGGCTGAGGATATGATCGAAGCCGCTCGCCTGGGCGAGATGGCCTGCGCCGATGACGCCGGATGCCGTGCCCGACAGGATCATCTGTACGCATTCCTTGCGCGCCTGGTCGATGCCCATCACGCCGCCATTGCTCTTGGTGATCGTCAATGGCCCGGCCACGCCCTGCCGACGCAGCACGGTTTCGAAGCGATCGAGATAGTTGGCGACGCGCGGCTGGACATAGCCGCTGATGACGGCGGTGATCGTCCGCTCATATTCGCGGATCACCGGCCAGGTCTCGGCAGAAGAGATGACGTTGAGATGCGGCGCCATACGGGCGATCATCGCTTTCACCACCTGCTCGTTGGCGGGATTGCGATAGGCATGCAGGAAGGAGAGCACGATACCGGTGCAGCCGCAGGCGATCACGGCCTCTACGGCCCGCGCGACATCCGCCTCATCGGGTGCGAGAAATATCTCCCCGGTGGCGAGCGTGCGTTCTTCGATCCCGAAGACCCGTTCGCGCGAGATCAGCGGCTTGGGCCGGACGGAATAGAGATTGTGGATCTGCGGGATCTTAAGCCGCGCCACCTCTAGCACGTCTTCGAAATTGCGCGTCGTGAACAGGGCGATGTTGTCGCCGTTGCGCTGGATGACGGTGTTGACGCCCACGGTCGTGCCATGGGTGAAATAGGAAATGTCGGAGGGCTCGATGCCGTCGCGCGCCTTGAGCTTGTCGAGCGCGAGCAGCACTTCCTCGCCAGGCGCATCCGGCCGTGAAAACACCTTGAGCGTCGAGAGCTGGTTCGTCGCTTCATTCAGCACAGCAAAATCCGTGAACGATCCGCCGACATCCACGCCAACCCGATAGGTCATGGTCAAACTCCTTCGCTACGGAAGAAGTTTCGCAGGCCGTTCGTGCGGCTACCACAGAATATTTTGGTGAAATCCATAACCTTTGGTTATGATTTCGTCGTGGGTTTCGGCACCGTCATATAATTGCTGGGCTGTGATGCCGGGCGATAGCCGGCCTTTTCGTAGACCGCATGCGCATCCTGCGTCGCCAGCATCCAGCTGCTGATGGTCGCCAATTCAGGGTGGTTGCGGATTTCCAGCGCCAGCCACGATGCAAGGCCCTTGCCGCGATGCGCGGGCAGGGTGAAGACGTCACGCAGATAAGCGAACATGGCATAGTCGGTGACGACGCGGGCAAAGGCGGCCATCGTTTCGTCCGGGGCATAGATGCCGATGACGAGCGAATGATCGAGCGCGCGCTTGAGCACATCCGGATCAAGCCCCTTGGCCCAATAGGAATCATTGGCGAGAAAGCTATGGACCACGCCGAGATCGATCCGCTCCGGGTCCGTGCTCAGCAGATAGCCGTCGCGCTGCGCGGAAAATATCGCCTTGGATGATCCTGCCGTCATCCGCCCACCGTCACATAGATTTTCCGCACCGTCTCGATGGTTTTCCATTTGCCGACAAAACCCGGTTTCATGACGAAGCTGTCGCCCGTTCCATATGTCACGGCCTCGCCGCCATCGGGGGTGATCTCAACCACGCCGGACAGGATATGGCAGAACTCGAACGTTTCGCCCTTGATCGAACGCGTTTCGCCGGGCGTCGCCTCCCAGACGCCGGTACGCACCGATCCGTCCTTTGCCTCGTCCTGCGCCCAGGTCTTGAAGGAGGGATCGCCGGCGATCAGCCTTTCAGGCAAAGCCTTGGATTGCTTCGGTGTAGACTGTGGCTCGGTGACGACGGTTTTGAGCAGAGACATGGAAGACCTTTCGAATGTGGATTCAATAGCCGCGGCGACGGTCGACGAGGCCAATCGGCTCGAGGCCGGCGCGGTGGCGGCGGATGTTGTCGATCACGGCGCGGGCCGCCGTTTCCGGCTGGGTCGTGCTCGCGACATGGGGCGTGAGGATGATCTTCGGATGCGTCCAGAAGCGATGCTCTGCCGGCAGTGGTTCCGGATCGGTGACGTCGATGAAGGCGCTCGCCAGATGACCGGAATCGAGTGCTTCCAGCAGTGCATCGTGATCGAGATGCTGGCCGCGCCCGGCATGCACGAGCATCGCGCCCGCCGGCAGGCTGGCAAACAGCGAGGCGTTCAGGATGCCGGTGGTCTCCGGCGTCAGCGGGAGCAGGCAGACGAGGATGTCTGTCTGAGACAGCATGAGCCTGCGACCGTCGTCGCCGTGATGGCAACGGACACCCTCTATCTCGCGCGACGATCGGCTCCAGCCGGCAAGGGCGAAACCGAAGGGTTTCAGCCGTTCGATGACTGCCGAGCCCAAGCTGCCGAGGCCGAGAATGCCGACACGGATCTCCTGCGCTTGCCTTTGGGGCAAGGCACGCCAGTCTGCCTTTCGCTGTTGACTGAGATAGTCAGGGAGTTGGCGATGCAAGGCGAGCACCGCTAGCGCCACATATTCCTGCATCATCCGGATGATGCCGTCTTCGACCATGCGCACGATCTTGATATGCGCGGGCACTAACTTGTCGTCGAACTGGTCGACCCCGGCACCGATCGAAAACAGGATTTCCAGATTGCGGTAGCGGGCGAGGTCGTCGGGCAGGGTCCATGTGATCAGGTATCGGACCGCATCCGGGTCGACGCTTGCGGGATCCATGGAAAAGGGCACATCCGGCAGCGCGTGCGCAAAAGCCTCGGCGAAGATCGCACCGCGCGCGGCATCGGAATTGAACAGAAAGGTCATTGTCAGCCTTTGCCTTTCAGGCGGCGCATTTTTCGCCGAGAGCCTCGATCATCCTTCGGCATTGTTCAAGCTCGGCGAGCAGGATGAATTCGTCGGGCTTGTGAGCCCGGTCGATATCGCCAGGACCGCAGATGATCGCATCGACACCAGCCGCCTGGTAGAGGCCGGCTTCAGTGCCATAGCTGACGGCGGCCAGCGATGTCCGACCGGTCAGATCCTCCAGCAATCCGACGAGCGCGGCATCAGCGGCGAGCGACAGGGATGGATAAGCGCTTAACGGCGTCCAGTCCACGGTGAAGCCCTGCGCCTCGAGCGCCTCCGCCCGCGTTCGGATTGGTGCCAGCAGGTCGCCGGGATCGACGCCGGCGATGGCGCGCGCCTCGAGGTCGAGCGTGCACTTGTCCGGAATAATGTTCAGCGCCTGCCCTCCGGAAATGATGCCGGCCTGAAGCGAAGAGTAGGATGGTTCGAAGGTCGGGTCGAAAGGACCTTCCGCCAGCCGTCGGGATTGCGCCACCGCGCCGCTCAGCACGTCGGCCATTGCATGGATGGCGTTGAGGCCAAGATCGGGACGGGACGAGTGGCCCGCCCGGCCGCCGATCGTCACGCGCGCGGCCGCCTTGCCCTTGTGCGCGCGCACCGCCTGCATGCGGCTCGGTTCGCCGATGATCGCGCCGAGCGGCGGCGCGCACAGCTCTTTCAGCTGCGCCAGCATGTGCGGCACGCCGCGGCATCCGGCCTCCTCGTCGTAGGAAAAGGCGAAATGGATGGGTCTGCCGAGATTGGAGCGAGCGAGCGCCGGCGCCGCGGCCAGCGTTGCCGCCAGGAAACCCTTCATGTCGGTCGTTCCACGCCCGTAGAGCTTGTCGCCCTCCCGGCGCAGTGTGAACGGGTCGGAGGTCCAGCCGGTCTCGCGCGCGGGCACGACATCCATGTGGCCGGAGAGGATATAGCCGGTTCCGTCCCTCGGGCCGATCGTGGCAAACAGGTTGGCCCTGTCGCCTTCCGGCCCCGGAAGCACGGTCACGGTTGCGCCCAGGCCTTGCAGATATTGCATGACCCAGTCGACGATATCGCCGTTCGGCGTGCCGACCACGCTCGGGAAAGCAACCAGACGCGAGAGGATGTCGAGCGTGTCCATCATGGTCCTCAGAGCATGCCGGGTTTGCCGAGATCGGTGCCGTCGATCATGCGTTCGTAGCGGAACGGTTTTGGATCGACGCTGGGCCTGTCGCCGCGGATGAGATCGGCGGCGAGCTGGCCGGCGCCGGGTCCGATGCCGAAGCCATGCCCGGAAAAGCCGGAGGCGATGAACAGGCCCGGACGCGACTGGACGGGCGAGATGACGGGGATGGCATCCGGCGTCGAATCGACAATCCCGCCCCAGCTTTGCGCCACGGTGATACCCGTCAGTGCCGGATAGTATTCCTGTAGTTTCCTGACGCCCTTGGCGACGAGATGCTGGTCGGGTGCCGGGTCGAGGGTGCGGATGCGCTCGAACGGCGAGATGCTGTCGGCGCGCCACTTGGCCAGTGATTCCGGCCCGTCGAAGAATGATCTGCCGAGCGAATAGGTGAGGCCCTTGCGGCGGATCTGGAAGGTTCGCCAGAAAGCCTTGGCCTGCAGCAGGCCCCAGGGGGTGATCTGCAATTGCCCCTGGCCGCTTAGCCCGATCGTGTAGCCGCCATCCAGGCGCCGGCGCAGGGTGACATCCGGTGTGAAAATGCCGCCTTCGGTAACTGCTTCTGCCGCCTTGGTGTAGAAGGATGTCGACTTCACCGACGCTTGCAGGAATTTAACGCCGTGATGGCGCAGCAGCATGCCGCTCCACGCGCCGCCTGCCACCAATACGGCCTGGCAGCGGATCAGCCCGCGCTCGGTGACGACGCCGGAAATCCGGCCGGCGCTGGTCTCGAAACTGCGCACGGCACAATTCTGCACGATGGTTGCGCCGGCGGCTATTGCCGCCTTGGCAAGCGCTGCGACTGCCAGCTCCGGCTCGGCCTTGCCGTCGGTCGGCGAATGGACGCCGCCTTGCCAGCTTTGGCTGTTGCCCGGCAATTTCTCCTTTGCCTCGGCGCTGGAGAGCATGCGCGTGTCGACGCCGAATTCCCGTGCGATCCTGCCCCATTTCTCCCAGGTGGCGATGTCGGCGGCATTGTTGGAGGCATAGACGAGGCCGGTTTCGCGAAACCCGGTCTCCTCGCCGGTGCGGCGGTTGAGGTCGCGCCAGATTTGCAGCGCCAGCTGGGCAAGCGGCAGCTCGCGCGGATCGCGGTTCTGCTGTCGGCACCAGCCCCAATTGCGGCAGGATTGCTCGCCGGACACGATGCCCTTTTCGATGACCGCGACCGACGTGCCGCGGCTTGCCAGGCTGAGCGCGGCGGAGATCCCCGCCATGCCGGCGCCAACGACAACGACGTCGACGGATTGGGGAATTTCGTCAGGAGTGACAATCCTGCGCACGGGTGGCGACATGTTTCCGGCTCGTTGGGCTATGAAGGCGAATTCTGGATGATCGAATGCCGATAGGATGACGTCGTGTCAGCATGATTGCATGCCGAATGCAGGAATGTTTCAGTCGATTGTTGTGCAGTCATGCGTTTTTCGAGCAAATTGTATCGGGCGGATTGGCCTATCTTCACATGCGGGACATGCGCTCCTCTCAGCGCATCATATCGGTATCCAATCGTAGGGGTGGACATTGAAGGTATCAGACAGCCTGCGGGTCGATGCTTTCTCCATGCGCATCGGCAACATCCAGGATGTAGAGCTCGACCAGCTGCACGCGCTGTCGATCTCGGTGGGCTGGCCGCATCGCGCCGAGGACTGGCAGTTTCTGCGCGAGACCGGCCACGGCATCGTGGCGCTCGACGAGATCGGGCGCGTGATGGGGTCCGGCATGTGGTTTCCGCACGGCGACCGGTTTGCGACTGTCGGCATGGTCATCACCTCGCCGCGGCTGCAGACCAATGGGACCGGCCAATGGCTGATGAATCACATATTGAGCAAGGTTTCCGGCCGTGAGCTCAGCCTCAGCGCCACCCGCGCGGCGCGGCGGCTCTATCTGTCGCTCGACTTCAAGCCGGAGAAGACTGTCTTCCAATGCCAGGGCACGGCGCGAATGGGTGATGGCATCGAGGCGACGGCGTCCGACGGCGATGTGCGGCTGCTCGGCGTCGGCGATCTCGCGGCTGTATGCGCATTGGATGCGGCCGGCTTCGGCGTCGACCGGACGCCGCTGGTCACACGGCTCGAGCGCCAATCCATCGCCTATGGCCTGTTTCGCTCCGGCGTGTTGCAGGCTTTCGCCTTCTGTCGTCCCTTCGGACGGGGCCATGTCATCGGTCCGGTGGTCGCATCGAACGACAGCGACGCGATCGCCGTCATCCGCCCGCATGTCGAGCGCCATGCCGGCCGGTTCCTGCGGCTCGATACGCGCCGGGAAAGCGGCGACTTTGCGTCCTACCTGTCGCAGTCCGGCTTGCAGGTCTATGACACGGTTCTGACCATGTCGTTCGGAAAACCCGCTGTCGCCCAGGACGCGCACGCCTTCGAGACATACGCACTCGCGACCCAGGCGCTTGGCTAATCCTTCTACGAGCCTCGGCGCGCAATGCGCCGGTGGCTACGCCTCATCATAGCCGACGACGCCCTTGATCTCGGTAAACTCGTGCAAGCCGAACTTGCCATATTCGCGGCCATTGCCTGACTGCTTGTAACCGCCGAAAGGTGCAGCGCCATCCCAGGCCGCACTGTTGATGCGCACGGTGCCGGCCCGCAGCCGACGGGAGAGTGCGCGTGCTTCCTCCAGGTCACCCTGGATATACGAAGCCAGGCCGTAGGGCGTGTCATTGGCGATGGCCACGGCCTCGTCGACCGAGTCGTAGCCGAGGATGGAGAGCACCGGCCCGAAAATCTCCTCGCGGGCAATCGTCATGTCGTTGGTCACGCGGGCGAACACGGTCGGCCTGACATAGTAACCGGCATTGAGATGTGCCGGCCGGTCCGGACCACCGGCCACGAGCTGCGCACCTTCTTCGACGCCCTTGCGGATCAGGCTCTGGATCTTGTCGAACTGGACCTTGCTGACCACGGGACCGATATTGGTTTCCGGATCCGCCGGCGCCCCCACCTTGATGGCATCGGCAGCCCTGGCGGCGATCGCGATCGCATCGTCCATCCGCTCATGCGGCACCAGAAGGCGCGTCGGCGCATTACAGGATTGGCCCGAATTGTCGAAGCAGCGGCGCACCCCGGCGCTGACGGCCTGTTCGAGATCGGCGCTTCTGAGCACGATATTGGGCGATTTGCCGCCCAGTTCCTGGTGCACGCGCTTGACGGTCGGCGCTGCCGTCTGGGCCACCGAAATGCCGGCGCGGGTCGAGCCGGTGAAGGACACCATGTCGATGTCGGGATGGCTGGCAAGCAGGCTGCCGACTGTAGGCCCGTCGCCATGCACAAGGTTGAACACACCTTTGGGAATACCGGCTTCGTGCAGGATCTCGGCAAAGATGACGGCGCTCAGGGGTGCGACTTCGGAAGGCTTCAGCACCATTGTGCAGCCGGTGCCGAGCGCCGGCGCCACCTTGCATGAAATCTGGTTGATCGGCCAGTTCCACGGCGTGATCATCCCGATGACCCCGACCGGCTCGTGCACGATCCTCGTCGATCCCTGCATATATTCGAGCTCGAAAGACTTGAGCGCCCGGATCGTTTGCTTGAAATGCGAAATGCCGATTCCAGCCTGCTGGCTGCGCGCCATATCCAGCGGCGCGCCCATTTCCCGCGAGATCACCTCGCCGAGCTCGTCTCTCCGGCGCGTCAGGATGGCGAGAACACGTTCGAGCAGTTCGAGCCTTTTTTCCTTGGTCGTGGTTGAAAATGACGGAAATGCCGCGCGCGCAGCCCTGATCGCCCGCTCCGTATCTTCGCGACCGCCCATGGCGATGCGGGCAAACGGCTGCTCGGTCGCCGGATCGATGACGTCGAGGGTGTTTGTGCTGAGAGGCTCGACCCAGGCACCGTCGATGTAGAATTTCAAGGCATTGTTCATTCCAAACTCCATCGAATTGGCAAGGAGAGTGTGTCCGGCTGGCTGGACCATAGCACAGTGCAATCGACAGGAATGCTGAAAGCCGTGGCAATTCGGCTGATGCTGCCGAACAGCAGGTCGAAGCGAGCGCCATCGACGGCTCCCAGAACGCTTCAGATCACAAGTGCCTGGAAAACGCGCGTGTGAGCATCGGATCGAGAGCCGGGCGTAGTTTGATGAGATCGTTGTAGAGCGCGCGCGGTATATTCATCCCGTCGCGCATGGTCCTTCGCCGGGCATCATAGCGACGCTGAGATGGAAGCCGCGCATTCTGGCCTGAGATCGCCTCGAACAACATTTCGGCCCGAGCCAGGTTCTGGCTAAGTGCTGCGCCGAGAAACGAGGCCGGATCGAGAATGATGATCAGCTCGCCGTGCAGTGGTGCCGCATCCCTGCCGCCGTCATAGGCCTTGGATTCAATGCTGAGCATGTCGCCGATAAGCGGACCGGCGAGGAGTTCGATCATGGCCGACAGCGCCGAGCCCTTGTGTCCTCCAAACGTCAGCATGGCGCCTTTGAGTGCTTCGGTCGGGTCGGTGGTCGGCTTGCCGTTGAGGTCGATCGCAAGTTCGGCACTGATCGGCATTCCCTGCCGCTTGTGCAGTTCAATTTCGCCTCGCGCGGTGGCGCTCGTGGCAAAATCGAAGACGAAGGGCGGCTTTCCGGGACGAGGCCAAGCGAAGGCGAAGGGATTGGTTCCGAACACGGGTCGCGTTCCGCCCGCGGGAGCAACCCAGCTGTGGCTCGGCGTCATGGCGATCGCCGCCAGGCCTTGCTCCGCGATCGGTTCCACCTCCGGCCACAGAGCCGAGAAATGATGGCAATTGTTGATCGCCAGCGCTGCAAGCCCCTGGTTCTTTGCCTTGAGGATCGCGAGGTCGATGCCGCGGCTATAGGCCAGCGAGGAGAAGCCATGGTCGGCGTCCACCCGAAGGATCGCAGGGGCGATATCGCTGATGACTGGTTCCGCGATCTTGTTGATCCGTCCCGTTCTGACGGAATACGCGCAGCCGAGCAGGCGATAAAGTCCGTGTGAATGGCATTCATCGCTTTGCGCACGCACGATCACATCGGCGACGACTTCGCACTGCGCCTGGCTCAATCCCGTGCTGGCGAGAATGTCGAAACTGAGCGCAGCCGCTTCCGACAGCGAGAGGTTTACCGCATCGGTCATCGTCATCCCGAAATGTGACCGCCATTCACGCTGAATATCCGGAGCCGTGCGGGCTCGCCGCATGCATGCGCGAGCCCTGATGCTTGCCCGGTCGTCAGGCCAGCGTGACCCAGATCGTCTTCATCTGCGTATACTGGTCGAAAGCCTCGATGCCCTTGTCATAGCCGCCGAAGCCGGACGTCTTATAGCCGCCGAACGGTGTGGTGATGTCGCCTTCGCCATAGCCGTTGACGGCCACGGTTCCCGCCTGGACCTTGCGCGCCATGCGGACTGCGACATTTATGTCGTTGGAAAACACGGTCGCGGCCAGGCCGTAGCTGGAATCGTTGGCCAGGCGGATCGCTTCTTCTTCCGTCTCGAAGGTCATGACGGCAACCACCGGGCCGAAAATCTCATTGCGGGCGATGGCCATGTCGGGCGTGACCTTGCTGACGATCGTCGGCTCGACGAACCATCCGCCGGTTTCTTCCAGCGCACGGTTGCCGCCTGCGACGATCTCGGCGCCATCGGCCTTCGCCTGCTGGATAGCGCCCATCACGCGCTTCAATGCGGAGGCTTCGATCAGCGGTCCGAGCTTTGTCGCCCGGTCGGTCGGCTGGCCGACGACCCAGCTCCCGGTCGCCTTTACCAGGGCGTCGACAAACGCGTCCTTGATCGATGCCTGGACGAGGATGCGTGAGCCGCAGGTGCAGTTTTCGCCCATGTTCCAGAAGGCAGCGCCCGCAAGGTTCTCGGCGATCTGGTCGAGCCGGTCGGCGGCGTCAGCCATGACGATCTGCGGGCTCTTGCCGCCGCATTCGAGGACGATTTTCTTGAGGTTGCTGTCCGCCGAATAGCGCAGGAACTGGCGGCCGATTTCCGTCGAACCGGTGAAGGTCAGCACGTCGACATCCGGATGAAGGCCCAATGCCTTGCCGGCCACATGGCCGAGGCCGGGCACGACGTTGAACACGCCGGCGGGAATTCCGGCCTGCAAGGCAAGCTCGGCAATGCGGATCGTCGACAGCGACGCAAGTTCGGCAGGCTTGACGACGATGGAATTGCCGGCGGCCAGCGCCGGGGAGATCTTCCACGACAAGGTGCCGGCGGGGAAATTCCACGGCAGAACCATCCCGACCACGCCGACGGGCTGGCGAACGATAAGCCCCAGATTGCCTTCGCCGGTGGGCGATATCTTGCCGAACACCTTGTCGATCGCCTCGGCATACCAGCGGATATTGTTGACGACATCGGGAAGGTCGAGCGTTTCGCAATCCGTCAATGGTTTGCCGGCATCGATTGAATCCAGCAGCGCCAGTTCGGCGGCGTTGGCCTCGACGATATTGGCGAAATTCAGCAGGATGCGCTTGCGCTCGCGCGGCTCCAGGCCACTCCAGACACCGTCGTCAAATGCCCTCCGGGCTGCCTTGATGGCCTTGTCGACGTCGGCCTCCGAGCAGGCGGCGATCCGGTTCAGGAGCGTGCCGGTGGCCGGGTTGAGATTGTCGAATTCGGCCTTGCCTTCGGCGTCGACGAGCTCGCCATCGATCAGAGCCTGGGTGCGAACTGTCGCGGGGAGGGAAGTCATGTATTCTCCGTTCACTGGATTACAGCACCTTGCTGAGAAAAGCCTTGGCGCGATCGGTTTTCGTATTGCTGAAGAGTTCGGACGGGCTGCCTTCCTCGACCACGACGCCGCCATCCATGAAGACCACCTTGTCGCAGACCTCGCGGGCGAAGCCGAGTTCGTGGGTGACCACGACCATGGTCATGCCTTCAGCTGCCAGTTCGCGCATGACGTTGAGCACTTCGCCGACCAGTTCCGGGTCGAGCGCGCTGGTTGGTTCGTCGAACAGCATGAGCTTCGGCTTCATGGCCAAAGCGCGGGCGATTGCCACACGTTGCTGCTGGCCGCCCGATAAGGTGCGAGGATAGGCATTCGCCTTCTCGGTCAGCCCGACTTTCGACAAAAGCACCATCGCTTCTTCGACGGCCTGGGTCTTTGCGACCCGCTTCACCTTTGTCGGCGCTTCGATGATGTTCTGCAGCACCGTCATGTGCGGGAATAGATTGAAGTTCTGGAAGACCATGCCGATATCGGCGCGCTGACGCGCGACTTCCGATTTCTTCATCTCATAGAGTTTGCCGTGATGCTCGCGGTATCCGACCAGTTGGCCGCCGACCTGGAGAAAGCCGCCGTCGATACGTTCAAGATGGTTCATGCAGCGCAGGAATGTGCTTTTGCCGGAGCCCGACGGCCCGAGGATGCAGCAAACTTTCCCATACTCGATGGTCAGGTTGACGCCTTTGAGGACGCGAAGCGTGCCAAAGGACTTTTGCACGCCGCGCGCATTGACCGCATACTGGTCGGTGAATTGGGAGGATGGTGCGGCCAGCATCAGACGGTCCCCGCGTTCTGTTCTTCGCTGTCGTTAGCGGCGCTTGCCCGCGTGTTCAGCCGGCGATCGCTTTTGCCGAAATGGCGCTCGAGGAAGTGCTGGCCGATCGTGAGGACCGTCGTCAGCGCGAGGTACCAAAGCGAGGCGACAATCAAGAGTGGAATGGTCTGGAAGTTCGCGGTGTAGATAAGCTGGGCGGAATAGAGCAGTTCCTGCAGCGCGATCACGCTGACCAGGGATGTCGTCTTCAGCATGCCGATCAGCTGGTTGCCGGTCGGGGGGATGATGACGCGCATCGCCTGCGGCAGAATGATGCGGGTCATCACCCGGAAGCTCGACATGCCCAAAGCCTCGGCCGCTTCGCGCTGGCCGACAGGCACGGAATTCAGACCTGAGCGGACGATCTCGGACATATAGGCCCCTTCATTGAGGCCGAGGCCGAGAAGGGCGGCGACATAGACCGTTATGAACGTATTGGCATCGAAGGAGCCGAGGCTGGGGCCAAGGGGAAAGCCGATGGTTATCCGCGGATAAAGTGCTGAAAGGTTGAACCAGAAGATCAGCTGCACAAGCAGTGGTGTGCCGCGGAATATCCAGAGGTAACCGGAAGCGATACTGCCCAGCACCGGGTTCTGGGAGATGCGCATCAGCGCAATGATCGTGCCGAGCACCATGCCGATCGCCATCGCGGCGATCGTCAGCCAGATCGTCGCGAGCAGGCCCGAGAGAATAGCATCGTCAAACAGATACTGGGCGACGACATCCCACTGGAACCGGGAGTTGGTTATCATCGAGGCCGCGAGACCGGCCAGAATCACGATCAGCAGTCCGGCTGCGATCCAGCGTCCATGGTGCTTGAGCGGCACGACTGGCATCTTCTCATAATCTTGGCTGAGCTGCCGAACGATTAGCTGTGTCAATTGCGTTCCCCTGAACGTCGTCAAGTTAGCGGTAGATGCCTCGACATTTCTATGGTAATCGATAACCGATAGCCGTTTACATAGTGGCAAGTGAATGGCGATGAGTCAAGCTTGATGGCATGCGAAAAAATGACGGAGTGGAAAATGAGTGAGAATTCCTGGGGCAATTGGGGTGGCAATCAGTCATTCGAAGCAGAATCGATTGCCCGGCCCGAAACGGAAGATGAGGCGATAACTGTCGTCCGGAATGCCGTCAGGGACGGGAAGACCGTTCGCGTGGCCGGCGGAGGGCATTCCTTTACGCCGGTTGTCGAAACCAAGGGCCTCCTCCTCGATTTGTCCAAGCTGACGGGCGTGATTTCTGTCGATAGGGCGGCAAGCAAAGCTGAGGTTTGGGCGGGATCGCGGATCGCGGACATTGGGCAGTCGCTGTGGGATGCCGGCCTATCGATCGCAAACCAGGGAGACATCGACGTTCAATCCGTGGCCGGCGCCGTTGCGACTGGCACGAAGGGGTCCGGAATCCATTTCGGCTCGATGTCGTCGCGGGTGAATAGCGTTCGCGTCGTCAACGGGATGGGCGAGGTCATCGACATCGACGCCAGCACGCCGGAGCACCTGCTGGCTGCCCAAGTCGCCGTGGGCATGCTTGGACCGGTCCTGCGTGTCGGCCTCGACCTGGTTCCCAGTTATGGCCTGCGGGAAGAGAATATGATTCTGCCGATGTCTGAAGTCCTCCGGCAATGGGACTATCTGCTGGCGGAATACAGGCATTTTTCGTTCTGGTGGATGCCCACCGACCGCTCGGCTGAAATGTATAAGCTTGGCGATGTGCCGGCAGATCATTGCTTCGTAAAACTGCTGCGCGAAGTCCCCGGTGAATTGCCGGATGAGCCTCTGGGCGAAATCAACCGTCGAACCGGCCGGGCCTATCGCATCTATCCTGACGGAACGACGGTGGCTGAGTTCCACGAGCTTGAATATATGGTCGGCGCCGACCAGGCTCGGGCTGCCGTCGACATCATGCGCGACCTGATGCTCAGGCGTTTCCCGGAAGAAATTTCGCCGCTCCAGGTGCGCTGGCAAAAGGCGGATCGGGGCTTCCTGTCTGCGCAGAGCGGCCGGGACAGCACGTCGATTTCAGTCTCCGGTGAGATCGGTCGCAATTACGAACCCTTCCTATGCGCGGTCGACGAGGCGCTTCAGCCGCTCGCGGGACGCCCACATTGGGGCAAGCTTCACTTTCTCGATAGGCAGCGTGTGCAGGCGCTTTATCCGGATTATGAGCGGTTTCAGCGCGTGCGGCTTCAGATGGATCCGCAAGATCTCTTCCTGAATCCGCATCTCTCGGCGCTTTTTGGATAGTGTCCACGAAGTGGCTGCCTCCGCCAAAATGGAGGCGGTCTTCGTGTTGACACTCCGTCAGTCACATGTAATATATTACCCGTTACCAATCACTAAGGCATGAAGTCCGATGAAGATCGCCTCCATAGAAGTTTACGGCTATGAGCTCACCTATGCTCATGGTGAGTATGTCATGTCCAAGGGCAGGGCGGCGCAGAGCCAGGCGTCGACCCTGGTTCGGATCCTGACCGACGACGGCGTGGAGGGTTGGGGCGAGAGCAGCACGCTCGGCGGGACCTATCTGCCGGCCTTCGCGGAAGGAACCCGCGAAGGCATCCGCGTGATGGCGCCTTCGCTTATCGGTCTGGATCCGACGAACCTGATCATCATCCACGAGGCCATGGATGCTGTCCTGCTCGGTCAGAACAGTTCCAAGAGCGCGATCGACGTCGCCTGCTGGGATATTCTCGGCAAGGTCGCCAACCTTCCGATTTCCAAGTTGATCGGCGGCGTTGCCCAGAAGAGCTTCCCTCTTTACGAGGCCGTGCCGCTCGCTTCGCCTGAGGAAATGGCGGAATTCGTCCGTGTTCGTGGCAAGGCGGGCATCAACCGGTTCCAGGTGAAAGTCGGCAACGATCCCTATGAAGATGCCGAGCGCACGCGCAGCGTCGTGAATACCTGCCCGAATGACGCCGTCATCGTGGCGGATTCGAACGGCGGCTGGAATCTCCAGGCAGCAATCATCGCCGTCCGCGAAATGGCCGGCCTCGACATTTATATCGAGCAGCCGTGCAGGGACACGATGGACTGCGCCATCGTCCAGAAAATGAGCTCGTTTCCCCTCGTCATGGATGAATCTGTGGTCAACGCGGCCGAGCTCTATCGCGCGAAATACGAAGCCGGAGCCGGCTCGGTCAACATCAAGCTCGCGCGCGTGGGCGGCATTACCGGGGCAGTGCGGATGCGCAACCTGGCGACGGATCTCGGCATGACGATGTGCATCGAGGATGTCTGGGGCGGAGACGTCACGACAGCGGCCGTGTCGCATGTTGCCGCGAGCACCCGTGCCGACGCGCTCCTGCATGCCTCCTTCTTCAATGATTGGACCAAGGAACATATCGCCGGCTACGCGCCCCGTTCGCACCAGGGGCGGGGTAGTGCGCCGGAAACGCCGGGCCTTGGCATCAGCGTCGATCACAAGGCCCTGGGCCGGGCACTCTTCGAGGTGACGAAGTGATGTCCGATAGCCGCACCCTTCCGCCAGCCGCCATCAAGTGGCTCGATCGGGCAGGCCGACAGGAATTCCTCGCTGTCGATTCACATACGGGAGGAAATCCCACACGCATCGTGCTCTCGGGCATTGATCTGCCCGGTGACGTCACCACCGTCAATGCAGCCCGTCTCTGGTTGCGCGACAACGCCGATCACTGGCGCCGGCGGCTCGTCCATGAGCCCCGCGGCGGCGGCCTGACCTGTGCCGTTCTGCCCATCCATAGCCAGGAGGACGGCTGCGATATTGGCGCTGTCATCCTTGAACCTGGCTCCTATCCGCCCATGTGCGGCCATTGCATGATCGGGTTCGCGTCGGTCATCGTCGAACTGGGCATGCTGCCGAACCTCTGGCGCGACAGCCCGACCCGGACGGAATTCAGCATCCGCACACCTGCCGGCCCGGTCGGTGTGACGGCCCGCCGTGATGGCGAAAAGTTCACCACCATCACGCTGACCAATGTCGAATCCTTCGTCGTCTCGAAAGGCGCGTGCGAGGTCGACGGCCAGAGCATGCCGGTCGAGCTGCTCTACGGCGGTGATTACTACATTTCGGTGGATGCCCGGACGATTGGCCTTTCGCTGGATCGCGGCAACGCGACAGAGATCGTCCGTCTCGCGCGGCGGCTGAAGGAGACCTACACGGCGGACGGTGTTTACGATCCGCTTTCGAACGATCTTCTCGACGTCTATCAGGTGCTGTTTTACGAGTACGATGCTGCTACGCCAGATCGCGCCAAGATCGTCGTCGTGGCGCCTCCGGGCGTGATTGATCGCTCGCCATGCGGCACCGGCACGAGCGCCTTGTTCGCCAAGCTGGTGACCGAAGGCAGGATCGCCGCGAGTGACACGCTGACGACAGAGAGCATTATCGGTTCGACCTTCACCGTCACCGCGAAGCGGGTGCGGGAGACGCCGGATCGCAAGTTCACGACACCCGCTCTCACCGGCCGCGCCTACATCAACGGTTTTCTCATTATCGCTGCGGACGAGGACGACGGTCTCGCCGATGGCTTCGCCCCGCTCTGACAATTTCGATCCAGGAGATATAACATGACCCTCAAGGGTGTACTTTCCGCAATCGTCACGCCATTCACCGCCGATGGCGAGAAGATCGACGAAGCAGCACTTCGCAAGCTTGTCGACCAGAACATTGCCGATGGTGTCGATGGCTTCGTGCCAGCAGGCGGCACCGGTGAATTCTCGGTGCTTTCGCATCAGGAACGTCTGCGTCTGGTCGAAGTCGTCGTCGAGCAGACGGCCGGACGTGCCGCTGTCCTGGCACATACGGGCGCGACCTCGTCTCGCGAGGCAATCGAATTCACCAAGCATGCCGAACGGGTCGGCGCCACTGCGGTGATGCTGGCGACGCCCTATTACGAGCCGATCGGCTTCAACGAGGCTTTTGCTTATTACGCGGCTGTCGCGGACGCGACGAGCCTGTCGATCTGCGCCTACAACTTCCCGCCCGCTACCGGTCTGCATCTCGATGTCGACTTCCTGGTGAAGCTCGCCCGCGAAATTCCGCAAGTCAAATATGTCAAGGACTCCTCGGCGAACATCATGCAGATGTTCAACCTGCTTTCAGACCATTCGCAGGACATTACCCTGCTCAACGGCGAGGACGTCCTGATGCTTCCGGCACTGGCATCGAAGGCGCCCGGCATGGTCATGGGCATTGCCAATTTCATGACTCCGGCTCTGGCAAAACTGCAAAAGGCAAGTGAAAGCGGCGACGACCAGACGCTCGTTTCGGTATGGCGTGACATCAATCCGATCGTGCGCCTGCTCGGCAACGGCCGCTACAATGCCGGCGTCAAGGCCGCCTGCGAAATCCTCGGCTTGACGGTCGGTCCCGTCCGTGCGCCTATCCCGCAATATACGGCGGCCGAGAGGGAATCGCTGAAGGCCGCCCTGGCTTCGGTGAACCCTGACTACTTGACGCGGGCTGCCCGATAACGATCAACGGCAGCTCCGCAAAAAGGGGCCGCCATGGTTTATCCCGAGAGGGCCAAAGGAGAATTGACGTGAAGGTCGAGATATTTTCAGGGGTCATTCCTGCATTGATGACGCCTTGCAAGGACGATCGCAGCCCGGATTTCGACGCACTGGTGCGCAAGGCGAAAGAATTGATCGCCGGTGGAATGTCCGCTGTCGTCTACTGTGGCTCGATGGGCGATTGGCCGCTGTTGACGGACGCACAACGCATGGAAGGCGTCGAGCGTCTGGCCAAGGCCGGCGTGCCTGTTATCGTCGGCACTGGCGCGGTCAATACCGCGTCTGCCGTTGCCCATGCGGCGCATGCCCAGAAGGTCGGAGCCAAGGGACTGATGGTTATACCGCGCGTGCTGTCGCGTGGCTCCGTCATCTCCGCCCAGCGCGCGCACTTCAAGGCGATCCTTGCGGCGGCGCCGGATCTGCCCGCGGTCATCTACAACAGCCCGTATTACGGTTTTGCAACACGAGCCGATCTGTTCTTCGCCCTGCGCGCGGAACATCCGAACCTCGTCGGTTTCAAGGAATTCGGCGGTCCCGCGGACCTGCGTTATGCTGCCGAGAACATCACCAGCCGGGACGATGACGTCACGCTGATGGTCGGTGTCGACACCGCCGTCGTGCACGGTTTCGTCAATTGCGGCGCCAAGGGTGCGATCACCGGCATCGGCAATGTTCTGCCGCAGGAGGTGATTCATCTCTGCAAACTGTCGGAAGCAGCCGCCGCGGGAGATGCAAAGGCGCGCAAGCTCGCCTTGGAACTGGAGGCAGCACTTGCCGTCCTTTCCTCCTTCGACGAAGGCCCGGATCTCGTGCTCTACTTCAAGTACATGATGACCTTGAAGGGCGACAAGGAATATACTTTGCACTTCAACGAGACGGACGCGCTGACGGACAGCCAGCGCGGCTATGTCGAGGCTCAGCTTGCATTGTTTGGCAAATGGTACAGCAACTGGCGCCAAATCAACGCCGCGTAGCAGTACGCTTTCGTTAAGAAAATTCGTGATGGGGCCGCTCTGCCGGCCCCATTTTGTCTGAGGCCCTATCGTTTGGCGATGATCCTCTGTCGCGTGCTGCCGGCCTTATAAACTGAGTGGTAGCGAGACGGGTTTTCCTTCGGATGCAGAGCGGTAGATCGCCTCTACGACCTGGACCGACATCAGGGCTCTCGCGCCATCATCTGGAATCTTGCCTTCGCGCAGGTCGTTGACAATGGCTTGAAGCTGCGCGCGTTGGCCTTTGGTCGGGAAGTCACGAGGATTTTGCAAGTCCTTGAAACTGAATCCGCCAGGCGTCGAATGGGTCTCCCCCTCGTCCGCCGTCTCGCGAAACAATATCTCATCATGCTCCCCATTGATGACGATCGTGCCTCTCTTTCCGCTGATCGTCAGCAGGTGCCGCTGGCCGGGGAAGGCGGCTGTCGATGACGAGAATGATCCCATGACACCAGACTTGAAAGCAAACACGGCAACAGCCGCATCCTCGGTTTCGATGTCGTGAAAGGCTGTCCTGGTCATGGCAAAGACAGAGGAAATCGGTCCCAGCAAGAACTGCGCGAGATCGATCAGGTGAGTCGACTGGGTGATGACGCAACCACCGCCCTCTATCGCCCACGTGCCGCGCCAGGCATCGCCAGAATAGTAGGAAGGCCGCCGGAATTCGTTGTCCAGGATGCTGACGAGAAAGATCCGTCCCAGGGCCCCGTTCCGGACATCGGATAGGGCCTGCAGGGCTGCATCGGAATGCGCGCGGTGATAGATGACGGACAGGCCAACCTCGCTTTCGGCACAGGCGGCGATGACGTCACGGGCGCGGTCGGAGGTAATTTCGAGCGGCTTCTCGACGATGACATGCTTGCCTGACCTGGCGGCGGCAACCGCATAGTCCTTGTGAAGGCCATTGGGCGTTGTCACGATGACGGCATCGATCGTCGGGTCGGAAAGGAATTCGTCGAGATCGCTCGACCATTTTGGAATCGAAAAGGCGGCGGCAAACGCTGCCGCCTTTTCCTGGCTTCTTGCAAAAACCGATACCAGCTCTGCGCCGGTCACGTTGCGCAGTTCGCGCGCATGCGTCTCTGCAGCGACGCCGGCGCCGATGATTCCGAAGCGGCAAGGCGTCATGGCTATTTTCCGCCGACGCCGGAGGCCGCGCCGGCAGAGCTGACGACATGCAACGGGGCGGCCCGGTCCTGCTTGCTGAGCAGGCGCGCGCGCGCCCGCTTTGCGGCCTCGTGGCCGGTGCCGGTGGCGATTTCCATATTGCCGATCTCGGCGAAATAATCGCCGGCGAAATGGATGTCGACATCGTCGCGCTCGCAATAGGCAAGCATGGGGTCGAAGTTGAAGCCGGCGGGTCGATAGGTGTTTCCCGGCACCCATCGCTGAACGATTGTTTCCTTGATGTGCCCCTTGAGCTCGGGGAACATCCTGTAGACGTCGGCAAGATAGGTGTCCCTGATCCCTTCGTCCGTCAGCTTCAGCATTTCGCGTGCGGGCGCGCCGCCGGAATAGACCATCAGGCTGCCGCCCGGCTTGCGCGGGCCACCGGTACGAAGTGGGTTTGCGTGATTGAAGAACATGTCGAACGACGCATCCGGCGTGGTGATGGCGTAGATATCGTCATAAGGCATTGGCCCGGTTTCATCGGTGATGATGCCCATGGTGGGGAAGGGGCCGTACTGAACGCTCTCAAGTACGGTTTTCACGTCCTGAGGAATGTTGCGGACGATTTCCGCGGCCTGATAGGCCGGTACGGCGACGATGACCTGCCTGGCAATCGCAGTGTATTCGATGCCATCGGTCTCATAGACAACCGTGACTAGGTCGCCCGTTTTCGCCACTGACTTGACCGTCGTGTGATAGCGAACACGGTCGCCGAGAAGTTCCATCATTCTCTCGCCGAACCGGCCGGAACCGCCATCGAGATTGAGCGCCATGGAATCGCCCTTGCCGGCCCAGACAGCGCCGAACAGCGACACGCCGACGCCAGCATGCTGATCCTCCGCCTCGGCGGCGGCGCGACGCGATGCAGATTGGAACAGGGCTTCCAATCGCTTCGGCAAACGACCGAGGAAATCGCGGAACGTCTGGTTCGCCATGAAGCGGGCGACGCGTGCGCGGCGACGCTGGTTGCTCTCGCCATAAACCGGCACCATTTCCTTTTGCCAGCCCTTGACCGCTTTCATGATGCGCAGGCCAAGACGAGCAAGGGCGATCCGCTCGCCCAAACTCATCTTCATGCTGAAGGGCAGCATCGACACCGCCTTGGGTTTGTAGACCTTGTTGCCCCACCAGATGGCGAACTTGTTGCCGGGAATGGTAATGATATCGAGGCCGATCGAATGAAGAATGTTGCGCATATGCGAGCCCGGAGGCGGGAAGAGATGTCCGCCGAGGTTCAGCCAATAATCACCACGCGCCACGGAATAGAGGCGGCCGCCAAGCCGATGCGTCTTCTCCAGCACCAGAAGGTTACGCTCACGCAATTCCCACGCGGCAGACAGCCCGGCCGGACCTCCGCCAACGATAATGACGTCATAACTCGGCTTATCCATGTGCTGTTCTCACCTCGATATTGTGGTTCATTCGGCCGCAATCTCAGCGGGTTGCCCCATTTCTTGTCCGGCCATCGTCTGCCAAAAAAGTTCTTGCACTGCTGTCGATAAGCGGTAATATATCACCCGTAAGACACCATTGTCAACGAGGCAGTCGTTATCGAACCGGTCGCGAACTGCACGAACCGAGGGGAATGAAAATGCTTAGTAGGCGCAACATTTTGTCGATCCTGACAGCGACGGTTGTCGGAGCCATGTCGCTGACAACAGTGCAGGCGCAGGACATCGCGAAGTCGGATGACGTCGCAGCCATGCTTCCCAAGGCGATCAAGGATGCTGGAGTTCTGCGCATCGCCGTGCCGGATGTCGGAAAGCCATTGGCTTATAAAGACGGCAGCGAGCTAAAGGGCATGGATGTCGATCTGGCCAACGCGGTTGCAGCGACACTCGGCCTGAAAGCCGAGATCAGCCTGATCCCGTTCGCGGCAGCCCTGACCGGCCTGCAGGCGAACAAGTACGACATTTCCTTCGGTGAATTCTATGTCAAAACAGAGCGCCTTAAGGTCGCGGATTTCGTCACCGACTGGCAGGACTACAGCTCGTTCCTGGTCGTTGACGCAAAGGGCTTCAAGCCCAAGAAGGTTTCGGAGATCTGCGGCCACATCGTCGGTGCGATGGCTGGATCCGCTGAGCTGGAGACTTTGAAGACCGGCGCAGCCAAATGCGACAAGGCAGCCACCGTCAGCGCATTTCCGTCGATCAGCAATGCCATTCTTGCCTTGAACAGCGGCCGCGTCGACGGCGTTCTCATCAATCGGGGTGGTGCGCAGGAATCCATTCGCATGAATCCGGCACTGAACGCGTCCGGCGAAATCGGCGGCGGCCCATGCGCCACGGCTGTTGCGCGAAACGAAAATTCGGAACAGATGCTTCCGGCGCTCAAAGCCGCCTATGACCACCTGATCAAGACTGGCGACTACGCAAAGATCCTGGAAAAGAACGACACCTCGTATGGTGCCGCAAAGAGTGCCGAGATCTACACGCAAGGTTCGACGCCGCCGAAATACGGCTTCTGACGCGAGTAACCTCCCAATATAACTGCTCGCTTCCAGGAGCACGTCGCCGCGCTACCGCAGGCGACGTGCTTTGTTCAGGCCTGATAGACTCCGAAGCATATCTGATGAAAAAGCATATCTCAGGCCCAGTCTCCCACGAGATGGCTGAGATGATTGGTCATCAACGTTGCGGTCAGCGGACCATTGCCCGACACGATCGCGTCCAGGATGGGCTGGTGTTCCTCAGCCGACCGCACCAATCCCCCGCGCTCCGATAGCGCCTTCAAACCATATTGCCTTGACTGGTCCCGAAGATTTTCGACGATGGAAACAAGCTGCTCGTTCTGAAGCAGTTGCAACAGGCCCAAATGGAACTGCCGGTCCATGTCGAGATAGCCGACAATGTCACCTTCCTTGGCGTGTCTGACCATGGTCGTGGCAATCTCTGAAAACTCCTGAAATCGCTGAGCGACGATGTCTTTCACCGTGCTGAGCTTGACCATGGACGGTATCTCCAGGAGCATCCTGAGTTCATAAATATTACGCCGTTCCTTGTCGCTGAGCGGAACGACCCTGAAGCCACGATTCTTCACCGTCTCCATCAGGCCTTGATTGACCAGTGTCAGCATGGCCTCACGGACCGGGCTGTTCGATACGCCCAGTTCTGCGGCCAGCGCCGCAGCGGAATAGATCTGACCTGGCGCAAGGTCGCCCGATACCAGTCTCAGTTTCAGGACCTGGAGCGCCTGGTCCCGCAAATTCATTTGCTGAAGAATATTTTCCACGGACTGTCACAATGGGTTATCGGTTACATATTATATATGCCGTTCTTGCTGGTGATGCAAGTTTGGTGGCGCAACCTGCGTGCACGCGGTAGAACGGCCGGGGTCCGACTGTAAGCTCTGAAAATGATTTCTAGGCTGGTTGATTTGACGCCGGGCCGCCCCAGTCTTCGATCAACTGATGAATATGATGCCTCATCAGATCCGCCGCTTTGTCACCGTCGCCCGCGAGAATGGCTTCGAGTATTTTCTCGTGCTCGCTGGCCGAACGGGAAAGAACGGCGTGGGCGGTAACGCCACCCACGCCATACTGTCGCACCTGGTCGCGAAGCGTTTCGATGGTCGACACCAGATAGGGATTGTTGAGTATCCCGAGAAGCTGGAGATGAAACGCCTTGTCGACTTTCAAATAGGTGACAATGTCATTGTTCTCTGCACTCTGGCGGAGTTCAGCGAGCTTCGCACGCAGCTCATACTCCACTTTGCGCACCTGGTCCGGCATACCTGCAAGCGTGTGGATGCTCGGAATTTCCAGCAGGAGCCGAACCTTATAAATATCTTCCAGCTGCTTGCGCCGAATGGGGATAACCCGAAATCCGCGATTCCGGACGGTTTCCATGAGACCCTGATGGACCAGCGTCAGCATCGCCTCCCGTACCGGGCTGTTGGAAACGCCGAGCTCTGCCGCCATGGCGGCAGCGGAGTAAATCTCACCCGGTGCCAATGCTCCGGAAACCAGTCGCGCTTTGAGGATATCCAATGCCTGCTGCCGCAAATTATGTTGTCGGATCTGAGGTTCCAATGTGAGTCCCGCAATGCTGATTGGTTGCGTATTACATAACACCGGAGCAGCCAAAGGCAAACGCCTCTCGTTTGGATCCGAGGGGGCATGTCGCCGGCATCCTGCAGGTCGGCATGCGTCTCCTTCGTTTCAGCCCGTCCTTTCCCACCATTATAAGCTCAACTGCGCCCAATGAGCCGACGTCTCGTTTGCTGCGCTCAGTTGATAAGCTGGGCGAGATCTGCCGCGAATTGACACCCGACTAAAACGTCGGCGGGGTGCATGCGCTCACGACTTCGCAGACGACCGGCCCAACGCATCGGAAGCGGTGCGGCCTGCGGCTGTCGAAGTAATACGCGTCGCCCGGGCCGAGAATCCGGCGCTCGCCGTCAACAGTCACTTCCAGCTTGCCGCTGAGGATGATCCCGCCTTCTTCGCCATCATGGACGAGAGGAATGGAGCCGGTGTCGGCGCCCGGTTGATATCGTTCGCGCAGAATCTGAAGAGCACGGCCGAATGTCTTTTCTCCGACCTGTCGGTAGGAGATTCGACCCTTGCCGATCTCGATCAATTCGTCTTCCCGGTAAAAGGCCTTTTTCGGAGCGGCTGGCTGCAGGGCGAAGAACTCCGCCATCCCGATCGGTATCCCGTCGAGAATGCGCTTGAGTGCACCGACGGACGGATTGCTGCTGTTCGATTCAATGAGCGAGATCGTCGAGTTGGTCACGCCCACGCGTTTGGCCAACTGTCTTTGCGACAGGCCGTGAAGTTCGCGGACATGCCGAAGTCGTCCGCCCAGATCGTCGATCAATGCAATACCTCCGCCGGCGTGTTGAGAGTGTTGATCATTTCGAAACATATGAACGATGATATCATGTTTTTCAATGGGTTATGGAAACAAAGAAAACGACTTGTTGATGAAGTCCAAACGTGATTTCCATGATCGCGACATTCCGGAGGAAACACCGTGTCACAGGCAATGCCGCGCAACGCGCCGTCTCCACGGTGTTGCAGGATGCTCGTCGCCACGGAAGTCCGGATGTGTTTCATCGCGGGGGCACGTGGACACATGAACATCTCCGTTGCGCAGAAGAAAGTCGATGGCGGCGAATTTGCCATCCTCTGCATCGGTGGATTTCTCCTTTCGATCGCCTATGGCGTGACCTTTCTGATTCCGATGCTGGTGGGGCAGCGCGGCGGAAACGAGGCGATGGCGGGTCTGGTGATCTCGGCCGCCACGCTCAGTACCGTCGTTCTGGTCATCCTGTCCGGCCACATCGCCGACGTCATCGGTTCCCCGCGGGCCGTGGCCGTCTCGGGACTGTTTCTTGCGGCTTCGGGGCTGGGCTTTGCCCTGTTCCCTTCAGCCGGGGCGGGCCTGATGACCGTCGGCCTGATCCTCGGCATCGGCTGGGGCACGTTTTATACGCTCGGACCCATCCTGGTCGCCGCGATCATCGAGCCGGAACACCGGATCAAGTCCTTCGCCCTGCTTTCGGGGTCGATGATGTCGGGCATCGGTGCCGGACCGATCGTCGGCCGTATTGCCACCGGCTTGTCGTTGCCGATCGAAACGGCCTTCGCGCTGGCGTCGTTTTCCAGCCTCATCGGCGGCGCGCTTTATTTCTGGCTCCATGTCCGGCTGACCGGCGCTGGCAAGATTGTGCCGCATGTCAACAAGATCTCGTTCAGTGCCGCGCGCCAGGTCGTCGCTTCGCCTGCAATATATTCCATCGTCATGGTTGGCGTCGGCGGCGCAATCTTCGGTGGGCTGTCCAGCTTTCAGACCAGCTATGCCAAAGCGCACGGGTTCGATTATTCCCTGTTCTTCTTTGGCTTCATGTCGGCTGCGATCTCTGGCCGCCTGTTCCTTGCAAAACATGTCGTCAAGCAGGACCCGTTCCATTCACTTCTGGTCCTGACGAGCCTGACGCTGGCCTCGATCATCCTATTCCTTTTCATGCCGTCCAACCCGCTGGCCTATCTCGGAACCGCGGCGATGCTGGGGGTGGGGTACGGGCTGACCTATTCCGTGATCAACGGCCTCGCTGCCAACGAGGCGCCGGCAGGCCTCATGCCGCAGTCGCTGCTGTTGTTCGCACTGGCCTATTTCATCGGGGTGTTCGGCTTTCCGTTGATCGCCGGCAAACTGATCGTTTCATCTGGTATCCAGACCATGCTCCATGCGCTGTTGTCGCTTGCTGTCGTCAATTCAGCGATCGTCCTGTTTCGCGTCGCCCGCCGTGCCGGCGCAAGGCCTGAAACAAAGCGTGCGTCGTGCTCCGTTTCCAACAATCGTCTGCATAAGGGAACTCCGAAATGAACATCACGACGTCTCCAAACGATATCAGCCATGTCGTCACAGCCGACCGCGAACATGTCTGGCACCACCTGACCCAGCATAAGCCGTTCGAAACGGGCGACCCGCGCGTGTTCGTCGAAGGCAAGGGCATGCGGCTATGGGATGCGACCGGCCGGGAATTCCTCGATGGTCTCTCGGGCGGCGT
The DNA here is from genome assembly GCF_056403555.1 of Rhizobium sp. P2_G2. Taxonomy (NCBI): domain Bacteria; kingdom Pseudomonadati; phylum Pseudomonadota; class Alphaproteobacteria; order Hyphomicrobiales; family Rhizobiaceae; genus Rhizobium; species Rhizobium sp. P2_G2. Next base: position 262,332 of record NZ_JBFUFF010000001.1, read on the forward strand.
TTGGACGGTCAATGTCGGTTACGGCCGCGAGAGCATTGCCGACGCCGTGCGCGATCAACTGGTCAAGCTCAATTACTATGCCGGTGCGGCCGGCTCCATTCCGGGCGCCCTGTTTGCCAAGCGGCTGAGCGAGAAGATGCCGGGGCTGACGCGCGTCTATTACTCCAATTCCGGTTCGGAGGCCAATGAGAAGGTCTTCAAGATGGTCCGCCAGATTTCCGAACGTCATCATGGCGGCCGGAAATACAAAATCCTCTATCGCGATCGCGACTATCACGGCACGACGCTCGGCTGCCTCGCAGCTGGCGGACAGATGCAGCGCAGGCTGCAATACGGCCCGTTGCCGGAAGGCTTCGTCGAAGTGCCGCACTGCCTGGAATATCGCAGCCAGTGGGGCGAGGTCGAGAACTATGGCGAGCGTGCCGCGGATGCCATTGAGGACGTCATCCTGCGCGAAGGCCCCGATACGGTCGGCGCGATTTGTTTGGAGCCGGTCACCGCTGGCGGCGGCGTTATCACTCCGCCGCGCGGTTACTGGGAGCGGGTGCAGGACATCTGCCGCAAATACGATATTTTTCTGCACATCGATGAAGTCGTCTGCGGCGTCGGCCGCACCGGCAAATGGTTCGGCTACCAGCAATACGGCATCGAGCCGGATTTCGTCACCATGGCCAAGGGCGTCGCGTCCGGTTATGCCGCGATTTCCTGCACCGTGACGACCGAGCGGGTGTTCGACATGTTCAAGGACGATCCCGCCGATCCCCTGTCCTATTTCCGTGACATTTCGACTTTCGGCGGCTGCGTCGCCGGACCGGCGGCCGCGCTTGAGAACATGCGCATCATCGAGGACGAGAACCTGCTCGACAACACCGTGCGCATGGGCGAACGCCTGCTCGGCAACCTGCGTGCGCTGCAGGAACGCCATGCCGCCATCGGCGATGTGCGCGGCGCCGGTCTCTTCTGCGGCACCGAACTGGTCGCCGACCGCAAGACCAAAGAGCCGGCCGATGAGAAGAAGGTCCAGGCCGTTGTCGCGGACTGCCTGGCGCAGGGCGTCATCATCGGCGCGACCAACCGTTCGATTCCCGGGCTTAACAATACGCTTTGCCTGAGCCCGGCACTGATCGCCTCCGAGAGCGATATCGATACGCTGACCCATGCGATCGACAATGCGCTGACCAAGGTGTTCGGTTGATTAAGCCTGCCGGTTGTCACACCGTCAGGAGGCTCTCGCTACTCGGCCCGTGTTCCAACTTGGTCGCGAGGTCTCTGTTTGTCCTGCATGCTGCCGGTTTGACGCTTGCGACAGACCGGCTTGCCACCGGGATACGTCGTATCCCACAGTATGATGGGGATGATCCGCACCCCACCTGCTCCATGCCGAGCGCTGGATAGGAATATCCCGGCCGGCAGCCCATGACGTCAACATAAAAGCGGAGGACATCGTCCATATCGTTGACCAGGAAGACGACATGATCAATGCCAATTGGGCTGAAAGGAGCTGCCATCTTCACGCCGCGGGTCGTTGACATCGATTTCGTTCGGACTGTGAGCAAAAATCAAAGCTCCGATCAAACACGGCCGGCACTGCGTCACGGATATGCATCCCCCCAACAGAGTCATGGCTTTGCAGCGCAAGGCGGCGCCGGCAAGTCTCCATCGAAAGGGACGCTCCCGAAACCCTGTTAACGGGAAATCCAAACGGCTCAGTCGGAATGTTCGCCGATCTAGCTGCCGTTGCGGAGGTTTTCGATCCGCACGGACGACGTTGCGATTTCGTCGAACTTCACCCGGCATGGCTGACCGAGCGGCGCCTGAGCGAGCAACCCCATGCTGAAGGCGTCGTCAGCGGAGCCGAGTGCGAAGATTCGCACCATCTTCCAGAAACGCCCATCAAGTGACCAATGGAAGGCAACCAGATTGTCATCCTTGTGGATGCGCAGGTAGACCGAGTCGGTCCCCGGTTCCTCCGAATTACAATCATCGGACGTGTCCCGCGTAACGACGGACACGATGGTGGGTCATTGAGCGCGGACAGCTCATAAACCAACTTGGCCCATTGCCCAGACGCGGTGCGGGGATGAGCGCGGCGCGCCGACAGATTGCGGCGCGCTAGGTCGCTCAATGGAAAATGAAATCTGCGTTAGTTAACTGTGAGGCGCTTGTGATGCCTTCAATCGTTACTCTGTGTCCACCTGCCCAAGCGATTACCGCCTCACCATTTGATATCGTCAGATGGTTTGCCTTCAAATCGGCTATATCGGTGATTGCGTCAACTGCCGTCAAATCGATAACATCGTGCCCGGAGTCATTGCCGCTCACGAAATCTGTAATCGTAGATTTTTCAGTGTGTTGATTGAAGATAAAAGTATCTGAACCATTGCCACCCTCAAGTTCATTCTCTCCCGATCCCCCGATCAATATATCGGAACCGCTACCGCCAACAAGGAGGTCGTCCTCGCCACCACCGCGCAAAGTATCAGCACCAGATTGACCATAGAGGTCGTCTTCCCAGCTGCCGCCAGCAATTTGATCATTCCCATCGCCACCCTTAGCCGTAGTCCAGCCGTCAGCACCTTTAAAGACATCGTCTCCATCTCTTAGGTCTACGGTCATCATCGTGTACGACTCATCGCTAAAATCAACAGGTTTCGAACTTCCATCCCTCTGCCAGTAAGTTTCCTGATACGTATCGAACATCACGCCATCATGAGAAGCCAGGATTAAATGGATCATGTCCAGATATGTGAACATGTCGTTAGAGGTGTCGAGGTCAACTACAGCATTGGTCTCGTAGGCCACGCCGAGATTTATTTGAGAATAAGCTATGTTAGAAACAGTGGTCGAAAAATGTCTCGCAATACTATCCAAGTCGTCGCCAGCCGCAATACGGTAACTCATTTTATACCCCCTATGATTATGAGCCTGCAACCGTTACCAAGGCGAAGCCTTCATTGCAACATCCGAACAGGCAAGCAGCAAGAGTGTTGCACTACGTTGTAGCGCCCCTCAAAGAGATCGCCTAACGCTTGCGACATATCGCTGTCGTTATTGCCAAACAACTCACCCGATGTCCTTGTTGCCAAATCAGGTATCATAGCCGAATTTAGTGACACAGTAGAACTAGAAGCGTGCGGTAAAGGTTGCCTTGATCGTTCGACCTGGTGCGGGGATATCGAGGGCCGATTCCGATCGCGTGTCAAAAATGTTGGTGACGGCTAATCCCCAATCGAGTGCGCGATTTTTGGAGGTCCATCTCAGTGCGGCGTCCATGGTCGTATAGCGTTTCAGCTTGATCGATATTGGAGCTCCGTTATCGTCAAGCTGCTGCAAACCAACGCGTTGACCAATGAAGTTCTGGGCTATCGATGCCGTGATGCGTGACGGGTGCACGTATTTCAGTCCGACTTGCGCTTCATAATTTGGCACGAGGGGGACTTCCAAGCCGTCGAAGCCTGGGGTCAGGTCGCGGCTTCTATTCAGCGTCAAGGAACCGAATGCGCCAATCCCATTGCCGATCCAGTAATTGCTGGAAAAGTTCAACCGATCGATCTCACCATCCGATACGGGAAAGAAAATCGTTGAATCTTCAATAGAAAGCGACAGGCCATTGAACTTGACGTGCTGGTAGTCAACAGCAGTGAACAACCGCTCGTTCCATTCCGCATCCCAGCGCACAGCCGTCGTCTGCGTTTGCCCTCCCGCGAAGACTGGGAGGTCCATCGGTGCGAGCCCGACTGTCGATATGGGGGACAAAGTATAGTTCGTTGGAAACTGGGTGTCTTGGCGATAGTATGCGCGCAGCGACTGGCCATCTTGCGGTGACCATGCGACACCAAAGCGTGTATCGAGCGGTCCCCACTCTCCTCCTTGCCGGTCGATGTTGACCAAATAGCCTCCCGCCTCGAGCCTCAGGGCGCGAGACAGGTCGTAGGTGGCATCGAGATAGGTACGGGTTGCGAAACTGTTGCTCGTGAATGGGCCGGCGCTTTCTATCAAACCCGTATCGAACCAATACGATACGTGCGACGTCGAGCCATGAAGTTGGGCCGCTTCCGCCCCGTAACGCAACGTGAGCGGTCCGATGCCAAGGATCTGGTTCAACCCAAGGGTGAGAGATTGGTTGGAAAGGTGCTGGTCGACGAAGCGTGTCCCGCTCTTGCTGCTTTGAATGAACTGTTCCTGTACATCTGTGTTGTCGAGCACAGCAAGCATTTGGACGACATTGCGATCACCTAGAGTATGGCTCCAGGCGCCGCCAATTGTGTTATAGTCCGCCCTGGTATTGTCCAGGGGGCTGGGGTTCGATAGCTGCCCCGGAAAACCTTCATCAGTGCTATATTTGTTGCCAAAAACCACGAGATTGTCAGCCAGCGTCGGTCGTATGCCGACACGAAACAATCCGTTGTCGATATCATTGTAATCGTTGTCACGCAGCCCTTTTGGCCGTTCGGTTTCACCCCGAATGTAATAACTGAGCGGCAAGCCCGTATAACTGGTCCCCTGAAGCTCGATTGTGCCGCCGAGACCCGGCCCTGTACCTCGGTCGAGTACATTCCCGGTGAAAGCGGTTTCAAAAAAGCTTCGGGTTTCGAGTGATACCCTTTTCTGTTCTGCAGCTACCGAGAGCGGGTTCATCAAGGCGGCTTGGAGATAGGATGTTTCCGTCGATTGGCCTGTGGGAAATCGTTCCAAACCGGATGGTGGCAGGCTTATGAAAGGCGTCAGCCGACCAGCGTCCGCTTCATCGAAATAAGTCGATGACTGAAAGGGATCATAGGCGCGATCGGCGTAATATTGACCCCATTCGTTCAGGCCGAGGTTCGCCAGCGTCAGCCCTAGAAAAGAGGAGGCGTCTCGGTTGGGGTCATATCCCGAGTGGTAGCCGCCGCTTAGTTGCTGGCGCCGCAGGGCTTCTCGCGCGTCTGCAATTGCCTTGTCAGCCTCGAACTGATCGAGATCGATACTCGAACGGATGAGCGGAATCGAAGCATTGCTCGGATCGAAACGATCAGCATTGTCGAGCGCCTGCGTTGTCTCGTCGGTTGCGCCTTGCTGGTAGCTGGCTATTGCAAGACCGATGAGAGCGTCTCCATATGTCGGGTTCTGTGCCGAGGCTTCGAGAAGCGCCTTTTCCCCTTCTGCGGATTTGCCTATATGCAAAAGATAGCGTCCCTTTGCTGCGAGCACGGCATAGGAATGCGCATCGAGCGCTTCGGCCGCGTCGATTTCGTGCCTCGCCGCCTGCATCTGATCATTGTCCATCAGAAAACGCGCATAGTTTGCATGCAGCGCTGCATTTTCGGGGTTGAGGGCAATGGCACGCTTATAGGCGGCCTTAGCCTCCACGATGGCATTCCGATCGTCCTGCACCAAACCGATCTCATTCCAGACATCGTCAGCACCGGGGGCCACTGCCGCTGCATGTTGCAGATCGGCAAGCGCACCGTCCAGATCGCTCGAAATGGTCGCCTTGTATCGGCCCAGAATCAAAAGATAGGTCGGCTCGTCCGGGTCGAGCCGTCTAGCGCGGTCGAGCGCCGCCTTCACCTCGTCGCGGCGGTCAAGCTCCATAGCCAACGCGGCGTGCATCGCCGCAAGTCTCGCATCGTCGGGAAAGCGTTTTTCCGCGGCGACGAGCACTGCGATGGCGTCGGCCTGGCCTTTCAAATGGGCGATGGCCTTGGCCTGGGCGAGTGCGGAGATAACGTCGTCCGCATAGGCGGCCTGGCTTGGCGGCGGGATGGATTTGTCTGGCTCGGCGAGTGAGCGCGCGAACCAGAGACCGTAGGCGGCGACCGCCTTGCGGTCATGCGACAGTGCCGGAAGTGCCGCCGCGAACAGACGCGCGGCCTCGGCATAATGCGTGTCCAGGCCGGCGAGCATGGCTTCAACAAGCTTTGCCCGCGCCTCGTCTCTCGTGGCAAGCGGTCGCTTGAGATGGGCAAGCGCCATGCGCGCATCCGCTCGGCCAGAGAGAAGCAGCGATGTCTCGGCGAGGATGAGCCAGTCATCCGCAGTTCGGTTGCGCGGGGGAACCGCCAATAGGCGCCGGCGTTCGGCGCGCGACCGCGGGCCGTCCATGCCTGTCGCCGGCAGGTCCGAGAACACACCGCGCAATTCGGTGTAGAGCAGCATCTGCTCGCGTTCCCTGAGGTTCACGAGCGTATATTTGCGCGGCGCCTGGCCGAGCGTCGCAGTCGCGCCTTCGCCTTGATGAACGAGGACGGCGCCATGCGAATTCTTCAGTTCGACGGCGCCCTCCAGCACCGTCAGCGTCGTCTGCCCGCCGCTGACCCGCAATGTCCAGTCCGTGCCGCGGATGGCGGCGGCGGCGGCCGGCGTGTCGATCTCCAGGCGGCTTCCCCCGCGCACGGCGCGCGCCCAGACCGATCCTTCCGTCAGGCCGAGCACGCTCTCGTCGACGCTGTCGATCTTTTTTACGATCAGCGTGGTGTTGCGGCCCATGCGAACAAGCGTCTTGTCGGCGAAACGAATGGAGAGATTGCCGCCGGCATTGGTTCGCAGCGTGTCTCCGGCAAGAAGGTTCTGTTCGACATCCACCGGGCGCCAGACGGGCAGATCCACGAACTTCGCTTCCTCGCCGATCTTGTGGGCGACGACCGTTCCTTCGGCCGCCGAAACCCGAGGATATGTTTCGGCCAATCCGCGCGAAGCTGCGAGGCTCAACAGAAGAGCGGTGAAAGCGACCGCTATCCGTCGTGAGGAACGAAACGTCTGTTTATTGGACTTGGAAACCTGGCGCCTCTCCATAGCTTTCCGCCTCAACAAAATAAGCGCGCAAACGCAGGCGGCAAATCCCGCCCATTATCGCCCTTTTCGTTACCGGAATTGATGATCGCCAAACTGAGGTCCCCCGAGACTTAAGGCAGATTAACGAAACTGAACGAGAGTTCAAGTTTGGCAAAACGACAAATCAGGTTTGCCTTTGCAGAATTCGTGCTCTGTGGTTATCTGACGACAGAAGTCGCTTGGTTGAGGTCTTTTGCTGAAGTCTGGTCTTGCAACAGGAAGCCTTTTGGCGAACGGCCGACCCGGTACGGCAGAAAATCGGCTACGTCGCCGGTCACTGCGAGCCGGCCTTACCGCTGTCGTGACATTCATCATCGTCGCATCGATAACCAGCCTTGGTGCGTGGCAGCTTTTCGATTTAAAACTGTTCGACTACATGTCGACCTTGCGGCGCCCGTCACTTTCTTCCGACGGGCCGATCATCGTGGCGATCGATGAACCGTCGATGGCCGATGTGAATTTGCAGTGGCCCTGGCCGCGTGCACTGCACGCCAAGCTTATCCAGCAACTTCGTGCCGCCGGCGCCAAGGCGATCGCTCTCGACATCATTTTCTCCGAACCGTCCAAGCCCGAAAACGACCTGGCTCTGGCCAGGGCTCTCGGCCCGGACATTGTGCTGGCGGGAGACGAAACGCTGATCGTGACGCCTGAGGCCGATCAGCTCATACGGGTCGAGCCGATCGCGGAGTTGACGGAAACGGGGGCAAAACCCGGTATCGCATCGATCGGCCTGGGCCGGGACGGCGTCTTCCGGCGCATACCGACCTATACGGACGGGTTTGCCGTCCGGCTGGGGCAGGCCGCGGGGCTGAGGGTCGGTGCGCCGCTTGGCGACAGGCTGGCACAGGTTTTCGGGCCAGCGCGCACCTTTCCAACGGTGTCCTACTATCAGGCGCTTGATCCCGAGAAGATGTTACCATCAGGGTTTTTCAAGGACCGGGTGGTGATTGTGGGGCTGAGCCTGCAGAATGCGGCAAGCGTGAAAAGCGGCGCCAGCGACGCGTTCGCGACATCCTATACCGTTCATACAGGCAAATTGCTGGCCGGCGTCGAGATCCAGGCGACAATATTCGAAAATCTCCGGCGAAACCTGTCCGTCGTCCATCCGGGCTGGATCGGAGGCTTGCCGCTGCTGTTCGGCGCCTGTGTGTTGGCGGCTGCGGTCTCCGTCGGGTCCCCCGGCTGGCGCACCGTGACGGCCGGGCTGCTCGCCCTGTTTCTGCTGGCTGCGATCAGCGGCGCCGGCTTGTGGTTGACTTATGTCTTCGTCTCGCCGCTTGGTGCAATGGTGGCCTATCTCGCTGTTGCAGCGGCCCAGGCTGCATTCGACTATGCCGAGGAACGTCAGAATCGAAAGCAGATCATTCGGGCATTCTCGCAATATCTTTCCCCGGCACTGGTGAAACGGCTCGCAGATGATCCGTCTCATCTCAAGCTGGGCGGAGAGCGCAGAACGCTGTCGATCCTGTTTTGCGATGTGCGCGGTTTCACCACGATATCCGAACAGCTCAAGGACGATCCGGAGCAGTTGACGGCATTGATCAATCGGCTTCTGACGCCGCTGAGCGACATCGTGCTCAAGGAGGGCACGGTGGATAAATATATCGGTGATTGCCTGATGGCCTTCTGGAATGCGCCGCTCGACGATCCCGACCATGCGATCCACGCGGTTTCGGCCGCGCTCGAAATGCTGGGCGCGATCGATCGGCTGAATGCGGAACTGGCCGGGGAAGCCAGGTCCAGCGGGCGCGAGGCATACACGCTGCGGATCGGGATTGGTATAAACACCGGCGAATGCGTCGTCGGCAATATGGGCTCCGCCCAGCGTTTCGACTATTCCGTGCTCGGCGACAGCGTCAACCTGGCGTCACGACTTGAGGGCGCCTCGAAGAACTATGGAACGCCACTGCTGATCGGAGAACGTACAGCGAAGGCGGTTGCCGACAGATTTGCGGTCGTGGAGCTCGATCGCATCCAGGTCAAAGGCCGGACGGAGTTCTCACCGGTTTACACTGTTGTTCGTGCAATCACGTCCGAGCAACGGATGCGTCACGACATTTTCCTTGCCGCAAAATATTCGAGACGGGCTCTGCCCCATTTCGTCGAGCCCCCACCGCTGGAATTGGCTTCATACTACGATGTTATGCGAAAGGCATCGAAGGGTTAATTGCTTGCATGGCGGCAAACAGCTGGTATTGCTGCGGTTTCATATTATCGAGGCGCGCTGGCGGGGGGGCAGGCTCACGGAATGGCTGAAATCAATAGAAGCCCAGCATTCTGGCGATCATTTCCCATCTTCGAAGAGTTCTCCAACGAGCTGATCGAGGAAGTGGCCGCGCTCGCCAGTTGTCGGCGGTGGCAGCCTGGGACGGTGTTGTTCCAGCGTGGCGACGAAGGCAATTACATGATCCTGCTGACGGCCGGCCGGATCAAGGCTTCGCTGATCACGCCTCAGGGCAGGGAGCTTTCCCTCCGGCACTTCGACGCCGGCAATCTCGTCGGTGAAATGTCGCTGCTCGACGACGAACCGCGCTCGGCTGACGTGACGGTAATGGTTGCCGCAGAAGGTTACGTCATTGCCAAGAGCGACTTTACGGCATTGATGGCGCGCCACCGCGCCGCGGTGGAGGCGGTCATGCGCTTCCTGTGCAAACGCGTGCGAGAGACGACGCGGCAATTGGAAACCATCGCTCTCTATGATCTCGACGCACGTGTCGCCCGCTTTTTTATCGCAACCTTGCATCAGATCCACGGCGACGAATTGCCCGGCCGGGCCAGTCTGCATCTTGGCCTGAGCCAGTCCGACATTGCCAGCGTTCTCGGAGCGTCACGACCAAAGGTCAATCGTTCGATTATTCTCCTGGAGGAGGCTGGAGCAATCCGGCGGAACGGGGATGTGATCGAGTGCAACGTGGTTCGGTTGCTTCAACTGGCCGAGCCAACCGAGACCTGATCGCCTGTTCCATATTCCCGCGATCCCCGATCGCAATCCTGTCAAACCGTCGCGCCAGGGACGAGCGAAAATCCGACGTCGACTGTCTGGGCCGGCGCATCCTCCAAAAGCAGCTCTGCGGCAAGCCGTCCGATGTCCACACGCCGCGTGAGAATGCTGGCGATTGGCTGCGGGGTATGGCGGCAGATGTCGAGAGCGTTGAAGCCGATGATCGCGAGCCGGTCGGGTATGGAAATGCCGGCGGACAGGCAGTGGAAATAGCCGCCAAGCGCCATATCGTCATTGGAGAAATAGACAGCCTCGACGTCGGGCGATCGGCTTAAGACACATGCCAATCCCTCCTTCCCTTCGCTGACCGAGGAGGCAGCATCCCGGATTTCCCGGTCTCTCAGTGCAAGCCCGGCTTGATCGAGCTGTTCAACGAATCCCTGGAAGCGTTTTGCGCTGCGGGTATCGCGCTTCATGTCATGCCCGATATAGGTGATACGGGTGTAGCCTTTTTCGATGAGATAGGCAGCGGTGGCCTTGCCGGCCGATCGTTGGGAGAATCCGACCGCGATGTCGAGCGGTTCTCCGTCGATATCGAGCAATTCCAGAACCCGGCAGCCTGCGGCGCGAAGCATCTTCCGCGTTCCCTCGGTATGCTCCAGGCCGACAAGCATCACCGCTGCCGGCCGCCACGCCAGCATGGCGGCGACCAGGGCCTCTTCCCGCACCGGATCATATTCCGTGACGGCGAACACGGCCTGCCTTTGCCGCATCTCAAGCGCCCGCGTCACGCCGCTCAGGACATCGGCGAAAACAATATTCGAGAGCGAGGGTACGATGATCGCAACCAGGGGCGTGCCCGTCGATGCCAGGGCTCCTGCAATCTTGTTGGGAACATAGCCGAGTTTGTCGACCGCGGCGATGACGCGCGCGCGCGTCTTCTCGGAAAAGGACCCGTGATTGCGCAGCACGCGCGACACCGTGCTTTCGCCCACACCAGCTGCGTTCGCAACCTCGGCCAATGTGATTGGCGCATTTTTCAGGTCCATTTCGATCCTCAGCCCTGGCCCCCTTCGCGAATTGGTTCTCGGGTGCGTCGCCGTTTCCCCTTGTAAATCAGTAGCTTGGCAAGTGCACGGATGCTGGGAGGCCGCCTTGTCCGAGCATACTAGAAGAATGGTGCCGTTAATCAATGGCAGCGCTGCCAAAAATCGCTTGGCAGCGCTGCCAAAACAAGTTATGAAAATGGCAGCGCTGCCAACATTGCGAGAGACGGAATATCCCCGCCAGCCCTTGGAGCGCCGTAGCACCATTCAGGGATCATCCTATGACAACTCCCCAAGAAAATGCGGCAGCACCCCAGGTGGCGGCGGTGATCGGCCTTGGATCCATGGGCATGGGCATGGCCCTCTCGCTCAGGAAAGCCGGTCTCGATGTGATCGGCGTGGATATTTCCACAGATGCCGTTTCCCGCTTCGTCCAGGCGGGTGGCCGCTCCGCTTCCGGTATCGCCGAGGCCGCGAAGCAGGCTGATATCGTGGTCTCAGTGGTCGTCAACGCGGCGCAGACGGAAGGCGTCCTGTTCGGCGCCGGTGGCATTGCCGATGTCATGCGTGCTGGCTCCGTGTTTATTTCGTCCGCAACGATGGACCCGGCCGTGGCCCGAAAGCTTGCTTCGCAAATCGAGGCAAAGGGCGTTCACTATCTCGACGCCCCCATTTCGGGAGGAGCCGTGCGCGCCGCCAACGGAGAACTGACGATCATGGCGTCGGGAACGAAGGCTGCCGTCAACGTGGCGCGTCCCGCGCTGGATGCCATGGCTGCCAAGGTCTATGAACTCGGCGATGCCGCCGGTGCCGGTGCCGCCTTCAAGATGATCAATCAACTGCTCGCCGGCGTTCATATCGCCGCTGCCTGCGAGGCCATCTCTCTTGCCGCGAAACTTGGGCTCGACCTCGACAAGGTCTATGAGGTGATCACCGCCTCGGCCGGCAATTCATGGATGTTCGAGAACCGCATCCCGCACGTGCTCGCTGGTGACTATACGCCGCTCAGCGCCATCGATATTTTCGTCAAGGATCTCGGCATCATCCAGGACATGGCGCGGACCGAACGCTATCCGGTGCCGGTGAGCGCCGCAGCGCTGCAAATGTATCTTGCCGCCAGCGGCGCGGGGATGGGACACGATGACGATTCCTCGCTTGCCCGTCTTTATGCGCAACTTTCCGGCGCGGCGCTGCCGGAAAAGACGAGGTGAGCCATGCCAGTCTTCGCCGCCAATCTGACGATGATGTTCAACGAATGGTCGTTCCTCGATCGGTTCGACGCTGCAGCCGAGGCCGGGTTTTCTGCTGTCGAATATCTGTTTCCTTACGACTTCAAGCCGGAGGATATCCGCGAACGGCTCACCCGCAACGGCTTGACGCAGGCGCTGTTCAACATGCCGCCGGGTGACTGGGCTGCCGGCGAGCGCGGGATGGCGTCGCTGCCGGGCCGCTTCGATGATGTCGCCGAAGGCGTGACCCGCGCGCTCGTCTATGCCGAGGCCACCGGCGTGAAGAACATCCACCTGATGGCCGGCCTTGCCGACCGCAACGACCCGCAGGCTGAGCTCGATTATCGTCGTGCGGTGGAACATGCCGCCAATCGGCTCGCCGAAAAAGGGCTCAATCTCCTGTTGGAACCCATCAACGGGCGCAACATGCCCGGCTATTTCCTCAATGATTTCCATGCTGCCGCGCGGATGATCGGTGAGTTCGGGCTCGCCAATGTGAGACTTCAGTTCGATATCTATCATTGCCAGATCATTCATGGCGATGTGACGACATGCCTGCGCAGGCTGATGCCGATCACCGGCCACGCGCAGATCGCCAGCGTGCCGTCGCGCCAGGAGCCGGACGGCGAAGAACTGAACTATCCCTTCCTGTTCTCCGAACTCGATCGACTCGGCTACACCGGCCATGTCGGCTGCGAGTACAATCCTCGCGGTCGAACGACGGACGGCTTGGACTGGTTCAAACCTTACAGGCGGGGATGATCGTGACGATTGCTCTTGGTGTCATAGCAGACGACTTCACCGGTGCGACCGATATTGCCAGCATTCTCGTGCGCGAGGGCATGCGGACCGTCATGTCGATTGGCGTTCCGACACGGGCTTTCGATGGCCACGATGCCGACGCTGTCGTCGTCGCGCTGAAATCCCGCACCAGCCCGGTCGCCGACGCCGTCGCGCAATCGCTCAATGCACTTGCCTGGCTGAAGGCGCACGGCGCCGAGCAGATTTTCTTCAAATACTGCTCGACATTCGACTCGACCGCTGAGGGCAATATCGGCCCTGTCGCCGATGCCTTGAGCGAGGCCTTGGATGCGCGGATCGCGGTGGTCTGTCCTGCCTTTCCCAAGAACGGGCGGACAGTGTTCAACGGCCATCTTTTCGTCGGTCGCCAATTGTTGCAGGATTCGCCGATGAAGGACCATCCGCTGACGCCGATGCGTCGGTCCGACCTCGTCGCGCTGATGGCCGAACAGTCGGCCCATGGTGTCGGCCTCGTGCCTCACGACGTGATTTCGGCTGGCGACGCTGCGATCGCGGACGCTTTTGCCGGGATCACGCAGGCCGGACAACGCTATGTCGTTACCGACGCCACCGAGGACAACCATCTCCGTGCCATCGGACGCGTCGTGCGCAGCCACAAGCTCGTCACCGGCGGCTCGGCGCTGGCCATGGGCTTGCCGGCCAATTTCGGTTTTTCACCGCGTGAAGCGGCGAAAGATGCTGTCGCATCCACGCTGCGGCCAAGAACAGCCATTCTGGCGGGCAGTTGTTCCGCTGCGACGCGTCAGCAGCTCGCCAGGGTGAGGGCGCTTTGGCCGAGCCGCAGGATTGATCTCGACGCCGTCGCTGCACAGCGTCCAGTCGTCGAAGAGACCCTTGCCTGGGCGCAGAGCCAGCCGGCCGAGCAGCCGATCGTGATTTACGGGTCCGCCGATCCCGCGGAGGTGCAGGAAAACCAGGCGAGATACGGCACTCAGCAGGCGGGCGCCTTGATGGAGCACGCACTGGCCGCTATCGCCGAGGGGCTGGTGGCCAATGGCGTCAGCCGCCTGCTTGTCGCGGGCGGAGAGACATCGGGCGCAGTGATTTCGGCACTCAAAATACAGGGACTGTCCATCGGCGCTGAGATAGCACCCGGAGTGCCATGGACGACGACGCTTTCCGATCGGCCGTTGCAGGTGGCGCTCAAAAGCGGCAATTTCGGTGGCCCTGATTTCTTCGAACGCGCCTTGGATATTCCCGCATGAGCGATACAAAGATTCGCGATGAGATCGCCGGCTATGCAAAATCGCTGTTCGATCGCGGCCTGACCGCCGGATCGACCGGCAATATCAGTGTCCGCATCGATGACGGATGGCTGATGACCCCGACGGGATCGTCGATGGGAACCATCGATCCGGCACGCATCGCCAAACTGGATGGAGCGGGGCAGCACATTTCGGGCGATGCGCCCACCAAGGAAGCGTTTCTCCATCGCGCCATGTATGAGAGGCGGCAGCGCGCGGGCGCTGTCGTCCATCTGCACTCGACGCATTCCGTCGCAGTCAGCTGTTTGTGCGGCCTTGACCATGATGACGTACTTCCGCCGCTGACGGCTTACTATGTCATGCGCGTTGGCCGCCTGCCTCTCGTCCCATACTATCCCCCTGGCGACGAAGCCCTGGCCCAGGCGGTTGCAGAGCGAGCAGTCGGGAGCCACGCAGTGCTTCTCGCCAATCATGGTCCGGTCGTTGCCGGTGTCGATCTTTCCGAGGCGGTCTATTCCATCGAAGAGCTCGAGGAGACGGCCAAACTGTTCCTGCTGTTGCGTGGCGAGAAAACCAGGCCGTTGAGTTGCGACGAGACGACGGAACTGGCACGGCGCTTCCCTGCTAAGTGCTGAAGCGCGTTGCAGATCGGTCGTTACCCAACATCGGGCACCGCTTTCGGGCGACATGCTGTGCTTTCGGTCCCTCTGCCAGGTCGCCGTCAAGCAATGGAGAATTCACTCGTCATCCGCCATTTCTGCGGAAGTTTTCGCGTGGTGCCGACCGCCTCGATCACTGCTGACAGGCGGATGTCATTGCTCGACGCGCCAATGGTCACGTCGAACAGACCCGGTTCGACGACACGCACCCCACGGATATCCGTGAGGAAAAGCATGTCGGAGGGGATATCGAGTGTCATGCGCCGGCTTTCACCGGCGTCGAGCCACATCTTGCCGAAGCCTTTCAATTCCTTCACGGGGCGGACGACAGAGGCCACCTGGTCGCGAATGTAAAGCTGCGGCACCGCGAAACCAGCTCGATTTCCGATGTTGTGAATGGTGAATGCGAGGCTTGCAACGCCGCCCTCGATCGGCACCTGGGCGGATTTGACCACGAGGTCTTCGAAGGCAAAATCGGTATAGCTCAACCCGTGGCCGAACGGGTATCGGCTGCCGAAATGCCTGGCGATCGGCGTCCCCGAACTCTTGAATTTGTGATTGTAGTAATAAGGCGAGGCCCCGGCGCTGCGGGGAATCGAGAGCGTCAGCCGGCCTGACGGCTCCACCTCTCCGGTGAGCACATCGACAAGGCCGCTGCCGCCCTCCTGGCCGCCGAAGAAGGACATGACGAAGGCCGCGAGTTTCGGCTCCAGCCCGCCGATCGTGTAAGGGCGGCCGGACGACATGACCAGGATAACGGGGGTTCCCGTCGCGACCACGGCTTCCAGAAGCCGTTGCTGGACGCCTGGAAGTTCGAGGCTGTCGACGTCAGAGCCTTCGCCCACCGTGCCGGTCTGGAAAATACCGGAGAGATCGCCGACACAGACCACGGCGACATCGGCCGACTTGGCCGCCTGCCCGGCTTCGTCGATGAGGTCGAGACGCTGGGATAGCTTGGATTCGACATCCAGGCTGGTGCTGTCCAGGACGTCCCCTGGGAACGCGGGATTGCCGAATTCGCGTTGCTCCAGGATATGGCAACCTTTGGCGAAGACGACATTTTCGGCGCCGAAGCGCGCCTCGAAGGCCGCTCTCGGCGTGATCACATTGCGCGTACTTTCCACCTGGTCGGCGACGATCAGGTGGACGGGGAAGGAATAATCGCCAAGCAGCGCCAGGGGATCGTCGGCCGTCGGGCCAATGACTGCGATCTTCGGCTGTCCTGAAATCGGCAGGATGCCGTTGTTTTCGAGAATGACGACGGATTCCTGCGCCACCTTGCGCGCCAACGCCACCGATTCAGGTGCTTGCAGCCGGATCGTCTGTTCGTCAGCATAGGGTTTTTCGAACAGGCCGATCCTGAATTTCTCCGTGAGGACACGGGCGACAGTCGCATTTAGCGTATCGATGGATATCCGGCCGCGTTCGAGCGCGGTTTCAAGATGCTGGGCGCAGTCGTTTCCGGGAAGCTCGATATCGAGGCCGGCGTTAAAGGCCATTGCCGCCGACTCCATGGCATCCGAGGCGACGCCATGATGCTGATGCAACAGGTTGATGCCGATATAGTCAGCGACAACAAGGCCATCGAAGCCCCATTGATCGCGCAGGATTTCGGTGAGTAAGCGGTGCGACGCATGGCAGGGTTCTCCATCGATGTCGTTATAGGCGGGCATGACCGAGCCGGCATTGGCAAGCTTCACCGCCATTTCGAACGGCAACAGGAACGTGTCGTTGAGATCGCGCCATCCGAGCGCGGCCGGGGCATGGTTCCGTCCGCCTTCGGAGGCGGAATGGCCTGCGAAATGCTTGAGCGTCGCCAGAAGGTCGCGTTTCTCGCCCTGCAGGCCGGCCACATAGCGTGAGGCCATGATGCCCGTCAGATAGGGGTCTTCGCCGAACGTCTCCTCAGTCCGGCCCCAGCGCGCATCGCGCGCCACGTCAAGCACGGGCGCAAGCCCCTGGTGGCAGCCGACCGAGCGCGCTTCCAGACCGATAGCCCGGCCGACCTCCTCGATCAGTTCGGGATTCCATGTGGCGCCGAAAGCCAGCGCGGAGGGGAAGAGCGTGCCGCCGCGCGCCATCAGGCCGGAAAGGCATTCCTCATGCGACATGACGGGGATGCCGAGGCGGGTTTCCTCGCACATGAATCTTTGCAACTCATTCAGGGCTCTCACGCCCTCACGCGGTTCGATGGGGCGGCTGCCCAGCGGGCGAGTGATTTGTCCAAGGCCATGCTTCAGCAGTTCCCGAAGCTTTTCACCGTCGGCGGCGCCGGTGAATTTGTCGGCGCGCACTTGATGCTTTCCATCTTCAGACAAGATCAGCCACAGGGCATGCAATTGGGCGATCTTCTCCTTGATCGTCATCCGTTGCATCAGGTCGGCGACACGATACTCGATCGGCGCTGTCGGATTCTTGTAGGTGGGGAGCATTTTCTCTCCTGACAGGTTGTCGATGTCATTTTGGTCGCGGTGATTCAGCCCGCAAAGCATGTCGGTATATACGGAGATTTGGTCGAACTGCGCTATCTCATTGTTCGCGGAGGCCAGCCTTGAATCGATGCAGCCTGTCTTCCCGCGGCCGCAATCCGATTTCGGCGCCGATCCCATGCATCTCTTCGCCCGACGTCGTGACGATCATAGACTGGCCGTCGCGCAGGTCGAGATAATAGACAGTCGAGGCGCCCAGGCGTTCGAGGTGGCGTACACGCCCCGTCCAGACTGCAGGTGCGGCCTCAATGGCCACATGTTCCGGTCGGATGCCGAGCGTGTCGGCGCCGTAGGGTTGTGCGAATTGCCCGGTGAGGAAGTTCATTTTCGGCGCGCCGAGAAACCCCGCGACGAACTCGGTTCTGGGCTCGTTGTAGAGCTCCATCGGCGCGCCGACCTGCTCGATACGGCCCGCATTCATGACCACGATCTGGTCCGCCATCGTCATCGCTTCGACCTGATCGTGCGTGACATAGATCATCGTGGCTCCGAGCTTGCGGTGCAGTTCGGCCAGATCGACACGCATCTGCGTCCGCATCGCCGCGTCGAGATTGGAAAGCGGTTCGTCGAACAGGAAGACATCCGGCTCTCGCACGATGGCGCGGCCGATCGCGACGCGCTGCCGCTGCCCTCCCGAAAGCGCCTTCGGCTTCCTGTCGAGCAAGTGATCCAGCTTCAGCATGCTGGCGGCTTGCCGGATCTTGCCGTCGGCTTCGAGCTTCGGGACGCGTGACATCCGCAAGGGAAAGCCGATATTCTGCGCCACGGTCATGTGCGGGTAGAGGGCATAGGACTGGAACACCATGGCAATGCCGCGTTCGGCGGCATCGACCTCTGTCACATCGCGCTCGCCGATGCATATGCGGCCGCCGGTCGTCGTTTCGAGGCCGGCCACAATCCTGAGCAAGGTCGACTTGCCGCAGCCGGACGGGCCGACGATGACGGTGAAGGAGCCCTTGGGGATGGAGAGCGACAGCGACGGAAGAATCGTCAGCCCGCCAAACTGCTTGTTGATGTCGATCAGGGAAACACTGGACATTTCTCAGCCCTTGACTGCGCCGCCTGTGAGGCCGGCAATGATGTAACGTTGTGCGAGGAGGAAGAAGCCGATCGCCGGCGCCAGTGTCAGGGTCAGCAGCGCGAGCAGCTTGGGCCAATCGGTCGAATAGGCGCCCTGGAACTGCTGCATGCCCAGCGGCCAAGTGTATTGCTGTTCGCTGCTCAGCGCCACGAGCGGCAGGAGATAGCTGTTCCAGCTGGTGATGAAGGTGAACACCCCAACCGTGGCGATGATCGGTAGCGACAGCGGCATGACGATGAACCAGTAGATGCCGAGATAGCCGCACCGGTCCATCAGGGCCGCCTCGATCAGTTCACGTGGCAATTCGGCAAAGAAACTGCGGAACAGCAGGATGGCGAAGGCCAGGCCGAAAGCGGCCTGCGGCAGGATCACGCCCCAGAGCGAATTGAGGAGATCAGCATCACGCAGCGTCAGGAAGACCGGGAGGATGGCGGTGGCGACCGGAAACAGCAGCCCAACCGTGAAGAAGGCGGCGAGATGCGACCGGCCGAAGAACCGCATATGCACCATGGCAAAGGCAGCCATCGAGGATAGGAGCGCCGTCAGCGCCACCGTAGTCGCGGAGACGAACAATGAATTGCCGAGCATTGTGGGGAATTGGCCGCCACCGATGATCGAGGCGAAGTTGGCCAGGCTCCAGCTTTGCGGCAGGCCGAAGGGATTGGTGCGAAGCTCGCCGATGGTCTTGAAACCTCCGACCAGCGTCACATAGATCGGCAGGAGAACGAAGAGAGCCACGAGCAGGATGCCGATGCCTTGTCCGATACCGATGGCAGCGGGCCGTTTTTCCATTTGCGCTGATGTCATCGTCAGTTCTCCGTCATCCGCGCGGCGCGCTGGTAGATGATCGACACCAGGACGCAGATGATGAACAGCACGATGCTGACCGCGCTGCCGAAGCCGATGCGCATGCGTGTCACCCCGAATTGATAGAGGAAGCCAACGATGGTCAGGCTGGCATTGTTGGGTCCGCCATTGGTCAAGGGCACGATCAGGTCGAAAAGCTGCAGCGAACCGGTGATCGCGAAGAAGGCGGTGACGGCGAGCGCGGACCGGATCATCGGGATCTTGACGTGACGGACGATCTGCCAGGGCTTGGCGCCATCGAGCCGCGCCGCTTCGATCATGTCGTTGGGAATGCCCTGCAGGGCGGCGATATAGATCATCATGTGGAAGCCGAAATATTTCCACACAAGCACGAGCGCGATCGCCGGCATGACCCAGGCCGGATCGGCGAGGACGAATTTCGGTTCGACGCCAAGTGCTGCGCCAAGCGCGTGCGCCAGCCCGTAATCTCCGTCATAGATGAAGTTCCACATCAGCCCGGCGGCGATCTCTGCCAGCATGTAGGGCAGGAAGAACACGGTGCGGAAAACCGCCGTGAACCAGGTGCTGCGGTAGAGCGCGAGCGCCAGCCAGAGGGCCAGCGGCAACTGGACGATGAGCGACACCAGCACGATGATGACGGTGTTCCTTAGCGCGGTGGCGAAATGCCGATGGGTGAGGACTTTGACGTAGTTGTCGATGCCGATGAACTTCGTCGGTGCGCCATATCCGTTCCAGTCGTAAAACGAAAACCTGAGCGCCTGCAGGATCGGCAGGACGACGAATACGCCGAACAGCAGCACGGCCGGTGCCAGAAGGACGATTGCCGCAACGGTTGTGCGGTTCGTGGAAAAGCTTGCGCGCCTGGCCGTGGCCGGCGTCGGCATGGTGCTGGTGATCATGTTTTGGGTCCGGTATGTCAGGCGGAGGGCAGCCGCACCGAATGCGGCTGCCCAGGCGATCAGCGGTCGGTCGCCATCGCATCTTCGACATCGGCCGCAGCGTCCACGGCAGACATCGCCTTCGACGCCAGGGAGGATGAGACGTCGTTGACTGCATTGCCTGCGTTGAGGCCAAGGCTCTGGTCGAAGAAGATCGCGTGATAGGTCGAGGCGGCGATGTCCTTGGCGATCTGTCTCTGGAACGGATTTTCCAGGCTTTCCGCCGCCTTCACATTGATCGGGATATAGTAGCCACCCTTGGCGAATTTTTCGAGATTGGCGGCGTCCTGGTACCAGGCCATGAACTTCACCGCCTCTTCGGGGGCGTTCTTCGAGAACACCCAGCCATTGATGCCGCCGAGCGTGTCGGTGGAATTGCCCTTCTGGTCCGGCAAGGATGGGAAGGCGAAGAAGCCCAGCTTGTCATCCGGAACGCCCTTGCCCGATGTCGAATTGGTTTTCGCTTCCTGGTAGTTCCAGTCACCCATGAGGATCATCGCCGCGTTTCCGTCGCCGAACACGCCGGACGAGGAGGCATAGCCCGCCGCTTCGAAACCCTTCTGGAAAGGCTCAAGTGCCGCCAGCTTGAGGAATTCGTCGCCGGCTTTGACGAAAGCCGGAGCGAGGAAGCCATCGCTCGCACCTGCGCGTGCGACATCGAGCCCCTGCTTACCCGCCAGGCGAAGTGCGAGATAGTCCCAATAGAAGGCCGCGGTCCACTTGTCTTTTGCGCCGAGCGAAATCGGCGTAATCCCGGCCGCTTTCAACGTCTTGACGCCGGCCAGAAAGCCGTCCCAGGTCTTCATCGACGTGACGTCGACGCCTGCCTTGGCGAACAGTTCCTTGTTGTACCAGAACACCACTTCGGAGACGTTCTGGGCAATGCCGTAAAGCTTGCCGTCGCGGCTGAACGCGTCGACGCCCGCCGGTCCCACGGCGCTCTTGCCGTCGTCGGAAACCACACCGTCGATCTGGCGCAAGAGGCCCGCATTGACCTGGTCGGTCAGAACGCCGCCGCCCCAGCTGTAAATCACAGCTGGCGCGTCCTTCGACTGCAGCGCCGTCGACAGCATGGTCTTATAGTCCTGGCCGAACTTGCGGATATTGATCTTCACGTCGGGATGCGACGCCTCATAGGCCGCCGCCATCTCGTCCATGAGCTTCAGTTCACCGGGATTGGACTGAACGTGCACCATGTCGATTTCGACCGTCCCGGCCATGGCGCCATGGGCAGTCATCGCCAGCGCGCAGAGCGCACGGGTCATCAATTTCATCTTCAACCTCCCTCAGAGAAGCGACGCGATCGCCGCAGAACCGTGACTGACAGGTCACGATATCCATAACGTTATCGTTAACGTTATGGGGAGTCAAGCGTAACGTCGACACTTGACGTGAGCGGTCGCAAAGGCCAGTTTGAAAGCCGAAATTCCAACCCATTGCGCTGGGCAAGCATCCGAGTGGCGAACAACAGAAAAAGCTCTACTCTGTCGGAAATCGCCAAGATCGCTGGCGTATCCGTGATGACGGCGTCGCGGGCGCTGAACGGCCAGCCGGGTGTCTCGGAGGAGAAGCGGGCCGAGATCATGCGCATCGCCGAGGATATGGGCTATGTGGCGAACCGCTTCGCGCAACGCCTTTCCGGCGGGAAGTCGCATGTGATCGGCGTGATCGCGCAACTCCACACGCTCTATACCAGCGATCTTGTGCTCGGCATCGGCAGCGCGCTGCGCTCTTCGAAATATGAAATGCTGGTCTATTCATTGTCCGACACCGACAGCCAGCCGCCCGAGACCATCGTCAATCTCCTGCGTCAGTTCGTCGACGGGATTATCGTTATCCTGCCGTTTCAGTCGGACTATCTTGCATCGCTGTCGAGCGCCGACTTGCCGATCGTCACGATCGACGAAGGCTCGCGCAAAAATTTTCCCGAGGTCGTGGCGGACAATTACCAAGGTGCGCGGCTTGCGGTTCAACACCTTGCCGAGCTCGGCCATCGGCGCATCGGCTTTATTGCCGGCAACAATCGGCTAGCGTCCGCCCGCGACCGGGAGCGCGCTTTCAGGGACATGCAGGCGCAGTTCGGCCTGGATGCCAATCCTGAATTGATCGTCAACGGCAATTTCATGCAGCAAGGCGGCTTCAACGCGGCAAAGCAATTGTTGAAGCTTGACGTCCCACCGACCGCGATTTTCGCCGCAAACGACATGAGCGCCGTCGGCGCCCTCTCCGCGATCCGGGACGAAGGGCTGGACGTTCCTGCGGACATATCGCTGGTCGGTTTCGACGACATTGCCATTGCCCATCAGGTCTACCCGCCGCTGACCACCGTCAAGCAGCCGACCTCGCAAATGGCGAGGGCCGCGGTCAACACCATCGTCGCCATGATCGCCGGCATCGACCCGGCGTCGCAGGTGATCACGCTACCGACCGAATTGGTGATCCGGCAATCCACGCGAGTCCACGACGATGCGAGTGCCACGCATGCGTTCTGACCCTTGGAACCTTGCAAACATGCATTCCATCAGGCATCGCAAATGCAGCCGGTCTCATAGATCACCACTTTCATGGGTTCTTCATGCCAAACGCCAAACACCCCCATCTCACCCCGCAAAGCCTTGTCGGCCTGCGCTTCCCGCGAGAGACCTTCGGCGGCGACGTCAAAATCGCCCTGGTCGGCTATTGCCCGCCACCCACTGCACTCGACCGCTATGCGCCCCAACGTGTCGACGACCAGCACTTCATCCATGTGTCGCCGGATAGCGTTCGGCTGCTGACCCATGGTGACCGGCGGGTCCTGTCGCTGGCGCATGTCTATGGCGGGCCGGTGTCTTCTGCGACAGTGGAAGAGCTCGCTTACTATGGCATCGAGGTGATCCTGGCCTATGGGCTGGCGGGAGGACTGGGGACGAAGGGATTGGCCATGGGGGACTTTTACCTAGTGGCGGATGCGTTTGCGGCGGATGGCACGACGCGGCACTACGCCGACGAGAGCGTGGTCGCTGCCGATCATAGCTTGCGGGATCTGGCGTTGGGCTTATGGCCGCAGGAAAGCGGCCGGATTATCCCGGTGCGTGCGGCGACGGGGGACGCCATCTATCGCGAGGATGATGCGATGCTGGAGCGCTTCCGCGCCGAGGGCTGCGATATCGTCAATCTCGATACCGCTCATCTCTATGCCGTGTCACGCAACAATGCCGAAGGGCAGATGATTCGCACCATCCAGTGCGGCGTCATTTCGGATGTCGTCGCCTCCGGCCCGGATGCGGGTTCGGAAAGCACGCTGTCAGCGATGCTTGCCAAGGGCAATACCGGGCTCAATCCGCTGGAACGAACGGGCGACATCGTCGCGTGGTACATCGAGCAGTTGGCACCAGCGCTTGGATATTGAGAGTTTTGGTGAGGCGCCGGGGCCTGCGCCCTCAGATGCCGATCCCTGTTGCCGTGACGTAGACGGCATAAAGTGACGTCGTGCCGGTGATGAACAGCCGGTTGCGGCGCTCGCCGCCGAAGGTCAGGTTGGAGACGAATTCGGGGATGTGGATCTTGCCGATCAGCGTTCCGTCCGGGTCGTAGCAATGCACGCCGTCTGCGGCGCTCGTCCAGAGCCGGCCTTTCGTGTCGACGCGGAAACCGTCGAACATACCGGCGGTGCAGTCGGCGAAGACGCTGCCGGATTGCAGCGAGCTGTCGGCATTGACGGGCAGTTTGCGGATATGTTTCGGACCGCCCTTCATGTGCGAGGCGCCGGTATCGGCGACGTAGAGGAAATCTTCCTTCGGCGAGAAAGCCAGGCCGTTCGGCTTGACGAAATCCGTTGCGACCGCCGTGACGCTGCCATTCGGATCGACGCGATAGACGTGGCAGGCGCCGATCTCTTCCTCGCCATAGTCGCCTTCATAGTCGTGCATGATGCCGTAGGAGGGGTCGGTGAACCAGATCGTGCCGTCCGACTTGACCACGACGTCGTTGGGCGAGTTCAGCCGCTTGCCCTGGTAGCGGTCGGCGATGACTTCGATGCGGCCGTCGAAGCCGGTGCGGGTGACGCGGCGCGCCAGGTGCTCGCAGCTCACCAGCCGTCCCACCCCGTCGACCGTATTGCCGTTGGAATTGTTCGATGGCTGGCGAAAGGTGGAGACGTGGCCGGATGTGTCGTCGTAGCGCAGCATCCGATTGTTGGGAATGTCGGAAAATACGAGATAGCGGCCCGCGGCAAGCCAGGCCGGTCCCTCGAGCCAGCGGGCGCCCGTCCACAGCCGCTCGACCCGGGCATGCCCGACGAAGCAGGCCTCGAAACGCTCGTCCAGCACTTCGAATCCGGTGCCCTCAATCTCCCCAAACATTTGCTTGCCTCGCATTGGAAGAAAATCTATGTTATCGATAACAGCATCCTGCCATAGATCAAGTGTTTTGCGGCGGGTGGTGGCCGAGATGCGGGACGATCCATAGCATCTCTTTCTTATGACGACAGCCCGCGAGAGATCAATCGGATTGACGACACGCCCGCGTAACGAAACTCGGCAGAGACGGGAACACGCAGCCAGCCAGGCAACCATGGCGGATGTCGCCCGCCATGCGGGCGTGTCGGCGATGACGGTGTCGCGCGCGCTCAAGCAGGACCCCCGGGTTTCCAAGGAGACGCGGGAGAAGATCGAGGCGGCCGTCAATGCGCTCGGCTATGTACTCGACCAGTCCGCGGGCAGCCTGGCATCGGGCCGAACCGGCTTCATTGCCGCAATCATTCCCTCGATCAACAATTCCAACTTTTCCGACACCGCGCGCGGCATGACCGATGCGCTGGCGAAAAGCGGCCTGGAATTGCTGCTCGGCTATACCGATTATTCGAGCGAGAAAGAGGAAAAGCTCGTCGAGTCCATGTTGCGGCGCCGGCCCGAGGGCATGATCCTCACCGGCGGCACGCATTCGGACCGCGCCCGCCGGATGTTGCAGAAGGCGGGAATTCCCGTCGTCGAGACGTGGGAACTGCCGACGGATCCCATCGACCATGTGGTCGGCTTTTCCAATTCCGAAGCCATGGCGCTGCTCGTGCGCACCCTGGCGACAGAGCGCGGCTACCGCAAATTCGGCTATATCGGCGGCACGACGGAGCGCGACACGCGCGGCAACCAGCGCAAGGAGGGTTTTCTTCGCGCCTTGTCGGATCTGGGGCTGCCCCAGGGCAGGGTGATCTCCTTCGGCATTCCGCCGATTTCGACAGAGCAGGGCGGCCAGGCCGTCGTGTCGATGCTCGAGCGCTGGCCGGACACCGAGGTGGTGATCTGCGTCTCCGATCTTTCGGCCTTTGGCGCGCTGATGGAATGTCGCCGGCGTGGATTGCGGGTTCCGGAGGACATTGCGGTCGCCGGCTTCGGCGATTACGAGATCTCCGCCTCATGCCATCCCCGGATCACCACGATCAATGTCGGCTGCTACGATATCGGGCGGCTTGCCGCGGAGCGCATCCTGCGCTCGGTCCAGGGCGAGCGCAAGCACGCGGACGAGCTGACGCTGACCCCTTACCGTGTGATCCTCAGGGAAAGCGCCTGAAACCATCCGGAGACCCATGAGCAATTTTCGCCAGACTGTCGCGCTATCGCATCAGGGAGCATTGAAGGCCGTTGCCGCCGCTGTCGCTAAGGCAGAGGAGATCGGCGCGCCGCAGAACATCGTCATCGTCGATGCCAGCGGCGTATTGCTCGCCAGCATCCGCATGGACGGGGCCAAATATCTGTCGATCGACACGGCCACCGGCAAGGCGCGTTTCGCCGCGTCGCATAACATGCCGTCAGGCAATCTGCCGTTCGAAGCTGGCGCCATTCTGGGTGTCGTGACCAAGGGCACGGCGACGAATTTGCCGGGCGGCCTGCCGATCCGCTTTTCGGGCCAACTCGCAGGTGGTATCGGAGTGGGGTCCGGTACGGGCGAGCAGGACCTCGTCGTCGCCCGTGCCGCGCTCGCGGCCGTGGGCGCCGACGAGGTCTGAATTTAAAAAGCGATCTGCACCTTCATCGAGCGGCTGCGGTCACCGGCGGTCTCGAAGGCTTCGACCGCGTCCTTGAGGTCGTAGACGCCGGTCAGCAGCGGGGAAAGATCCACGCGCCGCTGGTTGATGAGATCGACGGCCAGGCCGAATTCCTCGTGGAAGCGGAACGTCCCGCGGATTTCGATCTCCTTGGCGACGATCATGTTCTGGGGGATCGAGATATCGCCACCCAGGCCGAGCTGCACCAGGACGCCGCGCGGCGCTAGCGCTTCGAGGCCCGATCGCACGGCGCGTTCATTGCCCGAGGCTTCGAACATCACGTCGAAGGTTCCCTTGTCGGCATTATAAGCCTGCAATTGCTCGGGATGATCCGCGACATTGATCACCCGGTCGGCGCCAATGCGGCTTGCGAGCTGAAGAACACCGTCCATGACATCCGTGGCGACGATTTCGCGTGCGCCATGGGCACGGGCGGAAATGATCGCCAGCGCCCCTATCGGGCCGCAGCCGGTCACCAGCACGCGCTTGCCGAGCAGGCCGCCGGCACGGTTGACAGCATGCAGCGTGACGGCGAAGGGTTCGGCCATCGCGGCCTCGTGGATGGAGACGCCTTCGGCGATCTTGTGGCACTGCCAGCTTTCGGCGACCAGCGACTGGCGGAAGGCGCCCTGGATATGCGGGAACGGCATGGCCGAACCGTAGAACCGCATGTTGAGGCACTGGTTCTGCTGCCCCTTCAGGCAATAGCGGCAATGATTGCAGGGCCGGCTTGGAGAAATGGCCACCCGATCGCCGACCGCGAGCCCGGAGACGCCGGCGCCAAGCGACGTGATCTTTCCTGCGACCTCATGCCCGAGAATCATCGGCTCCTTGACGCGCACGGCGCCGAAGCCGCCGTGGTTATAGTAATGCAGGTCGGAACCGCAGATGCCGCCGGCTTCAAGGGCGATCTCCACCTGGCCGGGACCAGCAGCGTCCTCCGGTCGGTCCTCAATGCGTAGATCCTTGGCGGCGTGAATGACGATGGCTTTCATGATGACCCTCAAACGACCGGCGTGATCAGCGGCAGGCCGGCAAAATGTGCTGAAAGATTGTCCCGGACCAGTTGGCCCATGGCCTTGCGCGTTTCCACGGTTCCGGAGCCATGATGCGGCTGCAGGATGACGTTGTCGAGGGCGAGGAAACGGGGATCGATGTTTGGTTCGTTGCGGAAGACATCGAGGCCTGCGCCACGGATCGCTTTCCGTTCCAGGGCGTCGAGCAGGGCTGTTTCGTCCATCGTCGTGCCGCGGGAAATATTGATCAGATAGCCGTCCGGTCCGAGTGCTGCTAGCACATTGCCGTCGACGAGGCCCAGCGTGGCCGATCCGCCGGCAAGCGTGACGATCAGGAAGTCGGCCCAGCGCGCCAGTTCGATGAGATCAGGCTCAAAAGTCCAGGTGACGTCGGCCTTCTCCGTTCTGGCGAAGTAACGGATATCGCAATCGAAACCGGCCGCGCGCCGGGCAACGGCCTGGCCGATCCGGCCCATGCCGGCAATGCCGATCTTCTTGCCGAAGAAGCGTGTGACCAGTCCCATATTCGCCTGTCGCCAGTTGCCGGAACGGACATAGGCATCCGCCTGCGGGATCTGCCGTGCGAGCGCCAGCGCAAGACCGATGCCGATATCGGCGACATCGCCGGTCAGCACATCAGGCGTATTGGTGATCCGGATGTTCTGCGCTCTGGCATAGGCGAGGTCGATGGCATCGGTGCCGACGCCATAGCAGGAGACGATCTCCAGGCGGGGCAGTTTCTGCATCAGCTCGGATGAGGCGCCGAGCTCGCCGCGGGTGGCGATGGCGCGAATTGCCTGCGCCCGCTCCGCGACAAAGGCGTCACGGTCTTCGGCCTGCCAGAGCTTGTGCACCGCGTACGTCTTTTCCAGTTCCTCCATGTCCCATTGCGGATAAGGACCCGTCATCAGTATTTCCGGCTTCGCCACGGCTGCTCTCGATTTCCATATTCAGGGCTTGCATATGTTATCGATAACATATATTTTCTGATCCTGTTGTCAAGGCGGCAGGACAGCTTTAGAGGAGGTGCAGCAATCGCTGCGCACCTGCTGTCGATGGTCTCGGAGGGATATTCATGTCGGCGCTTTTCGATCTTGCCGGCGCATTGGCGCTGGTGACCGGTTCCAGCCAGGGCATCGGCCTTGCGCTGGCGGAGGGGCTTGCCGCACACGGCGCGCGGATCGTCATCAACGGCCGCGATCCGGTAAAAGTCGAGCAGGCGGTGGAGGGGCTGAAAGCCAAGGGATATGACGTCTTTGGCGCCGCCTTCGACGTTACCACGCCTGGCGTCGCTGCCCATATCGACCGCGTCGAGGCAGAGATCGGGCCGATCGAGATCCTGATCAACAATGCCGGCATGCAGTTCCGCACGCCGCTCGAGGATTTTCCTGCCGAGAAATGGGAGGAACTGCTACGGACCAACATTTCCAGCGTCTTCTATACGGGCCAGGCCGTGGCGCGGCACATGATCCGGCGCGGCCGCGGCAAGATCATCAATATCGGCTCGGTCCAGAGCGAGTTGGCGCGTCCGTCGATCGCACCCTATACTGCCACTAAGGGCGCGGTGAAGAACCTGACGCGCGGCATGGCGACCGACTGGGCCAAGCATGGCTTGCAGATCAATGGCATCGGTCCCGGCTATTTCCGCACGCCGCTCAACCAGGCGCTGGTCGACAATCCGGAATTCTCCGCCTGGCTGGAAAAGCGCACGCCTGCCGGCCGTTGGGGCGATGTCGAGGAACTCGTCGGCGCTGCGGTATTTCTCGCCAGCAAGGCGTCTTCATTTGTCAATGGACACATGCTCTATGTCGATGGCGGCATTACCACTAGTCTCTGAATCCATGTCCTATGTGATCATGGGCGTTTCCGGCTGCGGCAAGACTTCCGTCGGCCAAGGGATAGCGGATGCCCTGGGAATGGGCTTCATCGAAGGCGATGCACTGCATCCGCCGGCCAATGTCGAGAAGATGTCGCGCGGCATTCCGCTGACCGACGAGGACCGGTTTCCCTGGCTCGACCTGATCGGCAGGGCGATCGGCGGCGCAGCCGGGGAGGGCCGTGGCGTGGTCGTATCCTGTTCGGCGCTCAAGCGGATTTATCGCGACCGGCTGCGCGGTTTTGCCGCCGGTCGGCTGACATTCGTCTACCTGAAGGGCACGGAGGACCTGCTGGGCCAGCGTTTGACGGCCAGAAAAGGCCATTTCATGCCGGCATCGCTGCTGCAGTCGCAGCTCGCCGCGCTTGAGGATCCGACAGGTGAGGGCGGTGTGGTTGCCGTTGACATCAGCGGATCGGTGCCGGAAATCATCACGGAGTCGCTGGAGGCGATCCGGAATTTATACGGCTGAGGCCGGGGGAGGAAGACTATGGCATCTGAAAATCTGGCTTCGGTCGCGGTTATCGGCGCCGGCATCATGGGCAGTGCCATCTGCACCCGCCTGCTCGAAACCGGTCATCGCGTCCATGTCTTCGATCTCGACCGCCAGAAGGTTGCCGCCCTCGAGGCCAAGGGCGCGATCGCGTCGGCGACGGCGAAGGATGCGGTGGCGGCATCGTCTTTCTGCATCCTCAGCCTCAATCATGCCAACATCGTCCGCGCCGCCGTGTTCGGTGCGGAAGGCGTTGCCGCGGCTGCCTCCGCCGACAAACTGCTGATCGACATGTCGTCGATCGACCCGGCCGACACGGCCGATATGGCCGGCAGGCTGGAGCGCGAAACCGGCATGGTTTGGGTCGATTGCCCGCTGTCGGGTGGCGTGCCCGGCGCGCTTGCCGGGCGGTTGACCATCATGGCCGGCGGCAAGCCTGAGCACTTCGAGCGGGCGCGAGAAGTCATGCGGCATCTTGCCGCCAATTACACGCTGATGGGACCGTCCGGCGCCGGCCAGACGGTCAAGCTGATCAATCAGCTGTTCTGCGGCGTGCTGTTCCAGGCGGTTGCCGAGGCGGTCAAGCTCGCCGAAGCCGGGGGTGTCGATGCGAGCCGCATTCCGGCGGCACTGGCCGGCGGCCGGGCGGACAATCGCATCATGCAGGAATTCATGGTCAAATTCGCCGCCCGCGACTATGCGCCAACCGGCCGCATCGACAACATGTTGAAGGATCTCGATTCGCTGCAGGCTTTCGCGATGAAGACCAAGACGCCGATGCCGATGACGGCGCAGGTGGTCGAGATCAACCGACTGCTTTGCGCCGCAGGCCTGGGCGCCAGGGATTCCGCCGAGGCGATGCGCCTGCTGGACGGCATGCCCTCAGCCTCAAGCTGACGATCCGAAGTCCGAAGATTTCGGGCTTCATGTTTTTACTCTTGACT
This sequence comes from Rhizobium sp. P2_G2, assembly GCF_056403555.1. Taxonomy (NCBI): domain Bacteria; kingdom Pseudomonadati; phylum Pseudomonadota; class Alphaproteobacteria; order Hyphomicrobiales; family Rhizobiaceae; genus Rhizobium; species Rhizobium sp. P2_G2. The sequence continues at coordinate 292,731 of NZ_JBFUFF010000001.1, forward strand.
TGCATTCTGTGTTATCGCTAACATGACTTATCAACGTCGCTCTGGAGGAGTGAAGTGAGCGTGGAAAGACTGCTGGAATTCCGTTCCATCACCAAGACCTTCGGCGGGACGCGGGCGCTGTCTTCCGTGTCGCTCGAACTTGGCAAGGGCGAGATCCTGGCGCTGCTCGGCGAGAACGGCGCTGGCAAGTCGACGCTGATCAAGACGCTGGCCGGCATCTACAAGCCGGATGGCGGCGAGATCCTGTTCAAGGGTGCTGCTTATAACCATCGGCCGCCGAAGCCGAATGAGCGCCAGCCCGTTGCCTTCATCCACCAGGACCTTGGCCTGATCGAATGGATGACGGTCGGCGAGAATGTCGGCCTCGCGCAGGGCTATTCGATGCGCGCCGGCATCATCGATTGGCGCGCGACCGAGGAGAGGGCGCACGAGGCGTTGAAAATGGTCGGCTGCGACTTCGATCCCTCGACACGCGTCTCGCAACTGACCCGGACGGAGAAGTCACTGGTTGCCATTGCCCGCGCACTCGCCGTCGAGGCCGATATATTGGTGCTCGACGAGCCCACGGCCAGCCTTCCGGCCGATGAGGTCGACCGGCTTTTCGACGCGATCCGGCCGCTCAAGCAGCGTGGCGTCGGCATGATCTACGTCTCCCATCGTCTCGACGAGATTTTCCGTATCGCCGACCGGGTCGCGGTGCTGCGCGACGGCAAGCTAGTCGGCCAGAAGCCGGTGCGTGACACCAATCCATCGGAGTTGATCGAGATGATTGTCGGTCGTTCGGCTGCCGAACTGTTCTTCCGCGCCGGCACCACGGCGGGCGAACCGGTGGTCAAAGTTGAGGCGCTGCAATGCCAGGGCACGGCGCCGATCTCGTTCGACGTCCGCCGCGGCGAGTTGCTCGGTCTTGTCGGCCTGCGCGGCGCCGGCCATGAACTGATCGGGCGCGCCTTGTTCGGCAGCGAGGATTTCTCCGGCGCCGTCACGGTCGAGGGGGCTATTCCGGACCTCTCCTCGCCCAGCGCTGCCATGCGTTCCGGCGTCGGCCTCATCGCCCGCGACCGCACCGAGGAATCAGCGGCTATGCCACTTTCGATCCGCGAGAACACCTTCATCAATCCCGGCGCATCCGGGCGCAGCCTGTTTTCATTCCTGTCGCCGCGCCGCGAGGCGGACAAAGCGCGCGCCATCGGCGCAAGCGTCGGCCTCAGGCCTAACGATCCGGACATGGCGATCGAAGCGCTTTCGGGCGGCAACCAGCAGAAGGTGATCGTCGGCCGCTGGCTGGCCACCGGCCGCAAGCTGCTGATCGCCGAGGATCCCACAGCCGGCGTCGATGTCGGCGCCAAGGCCGATATCTACCGGCTAATCGCCCGGGCGCTCGAAGCCGGGCTCGCCGTCATCGTCGTCTCCACGGATTTCGAGGAGATCGCCCATATCTGCCATCGCGCGCTGGTGTTTTCGCGTGGCGCTATCGTTCGGGAATTGAGCGGTCCGGAACTGACCGTCCAATCCGTGATCGCCGCGGCGTCGGCATCCGAAGCGGCTTGAGAGGAGTTTTCGCATGCAATCCATCCAATCGACCGCGCTCGAGCCGACCCGCAGCGACATGCAGGGCCTGACCTTCGGCCAGAAGATCATGCGTCTTCTACCAGTCTATGGCCTCGTGCTGCTGACGCTGGCGCTGATCATCATCTTCTCGATCCTGCTGCCCGATACATTCCCGACGCTGCTCAACCTGCGCTCGATCATCTCCAACAAGGCGATCATCGCGCTACTGTCGCTCGCGGCAATGATCCCGATGGCGGCCGGCCGCATCGACCTGACGATCGGCTACGGTATCGTGCTTTGGCACATCCTGGCGATTTCGCTGCAGACCATGTACGGCTTCCCATGGCCGATCGCCGTTCTCGTCGTGCTCGCGCTCGGCATTGCCTGTGGCTTCCTCAACGGATTGCTGGTCGAAGTGGCGAAGATCGATTCCTTCATCGCCACGCTCGGCACCGGCACGGTGCTCTATGCGCTGGCGCTCTGGCATACCGGTGGCCGGCAGGTGGTGGGCATGTTGCCTAATGGCTTCTATGCGCTGAACGGCACCATGGTCTTCGGCCTGCCGATCACCGGCTTCTATGTCATCGTCATTGCCGCGATCATGTATGTGGCGCTCGAATATCTGCCGATCGGCCGCTACGTCTATGCCATCGGCGCCAATCCCAAGGCAGCGGCGCTGAACGGCATTCCCGTGCGCAAATTCGTCATCGGCGCCTTTATCGCCTCGGGTTTCCTGTCGGCGCTGACGGGCGTGCTGCTTGCCTCGAAGCTCCGGATCGGACAGGCGAGCGTCGGCCTCGAATACCTGCTGCCGGCACTGGTGGGCGCCTTCCTGGGGTCGACGACGATCAAGCCCGGCCGCGTCAATGTCTGGGGCACCTTGGTCGGCGTGATCATCCTGGCGGTCGGCATTTCCGGCATCCAGCAAGTTGGCGGCTCATTCTTCGTCGAGCCGCTGTTCAACGGCGTAACCCTGCTCGTAGCGATCGGCATTGCCGGCTATGCGCAGCGCAAGAAGGGCGTGGTCATCAGGCGGCCGGCGGAAACCAAGAAGGACGCCTGAGCCCCACTATTCAAAACCAAGGAGGAGGAAAACATGAATCGTAGAACATTCCTAAAAGCTGGTGTCGCGACGCTGGCTCTGATTGCAGCCACCCCGGCTCTCGCCGACGCCATGGCAGATGCCAAGGCCGTGGTCGACAAATATGCCAGCAAGGTCGACAAGTGGGACGGCCCGACATCCGGCCCGAAGGGCCAGAAGGGCAAGAACGTCGTCGTACTGGCCGCCGACATGAAGAACGGCGGCATTCTCGGCGTCGTCAACGGCATCCAGGAAGCGGCGAAAAACCTTGGCTGGGAAGTTACCGTGCTCGATGGCGCCGGCTCGATCGATGGCCGCACCGCTGCCTTCGGCCAGGCCATGGCGCTCAAGCCCGATGGCATCATCATCAACGGCTTCGACGCGGTCGAGCAGAAGCCGTCGATGGACGACGCCAAGGCTGCCAAGATACCGATGGTCTCCTGGCATGCCGCTTCGGCCGTCGGCCCGGTTCCGGACGTGGGCGTGTTCGCCAATGTCACGACCGATGCGATGGAAGTGTCGAAATCCGCGGCCGACTATGCCTATGTCGATGCCGGCGGCAAGCCCGGCGTGATCATCTTCACCGACTCGACCTATGCGATCGCCATCGCCAAGGCCGACCGGATGAAGCAGGAGATCGAGAAGCTCGGTGGCACCGTGCTCGAATATGTCGACACGCCTATCGCCGAGACCTCGCAGCGCATGCCGCAGCTGACCACGACGCTTTTGCAGAAATACGGCGCCAAGTGGACGCATTCGCTGGCGATCAACGACCTCTATTTCGACTTCATGGGACCGTCGCTGTCCGCAGCCGGCATTGCCGGCGACGGCGCGCCGATCAACATCGCCGCCGGCGACGGGTCGGAGAGCGCCTATCAGCGCATCCGCGCCAAGCAGTATCAGAAAGTCACCGTGGCCGAGCCCCTGAACCTGCAGGGCTGGCAGCTGGTGGATGAGCTCAACCGCGCGATCGCGGGCGAGAAGTGGTCGGGCTATGTCTCGCCACTGCATGTCGTCACGTCTGACAATGTCGAGTTCGATGGCGGACCGAAGAATACATTCGATCCCGACAACGGCTATCGTGACGAATACAAGAAAATCTGGGGCGTGTAAGCTTTCCTCCCAGGGCGGGGAGCTCTCCTCATCACCTTCCCGCCCTTTCTTCTTCATCCGCTTCCCGACGGCTGCCGTTTACGGATTGCCGATCGGGAACTCATACTCGGGAATCCGGTCGTGATCATTCGCTATGCACTGTTCGAAGGCAAAATCCATGAAGGCAGGGAGGAGGAGTTCCGCACCTTCGTGAAGGAGAAGCTGGTCCCGCTATGGACACAATTTCCCGGCGCTGAGGAAGTACGGGTGCTGGACGGCATGGACCGGGATGAAGGTGCACCGGAATATGCAATGGCGCTCGCCATCCGCTACCCGGACATGGATGCAGTCGATGCCGCCCTCAAGTCGGACGTTCGGTTCCAAAGCCGCGATGTGACGGGTGAACTGCTCAAGCTTTTCACCGGCCGCGTCCATCACCACGTCTTTCGTGCCAACGAATATTCGACGATGAGAACCTGAGCGATTGTCGATGGCTGCCATCGACTTGCAGTCCCTATTCATGCGCTTTGGGTCTATCCCATCACGACCGTTTGTCGGATGCAGCCAAACAGGCTTTTTCCGTCCCGATCCCGCATTTCAATGCTGATGCGGTCGCCATTCCCCAGAAAAGGCGTCCTTGGTTCTCCCGAAAGGATGGTCTCGACCACCCGTTGCTCGGCGATGCAGCAATAACCGTCTCCACCTTCGGAAATCGGCCGTCCGGCCCCGCCGTCATGCCCGCGATTGGAGACGGTCCCCGAGCCGATGATGGTGCCCGCTCCAAGCCTGCGGGTGCGGGCGGCATGCATGATCAAGGTCGGGAAATCGAAGGTCATGTCGATGCCTGCATTCGGCCGTCCGAACGGGACATCGTTTACGCTGCTGAGTAGCGGCAGGTGCAGGCGTCCCCCGTCCCAGGCATCGCCCAGTTCATCCGGCGTGACGGCGACCGGGGAGAGTGCAGAGGATGGCTTCGACTGCAGAAATCCGAAACCCTTGCCGAGCTCATCGGGAATGAGGTGGCGCAGCGAGATGTCGTTGACGAGAACCAGTAGCCGTATCGCGCTGGTTGCATCCTCGCGTGTCGGCGCCATGGGGACATCGCCGGTGATGACGGCGACCTCGGCTTCGAAATCGATCCCGTAGCTCTCGTGCGGAAAATGGATTGCCTCGTGAGCCGCCAGGAACGAGTCGGAACCGCCCTGGTACATCAGCGGATCGGTCCAGAAGGCGTCCGGCATGACGGCGCCGCGCGCCCGCCGGACAAGGTCGACATGGTTCACATAGGCCGAGGCGTCCAGCCATTGATAAGCGCGCGGCAAGGGCGCTGCACAAGCCGCCGGATCGAACGGCAGGCCCGGAAGGCGACTGTCTTCAAGAGCTTCGGCCCGCTCTCGTAGGAGCGGTTCGAGCTCGGACCAGTCGTCAAGGGCGGCCTGCAATGTCGGCACAACATCGGTGGCATCCGCCATGCGGTCGAGCGCTCGGTTCACGATGACGAGGCACCCGTCGCGGCCGTGTTTCAGCGATGCAAGTTTCATGGCGTTCCGGACAGGCAGGCTTTGGGCTGACCCTTTCCTTGAGCGTGGGTCAAAGCTTGTTCTCCAATGTCGCGAGATCGAAATAGTCCCGCCAAGCGATGATCTTGCCGCCCCGAAGCTGGAAAATCCCGGCCACGGGGAGTGCGACCGAGCCTTGGGCAAGGGTGAAATGGTCGATGCGCTCGTTCATGACGAGATCGCCGGCCGCAATCTGGTTGACGATCTCGAAGCGTAGTCCCCTGAACTGGTTGGGAATATCCGCAAGGAAAGCGCGGATTGCCATATAGCCAACCAGGGGCTGCATCGGCATATTGTGATAGACGGCATCGGCTGAAAAATAGCCAACCAATTCATCCGCATCCAGCCGCTCGAAGACCGCGCAGAACTGCCTGACGATGCGATCGTTTGCGTCCATTCAGGCGCTCGCCTGCGGATAGGGCATGATGACCAGCATGGAGGCAGGGAGATTGCTGCGGTTGATGATTTCGCGGCGTTCTCCGGCTGCAAGCCGGCAGGAATCGAGTGCATGCAGTGTGGTCTCTCCGCTGTCGGTGATAACGGTCACCTCGCCGCTGACGACGACATAGACTTTCTCGATCGGCGAATCCGAACTTTCGGCGCCGCCGCCGGGCAGGAAGTGCGACAGGCCCACCCAGAAGTTTTCGTTGGGCGAGACATCGTGACCCTGAAGCCGCAGGCCGGTCATGTTGAAATGTTTGGCCGCCTCATAAGGCTTGGCATCGGATAGGCGCGTGACATGCATAGTTCGTCCTTTCATGTATCCGATTCACCGTGCGGTGCCGGCGGCCAGGAACTGGCGCAGCCGTTCACGGGTTGCTTCCGCCTGCTCCGGCGTCCAGCGGCGGAACCCTTCGCCGGATTTCATTCCGAGCTTGCCTTGGGCGACGAGTGCGTCGAGATAGGGATGCGTGGTCGGCGTGACATCGAGATCGGCAATGACGACATCATGGATCGCTTTGGTGAGATCGAGGCCGACGAGATCGGATTGTTCGAGCGGCCCGAGCACTGCAAGCCTAGCGCCAAAGCCAAGCTTGACCACGTCGTCGATCGTCTCGGCATCGCAGACGCCGGCGGCGACAAGGGCGATTGCCTCGCGCTTGAGGGCATGCTGCAGCCGGTTGCCGACAAAGCCCGGTATGTCGCGGTGCACGAGGACGGGATGCCGGCCGATCTCCTTGAGCAGCGCCTCCACGACCTGTGCGGCCGGCCTGTTTGCCTCGCTCATCAGCACGATCTCGACCAGTGGCACGAGATGCGGCGGATTCCAGAAATGTGTGCCCAGCACGTGCGATTTATCGGCAATTCTTGCCGAGATCGCACCGATCGGGATGACCGAAGTGTTCGAGCAAAGGATCGCATGGGGCGGCGCGTGGCGCTCCAATTGAGAAAATATCTCCTGCTTCAGCGCCAGTTTCTCCGGCGCAGCCTCGACGACGAGATCGGCATTGCCGACGGCCCAGGCGATGTCCGATCCGGCTTCGATCCGCGTTGCCGGCGAGGACACATCTCCGAGCAGATCCGCGATCTCGTTTATCCGCGCCGGCAGAACGTCGCGTGCGGCCTGATCGGGGTCCTGCACCCGAACGTGATGTCCGGCCGCCGCAAACAGATAGGCGATGCCGTGCCCCATGAGCCCGGCGCCGATCACCGCGATTTTCGCCTTCGGCATGTCCGCTACCCCGCCGTATAGCCGCCATCGACATACATGATCTGGCCGGTGCAGAAATCGGAGGCCGGCGACAGCAGGTAGAGCGCCATGCCGATCAGATCCTCGGGCTCGCCCAGCCGGCCAAGCGGGATGCGCGACAATGATCGCGCTCTGGTCGCCTGGCCGACCTCGTCCTCGCTCCACATCCATGCCGTGAGTTTCGAGCGAAACACCGTGGGCGCAATCGCGTTGACGGTGATGCCATGCTTGGCCCATTCCGTCGCCAGCACCCGGGTCAGGGCGTCGGTGGCGCCCTTCGAGGTGCAGTAGGCGGTGTAGCCCGAAATATTGCCGTGCCGGCCGCGCACGGACGACATCAGCAGCATCTTGCCCTTGATCTTGTTTTCGATCCAATAAGTGCCGACGGCCTTGGCCATCAACCAGGCACCGCGGACATTGGCGTCCATGACGCTCTGCCAGGTTTCATAATCCTGGTCCTGAATGAAGCCCGCCTTGTTGAAGCCGGAGGCGATGACCAGCATATCGACCCGGCCAAATGCCGCAATTGCGGCATCGAGCATATGCCTGGCGCTCTCCAGATCGTCCGGGCGGGCGATGACAGTTTTGCAGTCCGCGCCTAATTCCGCCGCCTCGGCTGCGATGCCGTCGAGTTCCCCGGCCGAGCCGGAGACCAGTACGAGTTTCGCGCCGCTTGCGCCAAGCGCCAGTGCACAGGCGCGGCCGAACGAACCGGATGCGCCAGTGATCAGCGCGACCTTGCCGGTGACGTCAAACAGCGATTTCGGGTTCCTGAGCGCTTCGCTGATCATGCTCGCGCTCCATGTGCGCCCGGAAAGCGGAATGTCTGGTCCGGATCGATGATCGCCACGACCCGCACGCCGCAGCCTTCGCCCTCCGGCCACCGCCACGGGAAGGCCATGAAGGTGCAGCGCTTGCCGGTGATCTTGTCGAGATCGCCATTGATGTTCTCGATGCCGGGAATGCCGCCTTTGACCATCAGCGTCTTGTGGGCGATCTCCCAGTAAGGGAAATCCGCCATCACGTCGCGGCCGGTTTCGCGTTTGTATTCGGCCATCAGATGCGGATGCGACGGGCCGGGGCCATGGTCGACCAGTTTGGTGCCGAGCGGATGGTCGAGCGCCTGGACGTCGACACCCACCATCTTGACGCCCTTCTCCACCAGCCATTCGGCTGACTCTTTGTAGAGGCCGGGCGAATAGGCATAGTAGTCGTCGGTGTCGCCGAGGATGCGATGCGTCCCGGTATTGATCATCACGATGTCGTTCTTGCGGATTGCCGGGCTTGCCTTTTCCAGGTCGTCGGCGGTGATGACGCCCCATTTGCCCTTGGGGATGGAAACGGCGACGCCGGTGCCGAAGAACCGCCAGATCGGATAACCGGCGAGCGTCGGCGTGTTCTCGGTCACATGCAGCGGCGCATCCATATGTGTGCCGCGATGCATGATGCCTTCGAACTCGTTGACATAGATGCCGTGATTGGCGTGGTACTGATGTGTCAGCACGTTGATGCCGGGCGCCGATGGCCATTCCGGCATGCCGTGGCCCCAGCGGGCGGACAGGTTGTAGAATTGCAGGCCTGATGTCTTTGCTGCATAGGTCATTATCTTGCCTCGCCTTACGCCGCTTTGCCGGATTCGATCCGGTAATTGCCCTGCGTGTCGACAATGCCGACGAAACGCACCGGGCAGGCATCGCCCTCATGCCAATTCCAGGGATAGGCCTGGAACACGCAAGACCGGCCGATGAGATCGTCGATATCGCCGCCGACATTCTCGATCGTCGGAATGCCGGCATCGAGCAGGATGCGGTGGGCGACGTTCCAGGTGGGGAAGTCTTCCGCTGTCGAGCGGCTGGTCGCAGCCTCGTAGGCCTTGGGCAGCCGTTTCATCTGCGGACCGTTGCGATGGTTGCCGAGCGACGTCGCCAGCGGATGGTCCACTTGTGGCGTGTCGACGGCAACGAGCTTGACCGCGCGGGCGACGAGCCATTCCGCCGCATCCTTCGAAAGACCGGGGCTATGGCCGAAATAGTCGATACTGTCGCTGTATCTGCGGTGCCAGCCGGTGACGATGACGACAATGTCGCCGGCCTCAATGCGGGGCGAGGCGGCTTCGAGATCGGCAGCGGTGACCTGCTGCCATTCACTTTTCGGGATGGAGACCACCACGCCCGGACCGAAAGAGCGATCGAGCGCGATCTCGCCGACGCCGATGCCGCGTTGGATCAGGTGGCGCGGGGCATTCATGTGGGTTCCGGTATGCATGATGGTGCGGATGCGCTGCGCCATGACGCCGTTCTTGGCATGCGTCGTCGAGCGGAAGATTTTCACGTCGTCATAGCCCGGCAAGGTCGGGACACCGTGGCCCCAGACATGGCTGAGCTCATAGAATAGAAGCCCGGTTTCGGGTTCCTGTACGCCGGACATGATTCCTCCCCAGCCGGTCGAGCCGGCGCTGCGAATGCTCTGTTTTGGTGATTTCCTGTGCTGCAGGAACGGTTTGAGGATGGCGGCATGCGGCTTGTGGCGCAAATCAAAAGGCCGCTTGATGCTATGCAAACTATTTATGGCTGCATGCAGCGGGAAACGGCCATCCGATGCCTTCGCGATGAAAAGCAGATGCAATCAGGCCGAAAGCCTGGCGCGCAGGATCGCCATGAAACTGTCCAGAGCCCGTACTGGGTTGGGCGTGCGGCGATAGGCAATGCCGGCTTCCGCCTCCCAGAAGGTCCCCTCATGCGAGACTTCCTTCAATCCGTATTTTTCCGCATCGACCAGCATCTGTTCGGGGAAATGGGCGAGGAAATCGCCCTCGCTGAGAATCTTGAACAGGCCGATCGATGTCGTCTCCACGGCAATCGTCGGTGGCTCGATGCCGTTGGCGACGAAATAGGAACCGATGCGGCTGGTCCCGACATGGTCGTTTGCCAGCACCAGCCAGGGATAGCGTGCCAGATCCTGTGCCGTCGCCACCGGCAATTGCAGCAGCGGATGCTCGGAGCGGGCCACGACCGTATGCTGGATCTTGACCAAGGGCTCCTTGACGATCTCCGCCTGCGACGGGAAATCCAGCGTGCTGCAGACGAGGTCGATGTCGCCGTTCATCAGAGCCGGGACGAGCGTGTCGATGACACCGCTGCTCAACACGACCTTGACCTTGGGAAACTGCGCATGGAAGGCGGCAATCACCGGCGGCAGGAACGTGGTGATCCAGACCGGGCCGGCGCCGATCCTGAGCGTGCCCACCATGCCCTTTTCGAGCGCGCTGATTTCCGCCAATGCATGGTGGTATTCGAGCTCCATCAGCTTGACGCGCCGGGCAAGGATCTCGCCCTGGCGGGTCAGCGCCACGCCGCTCGGCAGACGCTCGAACAGCGTCACGCCGAGAATGATTTCAAGCTGTTTGATGCTGCGTGTCAGCGCCGGTTGGGTGAGGTTGAGAACCTTGGCGGCCGCCGTGATATTGAGATGTTCGGCCGTTGTCAGGAAGAGGATCAGCAGTCTGGAATGCATCATTGTATTTCGGTGTCGCATACCAAGTCCAATGCTCATTCCAACCCATAAGAAATTGTTATACCTGGGCTGAAAGCCGGTCAAGCAATCGTAGGACGATCAGCCGGAGGCCCGTTCCGAACGCCGCACGACCACATTCTTCAGGTCCGAATAGAGGTCGACCGCATGCATCGATCGGTCACGACCGAAGCCGGATTGCTTGAAGCCGCCGAACGGCATTTCCACCACCGGTCCCGTGCCACCGTTGACATTGATATTGCCCGCCACCAGCCGCGATGTGGCATAAGCGACATCGTCGATATTGGCCGACCAGAGATTTGCTCCGAGTCCGTAGCGGGTGGCATTGGCGATAGCGATCGCCTCTTCCAGGGTATCGAAGCGGATGACCGATAGCACCGGCCCGAAGATTTCCTCTTGTGCCAGCGCACTTTTCGGATCGACCCGGTCGGCGATCGTCGCGCCCAGATAGCTGCCGCCCGCCAGACCCGTGGCATTTCTGCCATCAAGCAAGAGGTTTGTGCCATCTTCGACGGCGGTTGCGATGCGGGAAACGATCCTGTCATGGTGGCTCGCATGGATCACCGGCCCAAGATCGGTCTCGATCTGAAGCGGATTGCCGATGCGGAGCGCGCGGGCTTTTTCGACCAGACGATCGAGGAAGGACTGGTCCGTGCCGTTCTGGACGAGCAAGCGCGAGGGCGCCTCGCAAACCTGCCCCTGGTTGGAAAACATGAAGCCGACGGCGACGTCAGCGGCCATGGCGAGATCAGGTGCATCGGCCATGACGATATTGGCGCTCTTGCCACCGAGCTCCAGGCTGACGCGCTTGAGGTTGCTGTCGGCGGAGGCATGCATCAGCGCCCGGCCGGTGCCTCCGGAGCCGGTGAAGGTCAGGCAGTCGATGTCGGGATGTTCGCCGAGCGCCCGGCCGACCTCGGCTCCGCCGGTGACCACCTGCAATACGCCCTCGGGGATGCCGGCCTCGAGCGCCAGTTCCGCCATGCGCAGCACCACGAGCGAGGCTTCCTCGGACGGCTTGACGATGACGGAATTGCCGGTGACCAGTGCCGGCCCCATCTTCCAGGCGCCGATCATCGCCGGCGCGTTCCACGGCAGGATCGCCGCAACGACCCCGAGCGGCGCGCGGGAAATATAGGCCGTGACGTGATCGTCGAGCGCGATCATCTCGTCATAGAGCTTGTCGGCCAGCTCGCCATACCAGCGGATCGTATCGACGGCGAAACCGGTGTCGAGATTATGGGCCATCATGATCGGCATGCCCATGTCGAGCGTCTCGGTCACGGCGAGCGAGGCCTGTTCCGCCGCCATCAATTCCGCCCAGCGGACCATGCGCTTCTTGCGCTCCTTGGGCGGCATGCCGCACCAGATTCGCGCTTCGAAGACGCGCCGCGCCGTGGCGACGGCACTGTCGACATCGACCCTGTCGCAGTCGGGCATGCTGGTCAGCACGCGCCCGTCGATTGGGGACAGGATCGGGCGGCGCTTTCCCGAAGCGGCTTCCATCTGTTTGCCGTCCAGCAGGCAAAACGCCTTGCCGAGCGGGCGGCTGGCCAATCCGTCGATCGCAGCCTGGTCGAATTCGGTCATTGTTATTCTCCCTTGAGCATGGCGATCAGAAACGCAGCACGGGTTTCACCACGCGGCCGCTCAGCGCATCGGCGACGGCACGGTTGATGTCCCGGAAGTCGTAATGGGTGATGAGCCTGTCGATCGGGAAGCGGCCTTTCAAGAACAGGTCGACCAGCTTGACCAGGAACGCATCCGGATTGCTGTCGCCGAGAATGATGCCGCGGATCGAGCGGCCGCCGGTCATGATATGCTCGACATCTATGGACACTTCCATGCCTTTCGGCGCGCCGCCAACGAAACCGCAGGTGCCGCGCATGGCGAGCACGTCCATCGCCTGGCGCAGGACTTTCATGTTGGCGGTGGTGTCGAGCGTATAGTCGAGCCCCTTGCCGCCGGTGATCTGCATGATGGCGTTGGCCGCGGGCTGCCGCCCGGAATTGATCGTGTGCGTGGCGCCTAACTCTCTTGCGAGTTCCAGGCGGCTGTCGACCAGATCGACAGCGACGATGGTGCTTGCGCCGACCAGATGTGCCGCCATGATGGCGGATAGGCCGACGGCGCCCGTTCCGAACACCGCGACCGAGGCGCTGGCACCGACGGCCATGGAATTCATGATCGCACCGGCGCCGGTGATCACGCCGCAGCCGATCGGTCCCAGCATGTCGAGCGGGGCATCGGGCGGCATCTTCACCACATTCTCCTCGGTCGCGATGGCATGGCTGGCGAAGGAGGACTGCGATTGGAAATAGTGGAGCAGCCGACCATTCTGCGACAGCGGACTGCTGCCGTCCGGCCGCGTGCCGATAAAATTGTGCTCGTGGAATTCCTCGCAATAGCTCGGCTTACCGACATTGCAGCTGCGGCAATGGCCGCATGCGCCGGCCGTCATGACGACGTGATCGCCCGGTCTGACCTTGGAGACGCCGATGCCGGTGCCTACGACGATGCCGGCGCCTTCATGGCCGAGCACGACCGGATGCGGGATCGGATAGATCTGATGGTCGCGCATGAAGATGTCGGTATGGCAGATGCCGGTGGCGACAAGCTTGACCAGCACCTCGTTCGGCCGGGGCTCTTCGAGGGTCGCCTGTTCGATCGAAAAGTTCTGGCCGATGCCACGCGCAATGGCTGCCTCTATTTGCATCTCTGCCCCCTGACGATGGATTGCAGCCCGCTGGCCGCACTGTCGAGTGCGGCAAGATCCGCCGCTCCCATGAATTTCAATGCATTGACGATGTCGTTGCGGAACAGTGCGGCGGCGTGATCGCCACCGCGTTTGCCGAGAGCACAAACAGCAAACAGGAAAGCCCGGCCGGCAAAGGCCGCTGTTGCGCCGAGCGCGCGAGCACGCACGACGTCGATGCCATCGCGGATGCCGCTGTCGAGCAATATGGTGGCGCGCTTGCCGATTGCCTCGGCAATAGAAGGCAACACCGCAGCGGTGGGCGGGCTCGGGTCAAACACGCGCCCGCCATGGTTGGAGATCCAGACGCCATCGGCACCAACGGCCACCGCGCGTTCGGCGTCTTCCGGATGCGTCATGCCCTTGACCACCAATGCCCTTGGCCAGAGATCGCGAATACGAGCAATATCGTCCCAGGAGAAGGTGCCAGTAATTTCCCGGACTGCGAAGCTGGCAGAGGCCCATGCGCCTTTTTCCGCACCAAGATAAGGCAGTAGATTTTCGAAGCGCGGCAGGCCAGTGCGGGTGACGGCCGCGAGCCATACAGGTGCGGCGAGCGCTTGCAACGTCATTTTCGGCGTCAGCGAGAATGGCGGCACGAGGCCGTTGCGGATATCGCGCGGCCGTTTCGATCTGGCGGCGCTGTCGACGGTCAGCACCAGTGCATGCGCGCCGGCGCGGTCGGCGCGCGCGATCATGTCGCGGGCCACGGAACCCTCATTGCCGGGGATCTGGTAGAGCTGGAACCAGAAACTGTCGGGTGCGAGGCGTGCGGCCTTTTCGATGCTCATCGATGCACCGGTGGCAAGCACATAGGGTATCCGTGCCGCCTGCGCGCACTGCGCCAGGATTTCGTCGGCGCCGGGCCAGGCAAGTGCCGCAAGCCCCATAGGCGCGATGCCGACGGGCATGGAATAGCTGCGGCCGAGGAGCGTCACGGTTACATCTGCATCTGCAGGGCTTGCGCCATAACGTGGAACGAGATCGATATCGTCGAACGCGGCAGCATTGCGCTGGACCCCAAGCTCACGCCCCGCGCCTGTATCGAGGAAATCGAAGGCAAAGCGAGGCAGGCGCGATCTGGCGCCGGCCCGCAGGCTCTCGAAATCGGGAAATCGTCTATCGATCAAGCTGGCCACTCTGCATCATTCGCTCTGCCGAAATTCATCGATTTCATCCCGGCTTCTCAGTGATCGATGAACGGCCATGGGCTGGCTTCCGAGCCCCGCTCGACCATGACCTCGATCAGCACAGGCCGGTCGGCGGCAAGGGCTTTTTCGAGAGCCGGCTTGAGTTCGTCGGGAGATTTGACCCGGCTTGCACTGACGCCAAAACTCTCCGCGAGCTTGACGAAATCGGGATTCACCAGTTCGGCGCCGATGACGTGGCCCTCGAAGCGCATCTGCTGGTCGCGCCGGACATTGGCGAATGCCGCATTGTTGAAGACGATCACGGCAACGGCGATATTGTATTGGACGGCAGTTGCCAGCTCCTGCACCGCGAACATGAAGCCGCCATCGCCGCAGACCGAAATGACCGCCTTGTCCGGATTGGCGACTTTGACACCCAGCGCGGTGCCGAAACCGCTGCCCAGTGTGCCCTGGTGTCCGGAGGAGATGTAGCTGCGCGGCCGATAGACCGGAAATCCAAACCAGGAAGCGAAGCCGACCTGCGACAGATCGTCGACGAAAAAGCCATCGCGCGGCAGCACGTCGCGGATGACCCTGAGATAATCGATCTGTGGCTGGACCGCCTGGATGGCACGGCTGGTTTCCTCCTTCGCGCGGCGGATGGCATCGCGCCGTCCCGGGTGGCTTCGGGCTGTTTTTCGTGCCGCGGCCAACAGAGCACGCGTCGCACCAGAGGCGTCGGCGGTGATGTCGATATCGCTCGGATAACAGCGGGCCTCCACGGGGTCGATGTCGATGCGGATGGTCTTCAGTCCGGCGGGAGGCTTGCCCCAGCGCCAGCCGGTGATTTCCAGCCGTGTGCCGATGCCGATCAGAAGATCGGTATCCTTCCAAAGCGGGAAACCGGAAGCGATATTGACGCCCAGTTCCCGGTCTTCGCCGACAATGCCGCGGCCATTGCGAAGGGCGACCACGGGGGCGCCGAGAAGCTCCGCGAGTTCGGCGATCTCGTCGGCAGCATCGACAGCGCCGCCGCCCACGAAGATCATCGGTGCCGCCGCATTGCGGATCAGTACGGCGGCTTCCTCGATGCGGCCGAGATCGACAGGCAGAGCGAGAGGTGCCGGGGAGGGGGTGTCGACCTCCACCTCCATCGTCTCGGTAAAGCGGTTCCAGAACATTTCCAGCGCCGCCGGTCCCGGTCGCCCGGATGTCATCTCGTGGAACGCCTGCGCCAGCATCGCCGGCGCCATGGCGGCATTTTCGATGCGGTCCGCCCATTTCACCAGGTGCCGCATCGTGCCGAGCTGGTCGCGCATCTCGTGCAAATGGCCGCGGCCGCGGCCGAAATAGGCGGTGGGGACTTGGCCGGTGAGGCAGAGAACTGGAGCATTGCAGCCATAGGCCGTCAGCAAGGCGGCCGAGGTGTTGAGCATGCCGGGTCCCGGCACCACGGAATACACGCCCGGCCGCCCGGTGGAGCGGGCATAGCCGAGCGCCATATAGGCGCAGCCCTGCTCATGCCGTGCGCCGATGACTTTGATCCGGTCGCTAGCCTTGTAGAGCCCGTCGAACAGTCCGTAGATCTGTGCGCCCGGCAGGCCGAAGACCGTATCCACGGAATGACGCAAAAGTCCTGCGACGATTGCCTCCCCACCCGTCATCAATGCCATGCTGTTTTTCCCAGTTGTTGCCAGCCAAAGGCCATCCCGCCCAATGGCTCTTGGTCGCCGGGCGAGACCGCGCCAGTCTGTGTCATCGTTAGGTGCCCCTTCGAACCCGTTCAAATGCTTTTTGAAACGGCTCACATAAGAAAAAGGAATGTCCCGAATGGTGCTTTGCGTTCAAGGCTTTCCAGGGGCACTGTCCAGCTGAATGGCACCAAGTTTTCCGCATGCAAGAGCCGGGAAAGACAGCGGAAATATCGTCGCACAATCGCTGCAAACGCTTGCGCTGCCGGTGTTTTCCAGGGCCATTAGAATTCCTTATGGCGAGCGCTCAATATGTCATTGGACTGCGAAAGCGAGGTGGAAATAATGCAATCCTATTGGAGGAGCGGTTTGAATTTCCAGAACCTTTCCGGATCGCGTCGCTGAATAGGAGCGGCCGGATGCAGGGCAATCCCGATCGGTCATCGAAAGTTTCTGGGTGCGCGAACCGGAAGGAACCCGCGACATCGGGCACATGCGTGCCCAAGAATTGCATTAGAACCTGGGAGGGGTCTATGACGGAGACATCAAAAAACGGATTGTCGATTTTTACCGGCGGATTGTCACGGCGCACGCTGCTCAAGACCAGCGCTGCCGCGGCGGCCAGCACGGCACTCTTCAGTCCCTCGATACTGCGGGCTGCCGACGAGGTGATCAAGATCGGCCATGTCAGCCCGCGCACCGGGCCGATGGCAGGCTTTGCCGAAGCCGACGACTACATGATTGGCCAGATCCGCGATTTCCTGAAACCGGGATTGAAGATCGGCGACAAGACCTATGAGGTCCAGATCATCCAGAAGGACAGCCAGACCGATACCAGCCGCGCCGCCGAGGTTGCCAACGAACTGGTGCTCAAGGACAAGGTCGATATTCTGTCGGCCTGTAGCGGCTCGATCGACTGCAATCCGATTGCCGATGTCGCCGAGCTCAACGGCGTGCCCTGCGTCACCTCGGACGACCCGTGGGAATCCTATTACTATGGCCGTAATCCAGGCAATGAGGGTTTCGAATGGACCTATCACTTCTTCTGGGGCCTGAAGGAAGTGCTGCAGAGCTTTATCGGCGTCTGGCAGGCACAGTCGACCAACAAGATCGTCGGCACACTGTTCAACAATGCGCAGGACGACAATTCCTGGCATGACGCCTTCATCCCGGCCATCAAGGCGGCGGGCATGCAGGTCGTCGATCCCGGCCAGTTTCCGCCCTTCGGCAATGATTTCACCCCGCAGATCGCCGCCTTCAAGAAGGCCGGCGTCGAGATCGTCACCGGCAATCTGTTCACACCGGATTTCGGCACGTTCTGGCAGCAATGCGCGCAGCAGGGCTACAAGCCCAAGGTGGTTACGCTCGGCAAGGCCTTCCTGTTCCCGTCCGCGCTTGAATCGCTGGGCGACACCGCAGCCGGCGTCACCTCCGAAGTCTGGTGGTCGCCGCATCATCCCTACAAATCCAGCCTGACCGGCGTCAGCGCCAAAGAGCTTTGCGACACCTACGAGTCCAAATCGAACCGTCCCTGGACCCAGCCGATCGGCTTCAAGCATGCGCTGTTCGAGGTCATCGTCGATGTGTTAAAACGCTCCGAAAACGTCAAGGATCCGGAAGCAATCCTCGCGGCGATCAAGGCGACCAAGCTCGATACGATCGTCGGACATGTGGAATGGACCGGCAAACCGGTGAAGAATGTCTGCGCGACACCCGTCGTGACCGGCCAGTGGCAGAAGCAGGGTGGCAAGTGGAAGATGGAAATCGTCGGCAATGCCGGGTTCCCGAATATCCCTGTCACCTCCAAGCTGCTGCCGCTTGCCTGAGGCCGGGTTCGAATGGCGGGCCGGAGTGCTGAATGGCTGATATCCTGACGCTCAAAGGCGTGCACAAGAGCTACGGGGCCGTGGTCATTGCCAACGGCCTCGACCTTCACCTGGCCGAAGGCGAAGCGCTTGGCATGCTCGGCCCGAACGGGGCGGGCAAGACCACAGTCTTCGGCTTGATCACCGGTACGCAATCGCTCGATTCCGGCCAGATCGTCTTCGGCGGGCAGGATATTTCCCGCCTGCCGGCGGCGCGTCGCTGTAGGATGGGGATTGCCCGGTCGTTCCAGGTACCCCAGCCGTTCGGCAAGATGACGGTTTTCGAAAACCTGGTCGTGGCCGGCGCGTTCTCGCGGGGCAAGAGCGAACGCGAGCTTTACCAGAGCGCCGGCGAGGTGCTCGATGAGGTTGGTCTCGGCGATGTCGCCAACATGAAGGCCGGCAAGCTCACGCTCCTGAACCGCAAGCGGCTGGAGCTTGCCCGCGCGCTGGTCACCCAGCCGCGGCTTTTGCTGCTCGACGAGGTGGCCGGCGGGCTGACCGAGGCGGAATGCGAGCTTCTGATCGGGCTGATCCGCAAGATCAGGAGAACCGGTGTGTCGATCATCTGGATCGAGCATATCGTCCATGCGCTGACCGCCGTGGTCGATCGCGTCGCCGTGCTGGCGGGCGGCGACATCATTGCCAACGGTGCTTCCGAAGATGTGGTGCGCGACCCGCGTGTGGTCGAACTCTACATGGGCATTCCGGCGGGAGATTGAGGACTTCGGTTGCGGCCGCAACCGATTGGAGGATGGAATGGCGTTGCTCGAAGTCGACGGGCTGACTGCGTTTTACGGTGATTTCCAGGCCCTTTACGGCATTTCGCTGACGGTTGCCGCCGGCGAACTCGTGGCCGTGATCGGCGCGAACGGCGCCGGCAAGAGCACGCTTCTGAAGGCGATTTCCGGTCTCGTGTCGTCGAAGCGGCAGATGGTCCGCTTTCGTGGCGACGCGGTCGGCGGCAGCCGGCCGTCGCAGCTGGTCAAGCGCGGCATCGCCATGGTGCCGGAAGGCCGCCGCCTGTTCTCGTCGCTGTCCGTGCTCGAAAACCTGCAGATCGGCGGCCAGTTGAAGCGGCCGGGGCCGTGGAGCCTGGAGCGCGTCTACGACCTGTTCCCGATCCTGCGCGAGCGGCGTAACCAGCCGAGCCATCTGCTTTCCGGCGGCCAGCAGCAGATGGTCGCCATCGGCCGGGCGCTGATGTCCAATCCCGAACTGCTGCTCTGCGACGAAATCAGCCTCGGGCTGGCGCCGATCGTGGTCAAGGATATTTTCGCGCGATTGCCAACAATTACCGCCGAGGGCACGGCCGTGGTCATCGTCGAACAGGACGTGCTGCAGGCGGTCGTCGCCAGCCGTCACGTCTATTGCATCCGTGAGGGGCGGATATCGCTGGAGGGGCCTTCGGGCACTCTGTCCCAGCAGGCAATCAAATTGGCATATTTCGGGGTCTGAGCGATGGAATGGATCAACGTCATCATCCAGGGAGCGCTGCTGGGCGGCCTCTACGCGCTGTTCGCCGCCGGGCTGTCGATCATTTTCGGCGTGATGCGGCTGGTCAACATCGCTCATGGCGACCTGATCGTGGTTGCCGCCTATTTCTCCTATTTCATCATGCAGATGCTCGGCGTCGGGCCGTTCACCTCGTTGGTCATCGTCGTGCCCTGTGCGGCTGTCTTCGGCTACCTGCTGCAACGGACGCTGCTCAACCGGACGATCGGCGAGGACATGCCGCCACTGCTCGTCACCTTCGGGCTTTCGGTGATCATCCAGAACATGCTGCTGGTCTTCTTCACGCCCGACAGCCGCCGGCTGAATGCCGGTGTGATCGAGGTCATGAGCCTGAGGATCAACGACCAGCTTTCGCTCGGTGTCCTGCCGCTCCTGCAGTTCGGGCTCGCGGTGCTGGTGATTTTCGGCCTGCAGATGCTGTTCTACCATACCGCCCTTGGCCGTGCTTTCCGCGCTACGTCTGATGATCCGGAGGTATCGCAACTGATGGGGCTGGAAAATCGCCACATCTTCGCGCTGGCCATGGCTCTGTCGCTGGCCGTGGTGGCGATTGCGGCTGTCTTCATCGGCATAAGAACAAATTTCGATCCGTTTCGTGGCCCTCTGCTGCTGATCTTCGGCTTCGAGGCAATCATCATCGGCGGTCTCGGCAGCCTTTGGGGCACGCTCGCCGGTGGCATCCTGCTTGGCGTCGCCCAGGCCGTTGGCGGCCAGTTCGATCTCGCCTGGCAGGTGCTGGCGGGCCATTTCGTCTTTCTCGCCGTGCTGCTTTTCCGGCCGCAAGGTCTCTATCCGAAGGTGAATTGATGAGCGTCGAGCCAAGCATTCGGCCCGTTTTCCATGTCACGCATGGCGACCGCACCACCCGGGTGGGCATGATCGTCTGGGGCCTGCTGACCTTGTTTCTGATGGCCGCGCCGCTCTGGGCAAGCCGTGATCTGTTGCGGCTCTTGACGGAAATCTATTCCTATCTGGCGCTGGCGAGCCTGTGGAACCTGATGGCGGGCTATGCCGGCCTGGTCTCGGTCGGCCAGCAGGCCTATGTCGGGCTTGGCGGCTATTGCCTGTTCGTCTGCGCCTTGATGGTCGGGATCAATCCGCTTTGGGGCATACCGCTTGCCGGCGTGGTCGGCGCGGTTCTGTCCGTCCCGATTGCGCTGCTCCTGTTCCGGCTGCGCGGCGCCTATTTCACCATCGGCTCCTGGGTGGTCGCCGAGGCCTTTCCCTATATCTTCTCGCAGGTCGCGGCGGTGGGCGGCGGCAGCGGCATGAGCCTGCCGGCGCGGATCGTCAAGTCGATCGTCAGCGGCCGCGATGCGCGCGAATTCTTGATCTACTGGCTGTTTCTGGCGCTGACCCTGGTTGTCCTCGGTGCGATCCTGATCCTGTTGCGAACCCGCTACGGGCTGGCGCTGACGGCGATCCGGGACAACGAGATGGCGGCCAAGTCGAGCGGCATCGATGTCTATCGCACCCGCCTTGTCGTCTTCGTCGTCGCCGCCTTCGGCACGGCGATGATGGGCGCCATGATCTTCCTGCAGAAACTCAGCATCACGCCGTTTGCCGCCTTCAGCATGAACAACTGGACGGTCAATGTCATCTTCATTGTTGTGATCGGCGGCATAGGACGCGTCGAGGGACCGATCGTCGGCACGATCATTTTCTTCGCGCTCCGGCAAATGCTGGCCGATTACGGCAGCATCTACCTGATCATCTTCGGCGTGGTCGCCATCGTCGTCATGCTCAAGTCGCCGCATGGGCTGTGGGGCTATTTCGCCGAGCGTTTCGGCTGGCAATTGTTTCCGCTGGCACGGCGCCTCAGCCGCGCCACTGCCGAGATAGGGGAGAAGCATGGCGCATTCGGATCATGAGCGGATATTCCGGCGGATCGTGACCGGCCACAGCGAGGGCGGCCGATCCGTCGTGGTGGCTGATGACGGCGTCGGCGATGGGCCTGCGGGCAATTTCGATTTCTGGATGGGTGGCGGAGCCGGTGAGCTGGCTGCTCGCATGCGCCGCCAGCCATTCTTTCCGCGCGATGGTCAATCGTTCTTCCGGTTTTTCCGCATCCCGCCGACCGGCGCGGCCTTGAGCCGTGCCGATGTCGAAGCCTTTGCGGAGAACCTGTTCGCCAGCTTCGGCATCGGTGACTGCCGGGTCGACACGAGCCGCCATCCGATGATGCACCGGACGCCGACCACGGACTATATCGTGCTCCTGTCGGGCCATGTCTCCCTGCTTCTCGATGAGGGTGAGCCGATCGCGCTCAAACCCTTTGATGTCGTCGTCCAACAGGCCACCAACCATGCCTGGATCAATACGGGCTCCGAAGATGCGCTGCTCGTCGCCGTGCTCTGCGACCAGAGCTGAGGCTGGCGCGATCCGAATGCATGCCCACAGGGAGGTCATTTATGCCGCTTAACGACCCCTTCGAATCTGGCGACAGCCCGCCCTGCGACTATGCCAGGCCGGTCGACCATGAAGGCCTTGTCCGCGACCTCGACGTGGTCGTGCCGATGCGGGACGGCGTCCGCCTGGTGCTCGATGTCTATCGACCGGATGCACCAGGGCGGTTTCCGGCGCTGCTCGCCTTTGGCGGCCATCCGAAGCACATTCAAGGGCCCGATTTCGCCTCGGCAACGCCGCCGCAGCCCTCGTGGTCGAGCCTCTGGACGGGTCACATCGAATCCGGCGACACCGCCTTTTTCGTCTCGCGCGGCTATGTGCACGTGGTCGGCTCGCCGCGCGGCATCGGCCCATCGGACGCCGGCGGATCGCGCGAGTGGGACGCCTATGACGTGATCGAATGGATCGCCGCGCAGCCCTGGTGCGACGGGCAGGTCGGCATGGTGGGAATCGGCGCCTTCGCCGCCGAGCAATATGCCGCCGCCAAGAAACAGCCGCCGCATCTCAAGACCATATTCGCCTATGACGGGCGCGGCGCCTACGGTCCTTATGGCGGCTTCCGGCAGCAATATCCCGGCGGCGTCATGCATCTGTTCCGCTATCATTGCGACCACTTTTCCGCCGTCCATACGACAAGAGGCGCACCCGGTGCGCTCACGCCAGACATGGAGGCGATGTGGCGTGAAGCCATGGAGAACCCGGATTACCGCATGTATCCGCATGTCTTCAACGTCGTCGCCCAGAAGGGCCAGCACATGCCGGTCTTCTTCCGCGAACTCGTCGATCCCTACGATCATGAGCAGGACGTTGAGAACAGCGAGGCCGATTTCGAGCGGATCACGATTCCCGCCTATATGGGATCGGGCTGGTACGGCTACACTTACAAATACCACCTCAACGGCGCGCAAAGCTATTTCGCCAATGTCGATGCGCCACGGAAGCTGACGCTCTCGGGACCATCGCATCTCGAACGGCCATGGCGGTCGTTCCGCAACGAGACGCTCAGATGGTACGATTATTGGCTCAAAGGCATCGATAGCGGCATGATGGACGAGCCGCCGGTTAAATATTGGGTGATGGGCGCCAACGAATGGCGCAAGGCCACAGACTGGCCGCTGCCGGAAACGCGCTGGACCAAGCTCTATCTCAACAGCTGGGAGCGCCTGGCGGCCAGGATGCCCTTCGTCGCCGGCGGCTATGACGAAATCCAGCCGCCGGACGTCTTCGTGCAGATGCCGCCGAGCCAGACCAACAAGGTGGCGCGGCTGCGCTATCTCACCGATCCCCTGGCGGAGGACGTTCTCGTCGCCGGACCGATATCGCTGACGCTCTATGCCTCGATCGACCAGACCGATACCAACTGGATCGTCATCCTGAAAGATGTCGGTCCGGATGTCTCGGTGCGAACCGTGCGGGAAGGCGAACGCGAGATATCCGACGATCTGCCCGAGCGGGAGCTGACGCGCGGCTGGCTGAAAGCGTCGCTGCGCATGCTCGACGAGGACCGTTCAACGCCTTGGAAGCCATGGCACAAACTGACGCGAGAATCGCGTGAGCCGGTATTGCCGGACGAGATCCTCGAATACCGGATCGAAATCCTGTCGACGGCCAACTTGTTCCGTAAGGGGCATCGCATCTGCGTGGAGATCACCTGCCTGGACATGCCAACCGGTGTCGCCGGCGCGACCAATGCCGAATATATACCTTACCATATCTGCAGCAGCGAAACGGTGATGCACCGGATCTACCATGACCTGGCGCGTCCTTCACATTTGCTATTGCCGATCATTCCCGACGCAGGATAGCCCATCATGCAGCAGGTCGAAAATTCAGGCACAAGGCCGCGCGTTGCCCAAAGCGCTCTGGAAGATGCACTGGCAATCCTGCGTCCGCTGCTTGGCGATCGCCTGACGCAAAACCAGGCGATTTGCGCCCAGCACGCCAACACGCTTTCCGAAGTGGCGCCCGAACCGCCCGATGCCGTGGTCTTTCCGCAATCGACCGATGAGGTCGCGGCCATCGTCCGCGCCTGTGCGACCAGTGGCGTGCCGATGATCCCGTTCGGGACCGGAACCTCCTTCGAAGGGCATGTGAACGCGCCCTCTGGCGGGATTTCCATCGACACCAGCGGCATGAAATCCATTCTGTCCGTGCGGGCCGAAGACCTCGATTGCACGGTCGAAGCAGGCGTTACGCGCGAGGAGCTCAATGCCTATCTCCGCGACCAGGGCCTGTTCTTTCCGATCGATCCGGGTGCCAATGCGTCGCTCGGCGGCATGGCAAGCACTCGCGCCTCGGGCACGAACGCGGTTCGCTACGGCACCATGCTCACCAACACGTTGGCGCTGACCGTTGTGCTGCCGAACGGCGAGATCGTTCACACCGGCAGCCGCGCCCGCAAGTCCGCGTCCGGCTATGACCTGACGCGACTGTTCGTCGGCGCAGAGGGTACGCTCGGCATCGTCACCGAAGTCACGTTGAGGCTGCACGGCATACCCGAACAGATCAGCAGCGGCTATTGCGCTTTCCCTGACGTGGCGGCTGCGTGCAATGCGGTGATCGCGACCATCCAGTCCGGCATCCCGATGGCGCGTATCGAACTGCTGGACGAGGTCCAGGTCAAAGCATGCAATGCCTATTCCCACCTCGATCTGCCGGAGACGCCGGTCCTGTTTCTCGAATTCCACGGCGGGCCGGCGGCGGTCGCGGAGCAGATCGCGCAGTTTTCGGCCATCGCCGAGGGTTTCGGCGGCGCCCGCCAGGCCTGGGCGACAAAGGCCGAGGAGCGTAATCGGCTGTGGAAGGCGCGGCATGACACATTCTGGGCCGCCTCCAGCCTGCGCCCTGGAGCCAAGGGCATTCCCACCGATATCTGCGTCCCCATTTCCCGCCTGGCCGAATGCATCGTCGAAACCAAGGCCGATATCGACGCGGCGGGCCTGCTCGGGCCGATCGTCGGTCACGTCGGCGACGGCAATTTCCACGCACTGCTGCTTGTCGATCGCAGTGATGACGCTGAGAGACAGCGCGCCGTCGAGGTCATGGATCGCATGGTGAAACGGGCGATTGCCATGGAAGGCACGTTCAGCGGCGAGCACGGGATCGGTCAATCGAACCGGAAATACATGCTTGCCGAGCATGGCGAAGCCGGCCTTGCTCTGATGCGGGCGATCAAGAGCGCAGTCGATCCGCAGGGTTTGATGAACCCCGGAAAAATGCTTCCCTGATAGGAACGGAATGCTCAGAGCCTTTCCCGGCGGAAATATACCCGGTCTTTCGGGTCGGCACCGACTGGCTATGATCAGAACGTCGCGGAATCGTCGGGCCAGAGAAACAGCGGCGTTCGGACCGTATCCGCGATCGCATGCAAGCCATGCCAGTTTCGATTGGCATAGACGAGCGCGTCATCGAGGCGTGTCTCGGGGACGAGTTCCGGAATCGACAGCAACTCGGCAGTCACCAGGCGGGCGCCCGGCGCGACCAGCTGGTCACGGATCGCGGCCCGAAACCAGAGATCGACCTGCGGATAATAAGGTTCGCCTGTTTCGAGCCGGCTCCATTGCACATCTGCACCGAACCGATCCTTACCGCTCGTGGCGCAGAGGCGCGCCAGTTGCATGTCGGCGCGCCGGACGAAATGCACCACGATCGTTTCGGCTCGCTTCACCGAACGCGCGCTCGACGATGCATCGGACAGCGAGAAAGCCACCGTCGGCGGCGAAACACTGACGGAGATGAGCGAGCTCACCGTCAGTGCGACCGGCCCGTCTCCGGGGTCGGCGGTGATGATCGCGACGCCCGACGGGTGGTGACGGAAGGCCGCCAGGAAGGCTTCCATTACCCTCGCCGTCGCGTCTGTGGTGCCGACGTCCCTGGAGCCCTGCAAAGCGTGACCCTGGTCTTTGCCGCGGAGTGTCATTTCTTTTCCACGAGGTCGTAGAATTGCCAGGCGCGATCGCTCCACAATCCGGCCAGTTCGCGGCCTGCGGCGGCGACGATGTTCGGATTGATGGTGAAGTGGTTGGCGGCTGTGAGCATTTCGCGATAGACGCGCTGCATCACGCCGCGGCGCAACGAGGCGCCGCCGGCGGCACGGTAGACGAATTGGCAGGCGTCGACACCCGCCTCGTGCACTTGGGATTTGGCAAGGTGAATCACGCTGATCTGCCGGGTCGAGACACGATTGCCGGCTTCGATCGAGGCCTCCACCTCACGCCAGATCTCGAACAGGAAGGCGCGCGCCGCCCGCACTCGCGCCTCTGCCTGTCCATAGTCGAACCAGAATTTGTCGCTCTCGCCGAGCAAGCCGGCCCGGCCGGTCTTGGTCAGGGCGTATTTCGCCACTTCATCCAGCATGCGCCGCGACGCGCCGATCGCCCAGCCCGAATGCCCGATCGCGGCCAGACCGACGACGCCGAGGCTGAAGAATTCCTTCTGGCGCTGCGGCTCAGCCGTGAGGATGGGAAACACCATGTCGTCGGGGATGAAGACGTCCTTGGCGCTATAGTCGATGCTGCCGGTGGCCTGCAGGCCAAGCACATCCCAGTTGCCGAGCAGATCGTGGTCTCCCACCGGCGCATGGGCGCAGAGCACGACCACATTGCCGTTCTCATCCTTGGCGGGCTGGCCGGTTCCGTCATCGAGCAAAGCGGCCGTATGGGTGAAGGTGGCATGGTGAATGCCGCTGGCGTAAGACCATTTGCCGTTTAGCCGGTAGCCGCCGTCAACTTTCTTCAGCATGCCGGTCGGCGTACCCTGGCCGGAAAACCGGTTGTCGACCCCCGAGCCGAACAGGCGTGCGACCGCGGTATCGGGCAGGAAGGCCGCCGACATGGCGCCAATACAGGCATGCACCATCGAAACCCAGCCAGCGGCGCCGCTATGGTAGGTGATCGCCTCGATCAGCTGCAGGCCTTGCGTCGGCGACAGCTGCGCGCCGCCGATCTGTTCGCCGGCAAATATATGCGACATTTTGAGTGGCTTGAGGGCTTCGAATGTCGTTTCGTTGAGCCGGCCAAGCAACTCGTTTTCACCTGACTGCTGGTCGAGGACCGGACCGATCTGGCGCACGTGCTCCATCAAGGCGGCAAAATCTGTCTTCGTGCCCCAATAACTCATGTCATGCTTCAATGGTGCATTCATGTTTTCCTCCTTCGCATTGTGCTGTCCGCGCACGACCCTCCCGGTCGGTGCGGCAAGATTTCGCATGCGCGGGCAATGCCGCGCGGTTCGTCAGATCATGCCCCTGCCAGAAAATCGGCGATTGCCGTGACCGTGTCGGGGTCCTCCTGCATGGCAAAATGGCCCACGCTCGGCCTGATCAGCAGTTTCGCATTGGCAATGCGTTCGACCCAGATCGGCGCCTGCGAGGCAGGGAGCAGCCGGTCCTTGTCGCCCCAGACCACCAGCGTTTCGTTCGGGATCCGGCTCAGCCAGCGGCCGAGACTGGGATGACCCATGCCGTGGACTTTGAGGATATTGCCGAGCGCAATTCCCTCCTTGTTGCGCGCAGCCAGGAAGTCCTCGAGCGGCGGGCACTCGGCCCCGCCCGGGAAATAGCGCAAGGCAACATCGACATTGTGGGCCAGGTAGCCCGGAAGCGCTTCAGGTCCGATCGCGGCGAGGTCGGTGGCGGGATGGTCGGGATGGTTCAACCCCGCCGGCGCATTGAGCACCAGCTTCGAAAACCGCTCGCCGGCGACGGCCGCGATCTCGGCGGCCATCCATCCGCCCATGGAGTGCCCGAGCAGATGCGGTCGATCGAGGCTGAGCGCCTCGACCAGACGGAGGTTATGCACGACCAGATCCTGCATGCCGGCGATGTGCGGCGCCTCGGCGCTTTCTCCGAAGCCTGGATGGAACGGCAGATAAACGCGAAACCGGTCCGCCAACCCGCGCGCCCAGGCATGGCCCTCGAGCGTGGCGGCTCCGTGCAAGGCCAGAACAGCGGGTCCGCTGCCGATGGCTTTCACGACAGTGTGGACGCCATCGATGTCGAGAGCCCGCGTCTCAAAATCCATCATTTCCTCCCAGAACATGGTGCGTTGGCAATGAGCTATGCCGCTTCTCCCAAGAGGCATCTTCTGGAGAGATTAAGACAGGCAAAGGTCTGACGCTGTCAAATCGTCTGGCTGGTCCGCATGGTCCACGCGTCAAAATGAACCTAAGAGATTGGGATAATTACATTTATTTCTCGATCACGCATCGAACGTCAACGAGGCTGGATGCTTATTTGATAAAATCATAAAATCGAGCTTGACGATTTCATTAACACTGGAAAATCTATGCTGGTGCGGCCGACCACGCCGCTGGGAGGAATGCAATGAGAATGCCGGTAGAACTGTCCAAGGTCCTCGACCGCGGCGGAAGACCCACCGTCCGTGAACTCTTGTCCAGCCTGTTCTTCAATCCGGCCGATGGGACGATCCGGCTGAACGGCGATCGTATCACCATGCAGCGCACCACGTTCAACGTCGAGCTTCGGCGTGAAATGATCCGTATGCTCGGTCCCGCAGACGCTCGCGCCTTCCTGATCCGCCTGGGATTTCTGGCCGGGCAGGCGGATGCCCGATTCGTGCAGACGAGCTGGCCCAATCTCGATATCGGCGATGCCTTTACGGCCGGCACGCGGCTTCACACGTTCAGCGGCACGGTGCGCGTCGAGACCGTGTTCAATGCCTATGACTTCCGCAAGAAGCGGTTCTCAGCCGAATTCCTTTGGCATGATAGCGCCGAGGCCGCACCCTTCCGTCAGGCAACTCATTCAGCCGAGCCGGTCTGCTGGACACAGCTCGGTTATGCTTCGGGCTATGCAAGCACGTTCTTCGACACCTTGATCGTCTACAAGGAGGTCGAATGCGCAGCGCAAGGGCACGCGCATTGCCGCGTCATCGGCAAACCGGCCGATGCCTGGGGTGCGACCGACCCGGAGGTGATCATGTTCCGCGAGCGCGTGATCGGGTCGCGCGACGAGGCCTTCTCGGATGGCCCGCGCAAGGCGGCGGCCAAAGCCGGCGTCGGGCAGCTATCGGAATTCGACCGCCTTGTCCTCGCGCCGGTGCGGCAGGAATTGGACAGGCTGGCGCCGATGTCGCTGCCAGTCCTCATCACCGGGGCCGCCGGCTGTGGGCGAGGCTGCGCAGCGCATTATCTGCATAGGGTCGGGTCGGGTCCGAAGGCTGAATTGCACCGTGTCTACGGAGCAGATGTCGACCCGGCCGTCTGCAGCGAAATCGCCCGGCGCGGCAAGACCGGGCGACAGAACCAGGCCGCCGAGACGATCCTGATCGACGCGATCGAGACCACGCCCGTAGCGCTTCAACCGCATCTGACGCGCGCCATCGAGGAGGGCCTGTTCGGCAGCGGGCCGCGCCTGATCGCCCTGCTCGATCATGACGGACCGCTGGACGCATCCGGACTGTCTCCCGAATTGCGTTCCATCCTCGCGACGGTCATGGTTCGCATGCCCACGCTGGCGGAACGGAAGAGCGATCGCCTGTCCCTGGCGCGCGAGATGATGGCCATCTTGTCCTGCAAGATCGGCATAAACGCACCCGGGCTTGACCCTGGAGCTGCCGAACTGATCGAACGCACGGCCTGGTCCGGCAACCTCCGGCAGATGCGCAATGTGCTTGCAGCCGTGCTGGCTGCTCGTCCCCACAGCGGACCGGTTCTCGCCGAGGAAATCGAAGCACAGCTCGACCGATTCTGCGATCGCGCCACAGCGGTCGGCGACGCCGGTCACGGCCTGGAGGGCGTGCTGGATCGGGCGATCGAGAACGGTGGATTTTCAATCTCGACGCTCGAAAAGGCCGCCTATGAGTCCGCACTCAAACGCGCCGGCGGCAATCTCTCGGCCGCCGCTCGGCTTCTCGGCCTGACGCGGCCACAGCTCGCCTATCGCGTCAATGCCAAAGACGCCGGCTAGGTCGGCGATCTCGCGGAATTGGCGCTAGGGTTCAATCCCGCCTCCGACAAGGATCGAACAGGGGACAAGGGAAGAGGTGGCAGTTTTCACAGCTTATGCCACACTGCCAGCATGACAGTTGCTTCGGACCTACCCACAGATATTATGCCATCGGCCACTCCGACCGAGGCCGAGCTTGCGGCATGGGCTGCCTTGCCGCGAGACGAGCAGTTGCTTCGGTTCCGAGCTTGCCTGACGCATCTGGATGCGACGACGCCGAGTAATGCAACGATGACCGATATTCTTGCCCGCGCTCACGCTCGCATCCCGCGTAATGGGTGAATATCGCCTTTCTCGTTTGGCCGAGCGTCATCTACTCGAAATCCACGCCGATTCCGAAGACATGTTTGGGCGCTATCAAGCAGACGCTTATCTAGCCGGTCTGGATCGCACTTTCGGACTGTTGGCCGACTTTGACTTAGGTCGCAATTTCTAGGATCACGAGCCAAACGGATCGATCAGGACCTTGCACTGCGTCGTCCGCCGTCGAAGCGCTTCGAAGGCACTGGGCATGTCGGCGAGCCGCACGGTTTCCGATATCAGGTGTTGCGGCGCGTAGCGACCGGCATCGAGCGCATCGATGGCTGTCTGGAACTCATGCATGTTGAAGAAAACCGACATGATGATCGTGACCTCCTTGGAGATCGCTCGGAAACTGTCGAGATGGTCGCGCGGTGTGCAGAGGCCGAGCACGACGACTTTGCCTCTCGGCCGGACGAGGCCGATGCAATGATCGATCAGGCCCGGCTTGCCGACGCATTCGAAGACGATGTCAGGCTGGCCACCGAGCGCTGTTTCGATGTTCGGCTGAAGCTCGGCATCCGAGGCGACGAAGGCGCTGGCGCCGAGTTCCATTGCTCGTTGCTCTTGAAAGCAGTGCAGGTCGGTTACCGCTACACGGCCCGCACCCAGCCGCCGGGCCCAGAAGGCGACGGCAAGCCCGATCGCGCCGGCGCCGACGATCAGCACTTTGTCGCCCTGCTGCATCTTTGCCTGCATCAGGCCGTGCAGCGCCACCGACAACGGCTCGGCCAGAGCGCCATCGGCGGCGCTGATCCCGACCGGAAGCTTGCGGCACTGGCGGCCGGTAACGGCAGTATATTGCGCATAGCCGCCGCCGATCAGCACCATCTCAGAGCACCAGGCGGGATCGCCGGCAAGGCAGCTCATGCAGTGGCCGCAGCCGCTGTTCGGCGCCACCGATACATGGTCGCCCACTTTGAAGCCGCCGGCGTCCGATCCAACCTCGATCACCTCGCCCGAGAATTCGTGGCCAAGGATATCGCCGGCGCGTACGCCGAAGACCGGATCCTCGGTCATGTGCAGGTCGCTGCCGCAGATGCCGCAGCGGCAGACTTTGATCAGCAGACTGTCGCGCTTCGGTTTTGGGTCCTCGGCATCGGCGATGCGAAGCGGTTCGCCGATCTTGTCGAACAGGGCGGCCAGCATGATCTTCTCCTATGATCTCAAAAGCTTGCGACCCGTGGGGAACCACGGTGCGTCGACATGCCGGGAAAACACGCCCCACAGCCCGCCGCGGACATAGAGCGCCACCAGCAGGGTCAGCACACCGAGTACGACCATATAGGTTGCCCCATATTGGCTGAAGAAGCGATCGGCGACAAAATAGATCAGCGCGCCGATGATCGGTCCTTCAATCGAGCCAATGCCGCCGACCATGACGATGAAAATGCTGATGGACGCCCAATTCGGATCGTAGGCCGAGGGCGGGGTGATGCGCAGCTGTGACATCGAATAGATCGCGCCTGCCAGGCCGCATCCGATCGCCGCAGCGATGTAGATCAGAAACCTGAGCCGCTTGACATTGACCCCCTGGCTTTCCGCCGCGACCGGATTGTCCCGCATGGCGGTCAGGGCTAGTCCATGGCGCGAACGTAGCAGCCAGTAGGTGCCGCCGACGGTGATAAGCAGCATGAGGCCGCACAACGTCATCATGGCGATTTCGCGGTGGTGCAGGCTGTACTTCGCCATGACCCGGAGCGTCAGGCCGGCCCCGGCATTGACATAGCCGAGATTGGAGGTGAACAGCCGGAAGACTTCGGCGATCACCCAGGTGCCGATGGCAAAATAGGGGCCATCGAGCCGATGCAGCAGGCCATAGGCCGGCACGGCGAGCGCGGCCGGCACCGCCAGGCAAAGCGCCACGGCCGCAAACGGATTGATGCCGAAATTCAGCGCCAGCACGAACAGCGTGTAGCCGGCGACACCCATGAAGGCCTGCTGGCCGACCGAGACCAGGCCCGCGTAGCCGGCGAGCAGGTTCCACATCTGCGCGACGGCGATGTAGCAGGAGAGCTCGACGACTTGGCGGATGGTGCCGGAACCCGCCCACCACGGCATGGCGAATACGGAGATCAGCGCCATGACGGCGATGGTCTGGGCGATGCGGCTCGACAGCGTCTGCCGCTCGATCCGGACTTTGGACGGCGCGGACGAAATGGTTTCGGAAAGGGCGGCGGAAACGGTTGCCTCGCTCATTTCTACCTCTTGGAAAGTAGGCCTTGCGGCCTTGTGGCGAGCACGAGCAGGAAGACGACATGGCCGGCGAGGATGCCCCAGCCGGGATCGGCGCGAAAGCCGATCGCTTGCGAGATGCCCAGCACCATCGAGCCGAGAAAGGCGCCCCAGATCGAACCCATGCCGCCGATGATCACCGCCTCGAAGGCGTAGATCAGCTGCGCCGATCCGTCCGCAGGCGACACGGTCGAGCGCAGCGACTGAAACACACCGGCGAGGCCCAGGATACCCACCGCGATCGCCGTCGCTGCGGCGTAGACGGTGCGCGGGTTGACGCCGGTCATGGCGGCGGCTTCCGTGTCGGCCGAGGCGGCGCGCAGCGCCCTTCCAAAGCGGCTATAGCGCAGCAGGCCGTCGAGACCGCCGGTGAGCGCGACGGCCAGGACCAGTGCCAGGATCGGCAGGACGCCGAGATAGACGCCGCCGATATTCACCGAGGCCGCCTCGATGCCGCCGCCGGGCAGCGACCGCGTATCGGCGGACCAGATTTGCAGCATCAGGTTCTGCAGGGCGATGGACAGGCCGAAAGTGGCGATCAGCGACGGCAGCGGATCGTCGCCCACGACCTTGTTGAGGATCAGCCGCTGCAGCAGCCAGCCGACAGCCGCGGCAAGCGGCACCAGCATCAGGATCAGCGTGAAAGGCCCGAAACCGAACAGGGCCGCGAGCGAAATGCCGATCAGCGCCATCAGGATGACGAGGTCGCCATGGGCGATGTTGACGATCCGCATGACGCCGAACATCAGCGCCATGCCGAGCGCATATTGGGCATACATGCCGCCGAGCAGTATCCCCTGGATGAGTGCGTCAACCCATTGCATGGCCGGCTCCGAAATATGCGCGCGCGATACTGTCGCGATTGATGTCGGCAGATTTGCCGGAGAGGGTGATACGGCCTTCGAGCATGCAGTAGAGCCGGTCCGATGCGGCCCGTGCCCGCTCCACGTCCTGCTCGACGAGGATGATGGCGGTGCCGGCCCTGGTGATCGAAGGTAGCGCCTCGTAGATCTCGCCGATCACCTTTGGCGCCAGCCCCAGGGAAATCTCATCGCAGAGCAGAACGCACGGTTGGGCAAGCAGCGCGCGGCCGATCGCCACCATCTGCTGCTGGCCGCCGGACATTTTTTCCACCGCTTTCCTGCGCATCGCCGGCAAGGCCGGGAAAAGCTGGTAAACCCGGTCCAGCGTCCATCTTGTAGCATCGACGCCGGCGGCGCGGGCGTGATCGATCGCCACTTTGAGATTATCCTCGACGCTCATGCCGGCAAACAGCCGCCGACCTTCCGGCACCATGGCGAAACCCCGCTTGACCATGACATGCGGCTTGGAGCCGCCGACCGGCTCGCCATTGTGGCGGATCATCTCCCTTGCCGTCGGCTGGAGCCCCATGATCGAGCGCAGGAAGGTGGATTTGCCGGCGCCGTTGGCGCCGATCAGCGCCACCGTCTCGCCCGGCGCGATGTCGATGTCGACGGAGAACAAAGCCTGGAAATCGCCGTATCCGGCGATCAATCCATGCGTAGACAGGATGGGTTTGGCCTCCGTCATGCTTCAATCCCCATATAGACGCGGCGGACATTCGGGTCGGCTATGACCTCCTGCGGGGCACCCTCGGCAATCTTCTCACCGAAGTTCAGCACGATCATCCGGTCGGCGGCGGCCATGACGGCGTGCAACACGTGCTCGATCCAGATAACAGTCACATTGCGCTCGCGGACGCGTTTAACGAGCTTTACCAGTTCGCCGGATTCATGTTCCGTCAGCCCGCCGGCAATCTCGTCGAGCAGCAGGAGTTTTGGGTTGGTGGCCAGCGCACGGGCCATTTCCAGCCGCTTGCGATTGAGGAGCGTCAGCGATCCCGCAGGCACATTGGCTTTATCACCGAGCCCGCAATCGTCGAGGATCGCCGCGCAGTGATCATAGGCATCCCGTTCGGAGCGTGAGGCGCCGAACATCGCCGCGACCAGCAGGTTTTCGAATGTGGTCATGGCGCCATAGGGCTTGGGGATCTGGTAGGTCCGGCCGATGCCGCGTTGGCAGCGCCTGTAGGGCGGCTCGTGTTGCAGCACGGCGCCGGAGAACAGGAGTTCCCCGGCGTCGAGCCTCAGGTCGCCGCTGATAAGATTGAAAAGTGTGGTCTTGCCTGCGCCATTCGGTCCCAGAACGCCCAGGACCTCATTGGCGCGAACCTCGAAGCCAACCTCGTGGATAACGCGGATGGCTCCGAAGGATTTGCAAAGACCCTCTGCCTGCAAAAGCACTTGGTCATTCATGCGGATGCTGCTTCTCCCATCAGGTCCCGCTGATCAGCTCCATTTTCTGCTCCGGCTTCAGCACGTCCGGATAGAGCGCGTTGTCGACGATCTTCAGATCATAGGGATATTTTGCGCCCTTGACCCATTGGCCGCCAAAGATCGGCGTCTTGCAGATGTTCGGATGCGGCTTGCCGGTGAACTGGATCTTGCCAACGAGTGTATCGAGATTGATGGACTTGGCGGCGTCGCGGTTGGCGGTGCGGTCGCGCGGATCGGCGGAGCGCTTGAGGATGTCGGCTACCACCTCCCAGATCGCATGCGCATAGCCGAGCGGCTGGATCCATTCCTTGCCGACGTCCTTTTCCCAGATTTGCGCAATGTCTGCGCTGGTCTGGCCGGTCAGCGACGACTTGTAGGGGAAAGCCGGTGTCCACCAGACTTCGGTCGACATGCCGTTGCCCAGCGCGCCCATGGATTCGATGCCCGAAGGGAAGAGCAGGGCGGCGGCCACGGTGACCACTTTGGGCTTGTAGTTCTGCTGGCTGCACTGGGTAATGAAGGTCTTGAGGTCGGACGGATAGGCGATGCCGCCGATAATGTCGCAGCCCTGTGCCTTGTACTCGGCGATCTGGGCCGAGAAGTCATTGGTGCGCGGCTGGAACATGCTGGGGATCACGGTCTGGAAACCGGCTTTTTCGACGGTCGGCGGCAGGCCGTAGTCGCGATTGCCCCAGGTCTCGCCGTCGGCATTCTGCGGGAAGAGCATGCCGACCTTCTTGTTGGTTTCGACCGATTTCCACAGGCCGACATAGGTGGCGAGCACGTCTTCCAGGCCCCAGAAGAAATGGTAGTTCCATTCGAAGGCCTTGTCGGCGCCGCCGCGCGGCATGATGAAGGCCTGCCAGGGAGAGCCGGCGGAAATGGAGGGGCAGCCATAGAGTTCGGCCTGGTCGGCGACGTTGTTGTTGACATCCGTCGTCGAGGCCGGAACGATGAGATTCACTTCGTCGTTGAGGATCAGGTTGCCCGCCAGTTCGGCCGCTTTGTTGGGATTGGATTGAGCGTCCTGGACGATGATGTCGATATTGTATTTCTTGCCGTTGTTAGTGATGCCGCCGGCCAGCAGTGCCTTGATCTTTTCGACGGTGTACCCGTCGGCTTCGCCGAACGGTGCGAGTGGTCCGGTCATCGGGCTCACATAGCCGACCTTAATTGTCTCGGCCGTCTCAGCCCGCAGGATGCTGGGCATTGCCAGCGTGGCGGCGCCGGCGCCGATGCTTTTCAGCACGGTGCGGCGCGATGCGGCACCCCGTAGGATGTCGGATGTGTTGATAATGCGCATTGGGTTCCTCCTCCCGATTGTACTTGTTACGCCGTCGCCTCCCGCGACGGCGGTATGAAACGTATTGCGTCCTCCGCCGGACGCAGAGACAGTCCGCCGTCGATGACGATGTGCGAGCCGGTGACGTAGGATGAAGCCGGTGAGGCGAGATAGAGTGCGAGCCCCTTGATCTCGGATGTCTCGGCCACCCGCCCAAGCGGCGACCACATGTCGAATGCCTTGCGATCTTCGGCAAATCGCATGCGCCCGCCGGCTATGTTGGTGATGAATGGGCCGGGCGCGATGGCGTTGACCAGGATGTTGTAACGGCCGAGTTCCATCGCGGCCTGGCGGACGAAATGGGCGACGCCGGCCTTGGCGGGCAGATAGGGCGTTCCGATAATGCCGTCATTGTAGATTGCCGCAATCGACGAGGTCGCGATGATCTTGCCGCCGCCGGTGCGCTTCATGTGCCTGGCGGCAAGCTTGACGGTGTTGAAGACGCTGGTCAGGTTGGTGGCGATGACCTTGTCCCAATGGTCGTCGTCGAGATTGTCGATTTCTCCCTCGGGATTGCGCTCGCCCTCGGGGGTGAGAAAGCCGGGACCGGCGTCGATGCCCGCATTGGCAAACACCACGTCGATCCTGCCGTGCTTTTCGGCCACGGCGTCGAAGGCGTCAGCCATGCGTTTGCGATCCGTGACATCGACCTGCTGGCCCCAGACCTCGGCGTTACCTTTGCCCAGGGCTGCCACGGTTTGATCAATGCCCTGCTGGTTTAGATCGAAGATGCAGACCCTGGCCCCGTTTTCAGCCATCACCTCGGCATAGGCACGGCCCAGCCCGCTTGCGCCGCCGGTGACGATAATCGATTTGCCCGTGACGTCGAACATTTCCTGAGGCGACATGCTTTCTCCCATGTAATTTCATCTCGCATGGCCAGCTCGGCTATGCGCAATCCGATAGAAATCCGTGTGGTCCGCTGCCGAAAGGCAACAGATTCCCCTTTGAGCCGGAACTGAGATCGGAGCCCGCTCAGGATCTGTTAAGTCGACAAAAATGCTACAAAATCGTGCGCAGAGAAGGTTGATTGACAGACAGGCAAAAAGACCTTCGCCCGTTTATTGCCAAGGCAGCCGCCTTGTCCTTTGTCGATCATCCCGTGTGCGATGTCGCAAACCACCAATACCAATCCCTTTGGGGTGGACCATCGGTTCGTTCGTGGAATTCACCTCCCAAGTCATTCCGGATCGAAACCTTGAGCAACTTAGAGACAGGCCGGAAATGCCGTCAAATTGTTTTTATGGACCTATGCTCTTCATTCGCCAGACTGCAATAAGGGACTGATAAATTTATGTTTTTTAAAAATACACCGAGAGTCGCGCTAAGCGACCAGCAATGACGTTTTTATGAATTCATCAAATCGAGTTGCTGAAATCATCAAGCCTGGTGGATCGTCAATCAAAGAAGCTGCGATCAGCGCACGATGGCCAGCCGATCCCGCTGAACTGACTCATTCCGACGATGAATTCCCCGTGCAGATGAAGTCGAAACGACCGAGCGCTCACTCCGCGCTACCGCTGCGTTCCCGTTCGGGCAGGAACGGCCCCTGGCCCCAGACGATCGATTTCTCATGACGTTCGATCACCTTTCTCAAGTCCATGAACTCGCTGGCGATGTGCTCCTGGAGCTTGCGGCAGGCGGGATTGGGGTAGGTCTTGCGCTTGGTGATGATACCGAGCGTGCGTTCCGGCTGCGGGATGTCGACGGGTACGATGGATATCTTGTTCTCCTTGCGAAAGGAGAAGACGACGGAATGCGGCAGGATCGCCAGCGCATCCGTCGCGGCAATGTAGTTGATGACCGAGAGCAGGGAGCCTCCGGAGTAGCGGATCGACAATTCGCTTATGCCGAGCGTGATCAGGATATTGTGCAGATCGAGCACCAAAGGCGAACCCGGCAGCGGTGCCACCCATGGATATTTGACAATATCGTCGATCGTCAGTCTACGCTTACGGAGCAGCGGGTGGCCAACGCCACAGGTGAGCACGTTGCGTCCCGGAAGGATTGGCTGGAATTCGAAATCCGGCTTCAGGTCGGCGCTTCCGATCGGCGTGATCGCCATGTCGATCTGGCTTGAATCGAGCTCGTTCAGCAGATCCGGCATGTTGCCATAGGATTGTTCGACCATGATGTCGCGCTCGCGGACCTGGAACGAAGCGACCATGTTCGAAATCACCGCGTCCATGAAGAAGGGCACGCCGCCGACCTTGACCCGCCCCGAAGCGCCGGACTGGTAGCTGCGCACGATCTCCACCGCCTTGCGGGAGGCGGCCAGAATGGAGCGCCCCTGGATCGCGAGTTGCTGGCCGAGCGGCGTGGCTTGCAGCGGCCGCTTGCCGGGAACGAAGAGCGGTTCGCCGATCCGGTGTTCCAGCATCGAGAGCGTGCGCGAAACAGCGGGCTGACTCATCCCCAGCATCGCCGCCCCTTCGGTGACGCCGCCCGTTTCAACCACCGCCGCCAGTTGGACAAGATGCCGCTCGTCGATCTTCATAACAAATCGCTATACCGAGTATGAGCAATTTTATCAACAAGGCGGCGCATGGCCTGTATAGTCGATCTGCTTTGGGAGGAGTTGCAACAGATCCGCGGCCGCGTTGGGATGCAGCATTCCTGTCTGCATCTTTGGAGAACCATCTCGTCGGCTCGTTTTCAACGCATGTCTCCCGAAAGTGGTCACTAGTTTCGGGACGAAGACATGCGAAAAAACAAAGAGCGAAAGCGCTAGGAGCGAATCCAGGGGATCGCGAGGCGCTTTAGCACATCTGCCATAAATTCTTTGCCTGCGGATCGCCATCGTGTCCGCTCGACTACACTTGGAGGAGACCAACAATGTCATTGATATCCGGCTATCACCATCTGACAATGAGCACTGACAGCGCGCAGGACGACTATGATTTCTACACCAAGACGCTTGGCCTGCATTCTGTCAAACGCACCGTGCTGTTTGACGGCGTCATCCCCGTCTATCATCTCTATTATGGCTCGAAGAATGGCGACCCGTCGACCATCGTCACCACCTTTCCCTTCCGCAAGCCGGGCATTTTTGGCAAGCGCGGCACCAACCAGTCGAAGATCATCCAGCTTTCCATTCCCGTCGGCGCTGCCGAATTCTGGGTCGATCGCCTGAACGGCAGGGGCATCTCGGCGACGAAGACCAGCCGCTTCGGCTTGACGCGCGTGGCGCTCACCCATCCGTGCGGCATCCATCACGAACTGGTGGAAAGCCCTGCCGACAGCCGCGAGCCGATCACCAATGCCGCGCAGGGGATCGGGGCCGACCACGGCATCAAAGGCATTTATGGCGCAGCCATAGCCGTCTTCGATCGCACGTCGATGGACGATTTCCTC
This sequence comes from Rhizobium sp. P2_G2, assembly GCF_056403555.1. Lineage (NCBI taxonomy): Bacteria > Pseudomonadati > Pseudomonadota > Alphaproteobacteria > Hyphomicrobiales > Rhizobiaceae > Rhizobium > Rhizobium sp. P2_G2. The sequence goes on from NZ_JBFUFF010000001.1 coordinate 332,091, forward strand.
ACCGTCGGTTTGGGGATGAAGAAGGAAGCCGACTCGGACGAGGGGCTGATGTTCTCTGTGCCCAATCCGGGCGGTCCGTCGAGCATGGTCGAGGTTCTGCACGAGGCCTCCGGTCCGCAAGGCACCTGGACGCTCGCCGGCGGCACGATCCATCACCTGGCGCTCAACACCGGCAATGAAGAAAACCAGCTCAAGCTCAAAGCGCATATCGAAGGCCTCGGCTTCACCGATGTCTCCGACCAGAAGGACCGCAACTATTTCAAGTCCTGCTATGTGCGCTCGCCCGGCGGGGCGCTGTTCGAGATCGCCTGGTCGGTCGAAGGCGGCTGGGCACTGGACGAACCAGTGGGCGCCATCGGTACGACCCTGGTTTTCCCGCCGTGGTTCCAGGACCGCAAGGAAGAGCTGATGGCCGGCCTTGAGCCTGCGAATTTCTGAGCACGACCATGAGCAGCCATCTCGAACCCTTGCAGGCCGGAGCGCGGCCGGCGGATGCCAAAGTGCTCTGCGTCTTTGTCCACGGCCGCACGCAATCGCCGGAGGACATGATCGCGCAAGTCGTCGACAAGCTTGCCGCCGACGGCGTCGCCTTCGCCCTGCCGCGGGCGGAGAACAACAGCTGGTACGCGGCGCGCGCCACCGACCCGCTCAACGACGTGACGCGCCGGCAGCTCGGCGCGTCACTTGATTATATCCATGGGATCGTCTCCACATTCAGGCAGGCGGGCGGAGCCCACAAGCCGGTATTGATTGGCGGCTTCAGCCAGGGCGCCTGCCTGACGCTGGAATATGCCATGCGCTTCGGCCCCTGGAACGGCGCCATGGTCAACCTCACCGGCTGCCGTGTCGGCCTGCCGAGCGATGAGCGGCCGCATGCCGAGCTCAACAATATGCCCGTCTATCTGACCGGCTCGGACGAGGATCCGTGGATTCCCGTGACCGCTTTCGCCGCGGCATCGGAATCGCTCGGCAAGGCGCGGGCCAAACTGCGCTGCGAGCTGTTTCCCGGCCGGGAGCACCAGGTGTCCGACATGGAGGCGGCGGCGGTCGGCGCCATATTGTCGGACCTGAGCAAGGGCCAGACGCCATTCCAAAGGCTTGCGGCATGACACAGGCCTGAACTTTCGCGCACATAAATCACAAAGGGAGGAACACATGATCACGCGCAGAAAATTGATGAAGGCCATGGCCGCGACCGGCCTCACCCTGTCGTTCGGCGGGCTTGCCGCGCCGGCAATCGCCCGCAATGCCAAGATCAAGATCGGCTATGTCAGCCCGCAGACCGGCCCGCTCGCCGGCTTCGCGGAAAGTGATGCCTATAATATCAAAGCCTTCCTCGCCACCGATGCCGGCAAGAATTTCGACATCGTCGTCAAGGACAGCCAGTCCAACCCCAACCGGGCCGCCGAAGTCGCCAAGGAACTGATCGTCTCCGACAAGATCAACCTGATGCTGGTCGCCTCGACGCCGGAAAACACCAATCCGGTCGCCACCACCTGCGAAGCCGAGGAAATGCCCTGCATCTCGACAAAGGCGCCATGGCAGCCCTGGTTTATCGGCCAGCAGAGCAATCCCGGCGATCCGTCGAGCTGGAAACCGTTCAAATACGCCTATCACTATTTCTGGGGGCTGGAGGATGTCATCGCCGTCTTCACCAATATGTGGAGCCAGCTCGACAGCAACAAAAAGGTTGGCGGCTTGTTCCCCAACGATGCCGATGGAAACGCCTGGGGTGATCCCAAGGTCGGCCTCAAGCCCGGCCTCAGCGCCGTGGGCTTCGATCTGCTCGATCCCGGCCGCTATCAGGACCTGACCGACGATTTCACCGCGCAGGTCAACGCCTTCAAGGGCGGTAATTGCGAGATCATCACCGGTGTCGTCATTCCGCCGGATTTCACCACGTTCTGGAACCAGGCCAAACAGCAGGGCCTGCATCCCAAGGCGGTGACGGTGGCGAAAGCCATCCTCTTTCCGCAATCAGTCGAGACACTTGGCCCTGCCGGCCACAATCTCTCCTCGGAAGTCTGGTGGTCGGCGCAGCATCCGTTCAAGTCGTCGCTCACCGGCCAGACCGCCGCCGAGCTTGCGGCGGATTTCACCGCCAAGACCGGCAGGCCCTGGACGCAGCCGATTGGCTTCATCCATTCGCTGTTCGAAATGGCGACCAATGTCATGGGCCGGGTCGACGATGTCACCGATGCCGATGCCGTCGCCGAGGCAATCGCGAAATCGGATGTCCAGACCATGGTTGGCCACATCGTCTGGAATGGTCAGGGTGTTCCGCCTTTCGCGGCCAAGAACGTCACCAAGACACAGCTGGTTGGCGGCCAATGGCGGCGCAAGGACGACGGCAAATTCGATCTGGTGATCGTCGACAACAAGACGGCGCCGAATATTCCTGCAGCCGGCAAGATGGAGGCGCTGGTCTAATCTTACTGCGTCATAATTACACTTTCCGTGGATCATTGCTCCTGGAACAGCCTGGACATCGTTTAAGGCTGCGAGAGAGTGCGACGGTCAATTGTCTTCGGATGGCGGCGGTCGACGTGAAGAGCCCTTTACAGACATTCAGCCTCTTTATAGTGTTCTTTTAATGTTCTCATATGGAGGCCTTGATGAAGGCTGTCGTTCGTTGGCGCGATTGGAACGATGAGGGTCTTGAACATTGTGTCTGTCGTCAGGACGATAACGGCCTGACCCTTGAGGGAGTGATCGCCGGAACTCATGGAGGGCATTACTTCGTTCGCACGGATGCTGCCTTCAGGACGCGGGAGGTTCGTGTCGGATATGTCGATGGCCCTCGATTGCACGTCGAATCTGATGGCGAAGGACGTTGGTATGACCTCATCGGGAACAAGCCAATACCAGCACTCGACGGCTGTGTTGATGTCGATATCGGGATCACGCCGGCAACGAACACGCTCCCCATAAAGAGGCTGAAGCTGGGGGAACATGAAAGCCGGGATATTGCAGTCGCTTATGTGCCGCTGCCCGATCAGATCGAAGGGCATTTTCTGCCGCGACCTGCCGAACAACGCTACACCTGCCTGATGCCACATCGGCGTTACCGATATGAGGGCCTCTCGACTGGCTTTACCACTGAACTTGAAGTCGATGGGCATGGTCTTGTGCTCGACTATCCAGACGCGTTCCGCAGGGTTCTCGCCGCAACGTGACCGAACGCATATGTGCTTGGCTTCGACGAAAACCACGACCCCGCGCTGCATCAGCGGGTCTTTGACGGTATGGGCGGCCTTCGCATCGGATGACGAGTCAAAAGGCGGCCGCTGCCATCAATCTCCATGGTATCTTCGGCTTGCAGGCTGAGGCACCTGGAGGGGTATCCTGACGCATCCGATTTGACAGATGAGCCCTGGCAGTCACACCCGGCTAATAGCGTCCAGATCGCTGACGTCCACCAGGAACGATGGTGCGATCCTGTCGCGTCCTGCACGCTTGGCCTCGTAGAGCGCCTGATCCGCTCCCTTGAGGAGATCCGAGGCAAACCGGCATTCCCTGCCGGCGATACTGTGGAGCCCGATACTGACGGTGACCACCTTGAAATTCGAACGCTCATGGGGGATCTGCAGCGACCTGATCGCTCGGCGGATGCGTTCGGCGAGAAGTCGGGCCTCATCGAGCGCAGCATCTGACAGTAGGACCACGAATTCCTCGCCACCATATCGTGCAGCAAGCGACTGCCCTTCCGGCGCACAATCGCGCACAATGCCCGCCACTGCCTGAAGACAGGCATCACCCTCCAAATGGCCGTATTGGTCATTGAAATATTTGAAGTGATCGACATCGATCAGCAGTGCGGCAACTTCCGAACCGTTCAGTTGCGCCCCTTCTGCAGCCTCGCCAAGATAGCGGTCCATTTCGCGGCGATTGGCAAGGCCCGTCAGCGGGTCGAGTCGGGAAATGCGATCGAGCTCTATGTTTGCGACATGGAGCAACTTTTCGCGCAGCTCGGATTTCAGGGAGACGAGATATGTACGCCTCGTGTACTTCTCCAAGAGATAGTTGGCGACCGAAGTCGCGAGCGCCAACATCGCGATCTGGCTAATTGCGGTGCCGTAGGCAGCAGCCGGAAAGGCGGATTGATGTGTCACCGTGAAGATGACGGAAGCGATACACCAAAGTGTAATCGGAATGGCGAACTCCGGACGTATTCTGTTGATGACGTTCGGATAGATGATCGCAATGATGATTCCGTAGACCATGTGCACGGAATCCGGCGCGATCGCTGTCACGTTGACGAAGCTGAGGATCGAAACCGTCGCGAAGGATATTCCAATTTCAATGCTGTCCTGAATCCAGAACGGCGGGCATCGACGAAGGATCAGGAAGCTCATGACCGACCACATCACAGCATTGCCAAGGACCAGCGGAATTGCGACCGCAAGCCTGTCGGGCGCCAGCGTGGCGATATTGACCAGGGAGAAAACCGAGAAGAGCAGGCCCAGAAGCGTCGTCAAAAGGCGTGTTCTCGCACGAGGCAGACAGGTGTCGGCGCGATAAATGGCCTCAACCGGCTTTGTGAAGCGGAGCGACCATGGAAAGCGCTCCAGCAAGCTGTCCACCTCCAGCCGTAAGGCTTCGAGGACTGCGGGCGTCGCGTCATGCGATGGTTTTTCCATTGCAACTCACTGAAAAAATAGAGCGATCGGCAAATTATGGCATGAAGCCGTTAAGATTGCGTGCGCCCGAACCTCAAGTCCAGCGTCTGCGGAAGACCCCGGCTCTTTGCCGGGGGAAGCTTGCGTGCGGAACGACTAAACGCGACCGAAGCCCGCTGCAAAGCGCACTTGCCACACGCGGTCAAATTTGCGGCGCGTTAGCGTTAAAGGTGAGGGCTCCCAGCTTATGGTCGCTTCGCTCTTGATATTGAAATGATCGTCGCCGTCGCCGAACTCGATGTCGCCGACGATCCCGCCGTGATTTTCAGGCGTCATTTCAGAAGTGTTGATGCAGTGGATCGAGAGCTGCGGCAAGCTTGGTCTAACGCGACCCGTTGCAGTCGAAATTTGCGTTCAAAACGCACCAAGCCTGCTGGACATCCCCTGATCGGCGATAATTTCACTGCCGCTCAGGGCCAGGGCACGATCGGAAAGAAGAAAAGCCGCCAGCGCTCCGACGTCGCCGACAGTGTTATAGGTGCCGGTCGCATGGGCTTGCCGGAAATGCTGCCCGAGAACGGGATCGGCGGCCTCGAGCGCGGCAATTTTCTCGGTTCTGGTCAATCCCGGACAAAGGGCGTTGACGCGGATGCCGGATGGCCCAAGGCTCCAGGCCATGGCGCGCGTCATCGAAACAATGGCGCCTTTCGTTGCGGCATACATCTCATATCCGGCGAGGGTCGCCCGGGCGTGGTTGGAGCCAATATTGACGATGGAGGCAGGTTTGCGCATCAGCGGCACCAGCTTCTGCGAGACCAGGAATACTGAACGCTGGTTGACACGCCACAGAAGATCGAGCTCTTCGAGCGGCATTTCCAGAAACGGCTTTTCGATGGTGACACCGGCATTGTTGACGAGACCGTCGAGCGCACCGAAATGTTGTCTGATTTCCCCCGCCAGAAGATCGATGCTCTCGGGGTTGCCGACATCGATCTGCAAAAATTCGGCCCCTGCGCGTTTGACGGCGTCGGCCTCTTCGGCGCGCAACGAAACGCCGAGGACATGCGCGCCGGCCTCAATGCATGCCTGGGCTATGCCGAGGCCAATTCCGGCTCCCGCCCCGGTCACGACGACAGTCTTGCCGACTAGCCCGCTTTGTTCACTCATTTGACTGCTCCTGCTGTAATGCCGCCGACGATCCGCCGCTGGAACACGAGGAATAGAACCAATAGCGGCAATGAGCCCAAAACGGCGGCCGGAAACAGCTCTTCCGGATTGAGGTTATGGTTTCCGACAAAGTGATAAACGCTCATCATCACCGTAAATTTCTTGTCGTCGGTCAAAAGCAGCAGGGGGTAGATGAAGTCGTTCCAAACCATGAGCATGACGAAGAGAGACAACGTCGCCGTCGCCGGACCGAGCAAGGGTCTGATCACGTGCCAGAAAACCTGAAAAGGCGAGCAGCCATCGAGCTCCGCCGCCTCTTCCAATTCCCTGGGGATGACCCGGATGAAACTGGTGTAGAAAAATACGGCCAAAGGCAGGTTGAGCGCGGTGAATGCCAGGATAATCCCGGCATAGGAATCGAGAAGGCCGATTTTTGCGAATATTTCGTAGATCGGCGTGATCGTCACAAAGGATGGTGTCGCCAGACACAGAGACAAAAGCGAGATCAATATCTGCGTCGGCCGGCTTTTCGAACGTGACAGCGGATAGGCGGCGAGCGCTCCGATAAAAGAGACGGCGAGCGTCACCACCAAGGTGATGCCGAGGGAATTGAGAATGCTGCGCAGATAGGACATTTTTTCATAGGCATTGACGTAGTTTTCGAAATGCCAGTGCTCGGGCAATGCCAGCGGTGCATTGACGATCGCCTGGCCGGTGCGAAACGACATCAGCAGCATATAGGCGACCGGCAGCATCATGATGGCGACAAGGCCGAGCACGAGCGCGTAACGCAGGAGCCGCAGCGAGGTTCTCAGCATGTTGTTCAAAGCAGATCCTCCCGGCGGCGCAAGACGTGGTTTTGCACAAAGGCGACCATCAGCACGACGGCCAGCAGCACCACGGACAGCGCACTGGCGAGCCCGAACCGATAGTCCTGGAACAGGGTCTGGATGATCTGCCATCCGATTGTCTGCGTCGCCCCGTCAGGCCCGCCCTTGGTCATGACGAAGGGAAGCTCGAACGCCTTCATGGTACCGATCGTCGACAGCATGATATTGACCGTGAAGCTCGGCGCGAGCAAAGGCAGCTGGATATGGCAAAAGCGTTGCCAGGCACTGGCTCCATCCAATCGCGCCGCTTCTTCCAGATCAGTGGGGATATTGGCAAACCCCGCCAGAAAGATCGCGCAGGTGTAACCGGTAAACATCCACACATGCGCAACGGCGACCAGGATGAGCGCTGTTACGGGATCGCCGAGCCATTCGTGCTTGAGCATTCCGAGGCTCAGCGTATCAAGAGCCGCGTTCAAACCGCCGCTGAATGGAGACAGGATAAACGTCCAGACATAGCCGACGACGATGAAGGACATCATGGCCGGCATGAAAAGCGCGGCGCGGCAAAAATTGCGAATAGCAGGCATCGCATGCAGGGCGGCGGCAAAGCCAAGCCCGAGCGCGGTTTGCAGCACGACGACGAGCGTTACGAATTGCAGGGTTATTACGAAACTGGAGTAGTATTTTGGCCGCGTAAAAATCCTGACGTAATTGTCAAATCCGACATAGTCGAAATCGCCGAGGCCGGAGGAATTTGTGAAACTCAGGCGCAAGGCTTCGAGCAGCGGCATGACGAAGAAAATCGTCAGCATGGTGACCGCAGGGACGAGAAACAGAGCCTTTTGAAACTGCCGGTTCACTGCAACCTCGCTTTCGGCAAATGACGTGAGTTCGATGAGGCCTGACGGAGCTTCGCCGCCAGGCCTCTCGTCTTTGCTTTCTGCATCAAGCCCGTTCCGGACACGCCGGTCTGTTCTGATCGCCTGCTTTACTTCTGGTCATCCACGGCATCGTCCCACTTGGCGAGGGTCTTTTCGGGCGATGCTTTGGTGTCGGCGAGGAAACCGGCCATTGAGCTGAAGATTTCGGTTTCCAGCGCCGACGGCCACGCCGCGAGACCAACCGGATACCAGATCAGGCCACCATTGACACGGCCAGCCTCATAGCTGGCGGCAACTGCAGGCGTGCCGGTGAGGCCGCCGGCAAACGGGGTGCCCGCGGCCTCGCCCTGCAGGAGGACCTTCAGGTTTTCATCCTTCTTGAAGAAGTCGATCCACGTCTTCGCCGCGTCCGCATGCGCGGAATTCTTCGGCAGAGCCCAGCCAAACCCGAAGAGATCGAAGGAAACGCCAGGCGCTTTGGCCGATGGCAAGGGCGTGAAGACGTAATCGAGGCCCACGACCTTGCTGAATGCCGCGATATTCCAAGCGCCCTGAGGCATCATGGCGAAATGGCCGGCCTTGAATTCCTCAAGTCCGGTCGACCATGCGTCGACACCGGCCTGTTCCTTGCCGTTGAAGCAACCCGCGTCCTCAAGGTCTTTCACGACGCCGAGGGCGCCGGCAAATGCCTTGCTGTCGGCAAAGCGCATCTTGCCCGAACCATAGTCCGCTGCAGGCGCCTCTCCCGCCGCCAGACCCTGTGCCATGGTGAAGACGGAGGCCGGAAAGCCGGGCGCCATGATCATCGGCTTGATGCCGGCAGCGTTCAGCGCTTTGCAATCCGCCTTAAGCTCGTCGATCGTTGCCGGCGCCTTGTCGATACCTGCCTTCTTGAGCAAGCCCATATTGACGAAATTGCCGATGCCGATCACCTCCAGAGGAAAAACGTAATTTCCCTTGGCCGATGACAGGGCCGCCTGCAGCGTCGGGTCGATCTTGCCGAACCAATCGCCCTTGTCGAGTTCGCTCAGCAGGCCGGCATTCGCCCATCGCCGCATCAGGGACATATCCGCCATGACGACATCCGGAGAATTGCTGCCCGCAAGACGAGGGGAGACGGCCGTGTCGATATCATTCCGGCTGACATAGGTCAGCTTGATCTTGATACCGGGATTGGCCGTCTCAAACTTCTTGATCAGTTCCGGAAGGCCGGCGGGTTCGGTCGCATTGCCTTTCCAGGAGGCGATCTCCAGCGTCACGGTATTGGCCAATGCCGCCACTGGCACAAATGCCATCGTGCCGGCCAGCAAAATTGATTTCACAGATGTCATGAGATACCTCCCTCAGAACTCGACGGGCAAACGATTAACAGAATTGCACATGATGTCAAACATATTGTACATTATTTTTGAATGACTGATCGGCTATCTGCGCCACAAACGGTGATCAAAGGTACAAAATCGCGATTATCGCACGCGAATTTGCAAATTTCAGGGGACGTCCTTGATCTAATCGAACTGAAAATGCATGATAAACAAGAAACTGCGGGAGCAACAGCTTCGCGAAACGACGAGAGTCCGACCCGCAAAACAGGGATAACGACGTGCTCAAGCATTCAGACACAGCGACCGATGGCGACGATATCTATTCGCGGCTGATCGAAGATATTGTCAGCGGCCATTTCCCGGGCGGCGCGCGCCTGAAAATATCCGATCTTGCCGCTCGCTACGAAACGAGCACCAATCCAGTGCGCGAAGCGCTGCGCGTTCTGCAGGGTGAAGGATATGTCGAGTTCGAGCCCAACAAAGGGGCAATGGTCTGCCAGATAGATTTCAATACGGTTCGCGATACCTATGAAATATTGCGTATTCTGGAGCCCTATTTCGTTGGCTGGTTTGCGGAATATTCTGAAGAAAAACATATAGATGAACTTGAGAAAATTCAGGTCGAGCTGGAAAGCATCGCCGATCCGATCAGGGACAGCATTACCGATATCGATCACAGCTTTCACAACTATATCGCCGACTTTCATTACAACAAACGGGCCATTTCTCTCTGGAAAGGGCAGCGCGCCGCACTCCGGGTCTTTGCCGCGCGCCTGCCGATCGGGCGCGGACGATACAAGGCGATCTGCCAGGAGCACCGCATGCTGATCGAGGCGTTCCGCAGCCATGATGCGGCCAAAGCCACGGATGTCATCCGCACCCACATCGAGCATGCCGGCCAGCATCTTTACGAGCAGATTCGCATGCGCGATCAAAAATGAACACTAAATAGTACATTATTTGTTATATATCGTGTATTTTATGATTGCGCTTTGCCCTGATCGGGCATAATGGTTCCCTACATCTATCAAGGGGACCGAGATGGCATCCATTGACCAAGAACCCGCGGCAAAGCTGGAGGGCATTCCCGCCCGCATTCGCTCCATAGAGCCAATCGCCGCGCGCGTGGGAACGCGCAACCAGTTGGTCGTGAAGATCCAGTCGACCGATGGTGTTATCGGCTGGGGCGAGGCGGGCTTCTCCGGACGCGAACAGGCGGTGGCTGCGACCATCAATCACTTCGCCGAATTTCTCATTGGCCGGGACTGCCGCGAAATCGGGCGGCTGTGGCAGGAATGCTATCGCAGCCAGTATTTTGAAGGCGGACGGGTGATCACAGCTGCGATTTCGGCGATCGACATCGCGCTTCACGACCTCCTGGGCAAAACCTATAATCTTCCTGTTTATCAATTGCTTGGCGGCAAGCATAGGGAACAGGTTCCCGCCTATGCCAGCTGCTATTCGGAAAGCTACGCGGGCGATGCCGGATCCTTCACCGCCGCCGTGGTCGATGAAGTGGCGGGGCTGGTTGCCGATGGCTGGACAAGCATTCGCATTCCTGTGGCCGGACATAGCGCCAGGGACATTTTCGAGCCGCGGGAGTCGATCATCGACACGGCCAAACGCATTGCAGCGGTCCGCGAGCGTTTCGGCATGGGGCTGATGCTGGGCATCGACTATCACCATCGGCTGTCGGTCGGCGAAGCGGCGTCTTTCTGCCACAGGCTGGAGAAAGGCGCGCTCGATTATATCGAGGAGCCGATCCGCGATGAAACGCCGGAAGCCTATCGCACGCTTCGGCGTTTGACCGAAGTGCCCTTCGCCATCGGCGAAGAATTCTCCTCCAAATGGCAGGCCGCACCCTATATCGAGGAGAACCTGACCCAATACCTGCGCATCGATGTCAGCAATATCGGTGGCTTTACCGAAGCCATGAAGGTGATCGGCTGGGCGGAAATGCATTATATCGATCTGATGCCGCACAATCCGCTGGGCGCCATCTGCACGGCCGCGACAGTGCATATGTCGGCGGCGACCGCGCTGTTCTCCTACACCGAGACGCATCAGCTGCCCAATTGCCCGCTCGGCTTCCACCATCCCGATATCTTCCCCACCCAGCATCATCTGGTTGGCAATGGATATCCGGTTCTCGACGCGCCCGGCCTCGGCATCGAGGTCAATGAAGAGGCGTTGCGCAAATCCGAGGCGCTCAACTGGAACCCGCCCTTCCTGCGCCGGCGCGACGGCTCGCTGACAAATTGGTAGAGGCAATCATGTCCGCGGTTGAAATCAACAATGTTTCCAAGGCGTTCGGCGGACTTAAGGTTCTGCGCGATATCACGATCAATGTCGAAAAGGGCGAGTTCTGCGTCCTGGTCGGCCCGTCGGGATGCGGCAAGTCGACATTGCTGCGCACCATTGCCGGCCTTGAGCAAAGCAGTTCCGGAGTATTGAAGATTGCCGGCAACGACGTGACCCATGTGGAGGCCGCACGCCGCGGCATCGCCATGGTGTTTCAATCCTACGCGCTCTATCCCCACATGACTGTGCGCGAAAATATCGGTTTCGGTCTGAAGATCGGCAAACGGCCGCAACGGGAAATTCGCGAGAAGGTCGATGAAGTGGCGCGCGTTCTGCGGCTCGAGGATTATCTGGACCGCAGGCCGAAACAGCTTTCCGGTGGACAGCGTCAGCGGGTGGCGATCGGCCGCGCCATCGTCCGAGAGCCGGAAGTGATCCTTTTCGACGAGCCCTTGTCCAATCTCGATGCCGAGCTGCGCAGCGAAATGCGGGTGGAAATCGCCAAGCTGCACACGCGCCTGAAGGCGACCATCGTTTACGTCACCCACGATCAGGTCGAGGCCATGACCCTGGCCGACCGGATTGTGGTCCTGCGCAAAGGCGAGGTCGGACAGATCGGCTCGCCGATGGAGCTTTATCAGTCGCCGGTCAACAAGTTTGTCGCCGGCTTTATCGGTTCGCCGCCGATGAACTTTCTCGATGCCGAATGCGCCAACGGCCGGCTGATCTCAGCTGGCCTCGGAATGAATGTGGCAACACGGTTGCCTGATGGCCTCTACACGCTTGGCATAAGGCCGGAACATCTGACTCTCGACCGCTCCGATGGTGGCCTTATGGTCGATATCATCGAAAAACTCGGTGCAACCACCATCCTGCATCTGCAGATGGCAAGCGGGGAACGCCTGATCGTCAGCCATCCCTTCTTCGATGCGCCAGCGTCCGGCGATCATGTTTCGGTTCGCGCGGAGCTTGGCGCCATCTATGTCTTCGATCGTCAAACGGAGCAGGTCATTGCACGCGGCCTTGACATATGAACTGCTGGCAGCCCCCGCCAGCCAGCTTGGCGAGGGCCCCGGCTACGATCCGGAAACGAACGCGGCCTGGTGGTTCGACATTCTGACCTGCCGGTTGTTTACGCTTGACATGACAAGCCGCAAGCTCGCCGAGATCGTTCTGCCCGGCATGGCGAGCATGATGGCGATCACCACGGATCGCCGCCAGCTTATCGCCATGGATGAGGGACTGTGGTTGCGCAATCCCGCAACCGGCGAACTGGTGCTTCACAGCAAAGTCAACAGCGGCAAATCGGGCGGCATGCGCACCAATGACGGGCGAACCCATCCAAGCGGATCAATCTGGATCAGCAGCATGGCGCATGACCCGGTGGAGGGTGCTGCCTGCATTCATCTGGTGCGTGGCAATGAGACCAAATTGCTGTTTTCGAACCTGACAATTCCGAATTCGATCTGTTTTTCGCCGGATGGCTCCGTGGGCTATTTCGCCGATACGCGGGAGGGGATTATCCATCGCGTTCCACTCGACCCTGCAACAGGAGATGTCGCGGGCGATTGCACTGTCTTTCATGATGGCCGCGGCGGGGCCGGGGGCATCGAAGGGTCCGTGATGGATCGAAACGGCTGCCTGTGGAATGCCCGTTGGGGCGCGGGGGAAATCGAGTGCATCGATCCCCATGGCAAACTCGCCCGAACTATCGAAATGCCGTTTGCGCAACCGACCTGCCCGGCATTCATAGGGGCCGCAGGGCAGGATATGCTGATAACCTCAGCGGCCGTAAACCTCTCCGCAGATGGAATACAGGGGGCCTCGCTCATAGTCCCGTGCGGCTTTGATGGAGTCGTGGACCCGTATTACGCGCTTTGAGCATCGATGATGCGCGACGAGTGCCGAGGGGATCTGCGAAACCGTCACCCGCCCGTCAGTACGATTCGCGGTTGGTCAGAGCAGCTGACGTCCTGGATCGCCAGTGATAATGTTTGGCCACATAAGCCGCCGGCAGTTTGTTTGTCTGGGCATCATAGATTTTCACCGCACAATTCACCGAGCCGGAGAACATTACCTCCTTGCCGCGTGCCGTCTGTATGGCGTTGTACGGCCCAACCATGAGATCGACCTTGGTCACCGCCCCGACCACGAGTGTGATGGTTTTCGCCCCCGCCAGGGTGAGATGGATCCTCAATGTCTGCGGCGCGCTTTGTTTGACCAGCGTGTAGCGGGCCGACAGGCACCGCGTGCCCGGCAAATGAGGAGGCGCCGCCCTGCTGGCGCCTCCTCCCGACTGTCCTTCGTGGTGTGAAGGACGGCTGGTCAGAAAATGAAATCAGCCTTGTCCACCGCGCTGAGCTTGACACCCTCGAGGACGACCTGATCCGATCCAAAATCGATGACCGCATGTCCATCGACATCATGGATCGACAGGTCAGCGAAACCGTCGATCCCCTTGTAGCCGCTGAGATCGATGAGGTCGTGGCCGGAAGCGCTGTTCCTGGCATTGAAATCGGTGATCACATCTGCTCCGGAGCCCTTGGTGAAGACGAAATGGTCTGCACCCGCTCCGCCCGTCAGCACGTCGCTGCCGCGGCCGCCATTGATGATATCTTTGCCGGAAAAGCCATTCAGCTCATCGACATAGCGCGATCCGGTGATCTTGTCGGCGCCTTTGAAGAAGCTTGCGACCAGTGCTTGATCGTCGTCGATGTCGAGTACGGATTTGGCCGCCTCGCCGAGCGCCTTTGCGGAAATCGACAATCCGGTGACGCTGAACACGGTCCCGTCGTCATCCGAGACGATCTGGAAGCCGGTAATGGTTCCGCCATCCGGCAGTCCGGTCCAATCGTAACTGAGATTCGTGCCGGTAAATCGCTCTTCGATGCCGTCGTAATCTGCCGCGAACAGGTCCGACTTGGTCGTCGTGTCGGCCAGAAGGACTGTTGAAAAGTCGAAGCTGCTGAGGGAGACGGAATATTTTGCGATTGCGGTCGCCATGGGACATCCTTTGCTCTGTTGCGAATAACGTCACCCGCCCTCCCGGAAATCATCCCGGGCAGCCCGCCAAGTCAAATTAAGTGATGTTTCGCAATGTTGCGTTTTATGTCCCGCGGCGCGAGCCGGAATCGGTCCCAACAAATCTTAACAAAAAGGAACAGAAGTGCGCGGCCTGATCCGCAAACTTGTCGGCGATCCAGCCACGGAGCCGACCATGTTCCAGACGACACGCAGAGCCTCTACGCCACACTTTTCGAGCCCGCCAAAAGTCCTGATCTATCTCGACAATCGCCGCACGGCCGAACGATTGGCGACGCTGTTGGACGGGCACAGGATTCAAGCGGTAATCATTCACACCGACACGGCGTTCGAAGAACTTCCTGCCGCAGATGCGTTCGATGTCGTGGTGACGACCACATGGATGATCGGCAGAATCAGCCTCAGGCTGCAGTTGCCGATCATCAATGTTGAGAGGTTTGTCTTCACCGTCATCGACAGCGATGCCGAAACACCGGGATCAAAGCGCTTCGATGGTGAGAAGTTCGTGGCGGAAGTCTTCGAGGCGAGAGATTTTCAGGTCGTTTCCGACCGGCGCAACATCTCTTAACAAATCAAAACCCCCCTCAACGCACAATCGGGGATGATCCTGCGAGCAGAACCGAAGAAAACGCTTGCAGAACCGGAGACCCGCATGCACCACAGATCTCAAGTGATAGCCGACATTCTGCGCGATCCGCTGATCAGGCAGGTGATGCGCGCCGACAGGGTGTCGTTGCCGGAATTTGCGCGACTGCTTATGGCCGCGTCTAGCCCGGAAAGCGCTGCGCCGATGGGTCGGCCGATTATTCTGCCGGATCATAAAGGGTGAGATAATGCTGTCTCGAACATACCCGTTCGGCATAAATGGACGGCGTCCATGCTTTGTGGAGACGCAATCGAACGACGAGCGGAAGTTGCAGCAGATGTCCAACAAAGCAAACCAGAGCGTTCCAACGACCGCCGCTCACATCCTGATCGTCGAGGATGATCGCGACATAGCCGACATGCTGGTCGAACTTGTCACCGAGGCCGGGTTCGAAGCCTCCGCCGTGATGAACGGCAGCGAGATGGACAGGCTATTGAAACGCCGGCAGCCGGACTTGATCCTGCTGGACGCGATGCTGCCCGGCGAGGATGGTTTCAGCATCTGCCGTCGGCTCAGGGCATCCGGGCCAATGCCGATCCTGATGCTGACGGCGCTCGGCGAGGACATAGACCGCATCCTCGGCCTGGAACTCGGCGCCGACGACTACGTGACCAAGCCCTTCAATTCGCGTGAGCTGATCGCCCGCGTCCGCAGCCTGCTCAGGCGATCCTCCTATGGTGGGGCCAGCCAGGAAGAGCGCAGTGCCATGACATTCGCCGGCTGGCGCATCGACCCGGAAAGCCGGCAAGTGCTTGATCCCGAGGGCTTGGAAGTCTCGATGACGACGGCGGAATTCGATATTCTGCTGGCCTTCTGCCGCAACCCCGGGCGGGTGATGACGCGCGAACAATTGCTGGCGCTGACCCATGCCGGCGCCGCAGGCCCGGTGCAGCGCAGCATCGATGTGCATGTCAGCCGCGTCAGGCAGAAAATCGAGCCGAACCTGCAGCAGCCGTCCTTGATCAAGACCGTGCGCCTGGGCGGCTATCTGTTCACGCCCAAAGTGGAGAAGGCTTGATGCTGGGGCGACTGACAAGAGCGTCGGTGCGGACGCAGATCGTCATGCTTGCGACCCTGCCGCTGCTGATCCTGTCGATCGTCCTGCCGACCTTTCCGCCCTTTGCCGACAGTAGCAGAGAGCGCGAATACCAGGCGAGCTTCATGATCGGAAAGCTGGTGCTGATCGCCGAACAGGTCCGGCTGGCCAAAACGCCGGAAGAGAAGTCCGCGGTTCTCGGTGCCTCCATCCAGGCCGGCGGCTTCCTCGCCATCATACCCGGCAGCGCATCGGACGTGATCGATGTCGGCGGGCTCACTGCGGCCGAGATGCGGCAGACACTCGCAGCACGCCTGTCGGAGATCGCGCATCGCTGGGAAACCTCCGTGACACCAGTCGTCATGCAGATCGACAGCCAGCATTCGCTCGCCTTTCAACCGCCGGTCGGACCGGCATTGCCGGCTTTCGCCTGGGGGGCCGCCCTCGATCTCCTCCGGGTCGCGGCGATCGTTGTTCCGATGTTTCTGCTTGCCTGGTATCTCAGCTGGCGGATCACCTTTCCATTGATCCATTTCGCCGCGGCGGCCAGGCGCATCAGCCTTGAAGACGAGCAGGAGCAGCCCTTTCTTGCGGAGGGGCCGGCGGAAGTGGTCAGCCTCGCCGCGTCGCTGAATGCGATGCGGGCGCGGATCAGGCAGATGGTGGAGCACAGGACGCTTGTGCTGCGCGCGGTCAGCCATGATCTCAGAACGCCGCTGACGCGCCTGCGCATGCGGGCGGAGCGCTGCGAGGCGCCGGAATTGCGCCGTCAGATGCTGGTGGACATCGTGGCGCTGACCGGCCTGATCGATGACAGCATGGCCTATATCACCGACAAATCCATAAAAGAGAGCCTGCGCCGGATCGACATGGCCAGCCTGTTGCAGACCGTGGTCTCCGATTATTCGGATATGGGCCTTGCCATCAGCTTTTCCGGCCCGCGCCGCCTTGCCCACAATTGCAGGCCGCGCGGCATTGCGCGCGTGGTCGGCAACCTCATCGACAATGCCGCCCGATATGCGACGCATATCGAAGTCTCGCTTCGAGCGGAAGACGATGGCCACGCCGTGATCGAAGTGAGCGACGACGGGCCTGGGCTTCCTGAGGACCTCAAGCGACGGGCGATCGAGCCATTCTTCAAGGCCGATCCTGCCAGAACCTCTCAGGAAGGCAGTGGTCTCGGCCTGGGACTGGCCATCGCCGACGGCATTGTGAAAACACATGGCGGTTCGCTACGCCTGCTCGACAGGCAGCCGCATGGGCTTGTCGTGCAGATCAGCCTGCCGCCCAATCTGTAGCCATTTCGGCACAGCCGGTCCGGATGGCTGACCGGCAATATCTCTTAACAAAATGAAAGGCACCGAAATACCGGAATTCATAGTCTCGGGTTTCCTATCCTTCGCCAGGCCGACGTGCCCGGCGCAACCCGAGAGCAAACATGTCGCATCGTCTGCCGCAGATTTCCCTGATCGTCCTGTCCGGCGTCATCGCCGGATGCCAGAGCACCGATCCCGTCGCCTATTCGGCCCTGTCGTCGGCCAGCTATCTCAAGCCCAACAGGACGGACATTTCCGGCCATGTGCCCTACAGCTACACCAGCCGGGTTGACTGGTCGCTCTACCATAGTGCCATCATCGAGCCGGTCACCATCTATCGCGGCGCCGACAACCAATTCGGCAAGCTGGAGGAAAAGGACAAGGCGTTTCTCGCCAACTATATGCAGACGGAATTCACGCACAGCCTGTCTCAACGATTTGCCGTCGTCGGCACGGCAGGTGCGGACACGCTCAGGATAAAGCTGACTCTTGCCGGAGCCAAAACCAATACGCCCGGCCTGACGACACTGGCAAAATTCGATCTCGCGGGCGGCACCTACAATATCGTGCAGGCTGCGAGGGGCAAGGAAGGTGCGATGACTGGCTCCGTCAATTATGCCGTCGAAATCTTTGATTCCAGCTCAAATCGCCTGCTCGCGGCCTATGTGATGAAGCAATATCCGTCCGCTCTCAATGTCGGAGCCAGCTGGTTGAAGCTCGATGCCTCCATGGTCGGCATCAAGAAGGGCGCCGAAGCCTTGTCCGACGAAATGAGGTGAGGGCGGAACTGGCCGAGGCTGTCAATATGAAAGGCCCGCCGTTCAAGGGCGGGCCTCTCCTGATCGATTGATGCCGGCGGCTATAGGCCGCGGACCTGCTACTCTGCGGGTACTGGCAATGCCTCGATGGTCCTCTCCGGCTCGCCGGCCAGGGCTGCGGCGAATTTTGCCTTGTCGAGTTCGCCTTCCCAGCGCGCCACGACGACGGTCGCGACGGCGTTGCCGATCAGGTTGGTCAGCGCCCGGCATTCCGACATGAAACGGTCGATGCCGAGGATGAGCGCCATGCCGGCCACCGGCACGCTCGGGACGACCGAGAGCGTGGCGGCGAGCGTGATGAAGCCGGCGCCGGTAATGCCGGCGGCGCCCTTCGAGCTCAGCATCGCCACCAGGAGCAGCAGGATCTGGTCGGTGAGGCTGAGCGGCGTGTCCGTCGCCTGGGCGATGAACAGAGCGGCCAGCGTCATATAGATATTGGTGCCGTCCAGGTTGAACGAATAGCCGGTGGGGATGACCAGGCCGACGACTGAGCGCTTGCAGCCGGCGCGTTCCATCTTGTTCATCAGGCCGGGCAGGGCCGCTTCCGACGAAGACGTGCCGAGCACCAGGAGCAGCTCTTCCTTGATGTAGCGGATCAGCGCCAGGATCGAGAAGCCGTTATAATAGGCCACCGCGCCGAGCACGACGAGGACGAACAGCACCGATGTCAGGTAGAACGTGCCGACCAGCATGGCAAGATGGGTGATCGAGCCGATCCCGTATTTGCCGATGGTGAACGCCATGGCGCCGAAGGCACCGATCGGCGCCGCCTTCATCAGGATCGACACCAGCTTGAAAATCGGAACGGTGAGGCTTTGCAGGAAATCGGTCACCGGCCGGGCGCGCTCGCCGACCATGGACAGCGAAATGCCGAACAGGACCGAGAAGAACAGCACCTGCAGGATATCGCCGTCAGCGAAAGCACCAACGATCGTGTTCGGGATGATGTTCATCAGGAAGCCGACGACGCTCTGGTCATGGGCTTTGGCGGTATAATCGCTGATCTTTGTCGCATCCAGCGAGGCGACGTTGATATGCATGCCGGCGCCGGGTCGGATGACATTGGAGACGATCAACCCCACGACTAGCGCCAATGTCGAGAAGACCAGGAAATAGATCATTGCCTTGCCCGCGACGCGGCCGACCTTTTGCAGGTCCGACATGCCGGCAATGCCGGTGGCGACGGTGAGGAAGATGACCGGGGCGATGATCATCTTCACCAGCTTGATGAAGGCATCGCCGAGCGGCTTCAGGTTGGCGCCGAGCTCGGGGTAGAAGTGCCCGAGCACTATCCCCGCCGCGATAGCGACAAGAACTTGTAGATAGAGCTGCCGGTAAAACGGTACCTTGCTGCGCGGTTCGGCCGCTGACGTCGAAATCTGCATGATGTCCTCCACACGCTCCGCCGCATGGCCTGCCTCCCGGAGCGAACGTTGATGGTCCGCGGCTCGTTGCCGCGACACCACATTTGCAACGTGCGTGCCAACTTACTCTATTCTATTTAAGTTATTGAATTAAAATAACTATTTTCTTAGTTTCGGCTTGCTGCTGATCAGTTTGTGCGGGCTTTCACACAAATTGAATTGAGATGTGTGTGAAAACATGCACAAGATCTTCTATGCCTGAAACCCAGATCGAAGCCGGTCCATCCATCGCGCAGCTGCAGCGCCGCGCCCGCGTCGCATGGTTCTGGTCCGTGTTCGCCGCCGTCGCAGGGGCGATCCTGGTGGCCTATGGGGCGCGTGAATACGGGCGATCGGCGGCGCTCTCGGATCTCAGGCAGCAGGGCCGCACGGAGGCCAATCTCAAGGTGGCGCTGTTGCGAGCGGTGCTGGAACGGCCCCGGGCCTTGCCGTTGGTGCTTGCTGAGGATCGCGACATCACCGACGCGCTTGCGACGAAAACCATGCAGGACGTCGATCGCCTGAATCGAAAGCTGGAAAGCCTGGTCAAGGGGACGAAGGCGGCGGTCATCTATGTCACCGGCGCCAATGGTGTCGCCATCGCATCCAGCAACTGGCGCGAGCCGGTTAGCTTCGTCGGCAACAACTATTCCTTCCGCGACTATTTCCGCATGGCCATGGCGGATGGCGTGGCTGAGCATTTCGCGCTGGGCAATGTCAGCAAGCGGCCGGGGCTTTACATCTCCCGCCGTGTCGGCCCGGCCGGCAATCCGCTGGGTGTCGTCGTGGTGAAAATGGAATTCGATCAACTCGAAACAGACTGGCGCGACACCGGGCGGCCGGCTTTCGTCACCGACAACCGCGGTGTCGTGCTGATCACCAGCATCTCCTCCTGGCGCTTCATGACGATGCAGCCGCTGGCGCCGGAACGCCTGGCCGAGATCCGCCGTAGCTTGCAGTTCGGTGACGCGCCGCTCGAGCCGTTGCCGATGCTGGACCGGATCACAATGTCGCCGGGGACGGAGGAGGTTCGTGCCGTGCTGCCGGGAACCGGCGAGGCATCCTATCTCGGGCTCGCCACCCAGGTGCCAACAACACCCTGGACACTGCGATATCTCCTGCCGATCGAGCCGACGCTCGGCACCTCGGTGAGCCGCTCCATGCTGATCGCCTTCGCCGTGCTGATGCCGGCTTTCCTGCTGGCCGCCGTGGTCCTGTGGCGACGGCAAGCGGCGGTGCTGAGGCTGGCGCTTGCCTCGCAGGCACGCGGCGAGCTGGAGCGCCGGGTGCTGGAACGTACCGAGGATCTGAGCCGCGCCCGTGACCTGCTCGAGGTCGAGATCGCCGAACATCGCAGCACGGAGCAGCGGCTGCAAGGCGTGCAGCAGGAACTCGTCGCCGCCAACCGGCTTGCCATTCTCGGGCAGGTCGCGGCCGGCGTCGCCCATGAGATCAACCAGCCGCTCGCCACCATCAGGGCCTATGCCGACAATGCGCGCGTTTTTCTCGAACGGGACAAGACCGCTCCGGCGGTCGAGAACCTGACGTCCATCGCGGAGCTTACGGAGCGGATCGGCACGATCACCGACGAGCTCAAGGCCTTCGCTCGCAAGGGCCGGTCTGCGCCCGAACCAATCGTGCTCCGCGCCGTGATCGAGGGTGCCGTTGTGCTGCTGCGCAGCCGCTTTGCCGGCCGCATGGAAGCGCTCGACATCCTGTCGCCGTCGCCGGAACTCAAGGTGCTCGGCAACCGCATCCGCCTCGAACAGGTGTTCATCAATCTCTTTCAGAACGCATTGGAAGCATTAGAGGGGAAGGGGGCCGCACGCGTCGAAGTGCGCGCCGTAGAAACGCCTGGCAGGGTCGAGGTCACCATCGCCGACAACGGTCCTGGCATTCCGCCCGACATTCTCGAAGCGCTGTTCACACCGTTCAACACGTCCAAGGAGCGAGGCCTCGGGCTGGGCCTCGTCATCAGCAAGGAAATCCTGGCCGACTATGGCGGCACGATTGCGGTGCGCAGCGATGGCAACGGCACCTGCTTCACGATCGGCTTGAAAAGGGCATGACCATGGATGCGGCAAACTCGGTTTTTCTCGTCGACGACGACAAGGATCTCAGAAGAGCGACGGCGCAGACGCTCGAACTCGCCGGCTATGAGGTCAGCGCCTTCGGTCGGGCATCGGAGGCGCTCGACGCGCTGCCGGCAGATTTCCCCGGTGTCGTGGTCAGCGACATCCGCATGCCCGAGATCGACGGGCTGGAGCTGTTCGAGCGTCTGAGGGCGCGTGATCCCGACCTGCCGGTCATCCTGATCACCGGCCACGGCGATATTCCCATGGCAGTGCAGGCGATACAGGGCGGGGTTTACGACTTCATCACCAAGCCGTTTGCCGCCGAACGGCTGCTGCAGAGCCTCGCGCGGGCCGAGGAGAAGCGAGCGCTGGTGCTGGAAAACCGAAGGCTGAGGCATGCGGTTGAAGCCGCCGGCGACGACATGCCGCTGCTCGGGCAGACATCCTCCATGGCCCGGCTTCGCCACACATTGCGCCAGATTGCCGATACAGATGTCGACGTGCTCGTCACCGGCGAGACCGGCAGCGGCAAGGAAGTGGTGGCCAATCTGCTGCATCGCTGGGGCCGGCGCCGCCATGGCAATTTCGTTGCGCTCAATTGCGGCGCACTGCCGGAAACGGTGATCGAGAGCGAGTTGTTAGGCCATGAGGCCGGCGCTTTCACCGGGGCGCAGAAGAAACGCGTCGGGCGGATCGAGCATGCCAGCGGCGGCACGCTGTTTCTCGACGAGATTGAAAGCATGCCGGTGGCAACACAGGTGAAAATGCTGCGCGTGCTGGAAATGCGCGAGATCACACCGCTCGGCACCAACGAGGTCCGGCCCGTCGACCTCCGCGTCGTTGCCGCCGCCAAGGTCGATCTTTCGGACCCAGTCGGTCGCGGCGATTTTCGCGAGGATCTTTTTTATCGCCTCAATGTGGTGACCATTTCCATTCCGCCCCTTCGGGAACGCCGCGAGGATATCCCGCTGCTCTTCACCTATTTTGCCGGGCGGGCCGCGCGACGGTTTCGGAAGGACATGCCGGAAATCGGTCGGCCGCTGCTGGATGGACTGCAGAAACGCGATTGGCTCGGCAATGTCCGCGAGTTGTCGCACTTTGCCGAACGCTTTGTGCTTGGCCTGGAAGGGGAGCTGGAACCAGCACCCTTGTTGTCCGCGACCGAGGGCACCACGTTACCGGAAAAACTTGAGCGCTTCGAAGCCGAAGTCATCCGGAATGCCTTGAGCCTCTACAAAGGCGATGTGCAGCAGACGATCGAGGCGCTTGGTATCGCCCGCAAGACATTTTACGACAAGCTGCTACGCCACGGCATCAACCGCTCGGATTACCGACTCCGCAACGATTGACGATCGGGGAGCGGCTTCGGTCAATGCGGGACGGCTTCCCGCCTGCGGTACTCATTTTCAGCCAATCTATCCCTGTTCACACGCTGCAAATCCGCACGCTCCAGCATACCTGGAACAAATTCGTGCGCAAAAATATCAAAAAAGTATCGGTAAGCGACGTCAAACTTGGTGGCGCTGCCGCCCGTCCTGACGTAATTTCTTCACATGAGGAGCAGGCATACACGGGTCACGGCCTGACGCGCAGCGTCATCGGGCCGAGGAGGAGACGGAAATGAAGCCGGATCTTGAGGTCGTTCAGATACGTGAAGGCGAGTCCTTCAAGGCCTGGTCACACGGCTATCCCTTCCATACCGTGCGCTGGCACTTCCATCCGGAATACGAGATCCACATGGTGGTCGCGACCCATGGCCGCTATTTCGTCGGCGATTTCATCGGCGAGTTCGAGCCGGGCAACCTGGTTCTGGCCGGGCCGAACCTGCCGCACAATTGGGTGAGCGACATTCCGAAGGATACCAGTGTGCCGCTACGCTGCCGGATCATCCAGTTCAGCGAGGAATTCATCGCCGGCGCCATGGGCCTGTTTCCGGAACTTGCCGCGCTCGGTCCGATCCTCGACTCGTCGCGCCGGGGCTTGCGTTTCCCCGAAGAGACGAGCCGGTTGGTGGCGCCTGTTATGGAAGAGATGATGACGGCGCAGGGCGTGCGCCGCATCGAGCTTTTCATGATGATCGCCGGCGCGCTCAGCCGGGCGCAGGGTGCCGAAATGCTTGCCAGCACCAGCTATCTGCCCGACCCGTCAGGCTATATGTCAGCCGGCATGAACCAGGCGCTTGCCTATATCCGCGAGAACCTGACCGTGCCTTTCGACGAGGCCGACCTCGCCAAGATCGCCGGGCAGACGACCAGCGCGTTTTCGCGTGCCTTTCGCCGCCACACCGGCATGTCGCTGGTGCAGTATGTGAAGCGGCTGAGGATCAACCTCGCCTGCCAGATCCTGATGAGCGACGAGCAGGCGTCGATCACCGACATCTGTTACGAGGTCGGTTTCAACAATCTTTCCAACTTCAACAGGCAGTTCCTGGCGGAAAAGGGCATGCCGCCCTCGCAATTCCGCAGGCTGCTGGTCGAGAACATAAACGCGGCCAAGGCCGCCTAAAGGGAGGAAAAGGGAGGAACGCATTCGACGGATCTGAAGGACATGGGCGCGCCCTGAGCGGCCCGTGACGGGAGGCGCTTGTCCAGATTTCTGAAAACGGTGGCGGTCGGCGGAGGAGTCGCTTGGCACCGAAGAGAGATCATGTGCGCCGACACTAGCAACCCAATCACCGACTGACAACTATCTCGTCAAAGGGAGTAGACGACATGACAGCAATTCATTTCAAGCGTGCCGGCATTGCCGCTTTCGCACTGACGCTTATGAGCGGCGCCTCGGCCCTCGCCGGGTCCACGGTGGAAAACGCCACCGTGGCTTTCCTGATGCCGGACCAGGCCTCGACACGCTACGAGCAGCACGACTATCCGGGCTTCAAGGCCGAGATGGCAAAACTTTGCGCCAGCTGCAAGGTGCTTTACCAGAACGCGGATGCTGATGCCTCGCGCCAGCAGCAGCAGTTCAACTCCGTCGTGTCGCAGGGCGCCAAGGTGATCGTGCTCGATCCGGTCGACTCGACGGCGGCCGCCTCGCTGGTCAAGCAGGCCCAGTCTCAGGGCATCAAGGTGATTGCCTATGACCGCCCGATCCCGGCTGCCAAGGCCGACTTCTATGTCTCCTTCGACAACCAGGGCATCGGCAAGGCAATTGCGGATTCGCTCGTCGCCCATCTGAAAGCGCTCGGCGTAACCGCCAAGGATGGCCAGGGCATCCTGCAGATCAACGGTTCGCCGACCGATGCGGCTGCCGGCCTGATCAAGAAGGGTATCCATGAGGGTGTCGACCCGTCGGGCTATCCGTTGCTTGCCGAATTCGATACGCCGGATTGGGCGCCGCCGAAGGCGCAACAGTGGGCGAGCGGCCAGATCACGCGGTTCGGCAAGAACATCCTCGGCGTCGTGGCCGCCAATGACGGCACCGGCGGCGGCGCGATCGCGGCCTTCAAGGCGGGTGGCATCGATCCGGTTCCGCCGGTGACAGGCAATGACGCGACGATCGCGGCGCTGCAGCTGATCATCGCCGGCGACCAGTACAACACGATCTCCAAGCCCTCCGAGATTGTCGCGGCCGCCGCTGCCAATGTGGCGATCAAGTTCCTCTCGGGCGAGACCCCGGAGGCCAAGACGACGCTCTATGACACGCCTTCCGAACTCTTCGTGCCGGCAGTCGTGACCGCCGAGAACCTCAAGGCCGAGATCATCGACAAGAAGATCAATACGGCGGCGGAACTCTGCGTCGACCGCTATGCCGATGGTTGCAAGAAGCTCGGCATCCAGTAACCTCCCGAGCAGAGCCGCCCGACCGTTTTCCTCGCGGCCGGGCGGCACGCCATGATCGCCAGTAAATTCGAAAGGCAGGCTCGCACATGTCGGACACGCAGCATGGTTCACCGCCGCAGCGCGAACTCGTTCTGAGCCTGCGCGGCATCTCCAAGAATTTCGGAGCGGTCTCGGCGCTGACCAATATCGATCTCGACGTGCATGCGGGCGAAGTCGTCGCACTTGTCGGCGACAACGGCGCCGGCAAGTCGACGCTGATCAAGATCCTCGCCGGCGTGCACCAGCAGACATCCGGCACGATCGAATTTCGCGGCGACGCCGTGACGCTGACCGATCCCAGTGCGGCACTGCGCCTCGGCATCGCCACCGTATTCCAGGATCTGGCGCTATGCGAGAACCTCGACGTGGTCGCCAATATCTTCCTCGGCCGCGAGCTCAGCCCCATGAGGCTCGACGAAGTGTCGATGGAGATCAAGGCCTGGAAGCTTCTGAACGAGCTCTCAGCGCGCATCCCAAGCGTGCGCGAGCCGATCGCGTCGCTGTCCGGCGGCCAGCGCCAGACGGTAGCCATCGCCCGTTCGCTGTTGCTCGATCCAAAGCTTATCCTGCTTGATGAGCCGACCGCAGCACTTGGCGTCGCCCAGACGGCCGAAGTGCTCGACCTCATCGAGCGCGTCCGTGATCGCGGGCTCGGCGTCATCATCATCAGCCACAATATGGAAGATGTCCGCGCCGTCGCCGACCGCATTGTCGTTCTGCGGCTCGGCAAGAACAATGGCGTTTTCACGCCAGATGCCTCCAACCAGGAACTGGTGAGCGCTATTACCGGCGCCGACAACAATTCCGTATCTAGGCGCGCCAGTCGCCGCAGCGCTCTGCACGATCCGTCCCAGGAGACAAGGCCATGACCAACCCCAGCGGCAACGGCGCCGCGCCGCTCCTCGACCGCAGCGATGAGCGGGTCAAACACGCCGAAGGCATCGGCGGCGCGATCCGCGCCTTCCTCGACCGCGTGCGCTCGGGCGATCTGGGCTCGCTGCCAGTCGTGGTTGGCCTGGCGATCATCTGGACGATATTCCAGACGCTGAACCCGGTCTTCCTGGCGCCCAACAATCTGGTCAACCTGCTCTTCGATTGCTCGACCGTTGGCGTCATCTCGCTCGGCATCGTCTGCATCCTGATGGTGGGCGAGATCGATCTTTCGGTCGGCTCGGTCAGCGGCTTCGCCTCGGCCATGGTCGGCGTGCTTTGGGTCAATCTCGGCTGGCCGGTGGGCTTTGCGATCATCTCGGCCATGGTGGTCGGCGCTGCCATCGGCGCGCTCTATGCCTTCCTGTTCAACAAGTTCGGCATGCCGAGCTTCGTCTCGACGCTGGCCGGCTTGCTCGCCGTACTCGGCCTGCAGCTCTATCTGCTTGGTTCGACCGGTTCCATCAACCTGCCCTATGGCTCACCGCTGGTGAATTTCGGCCAGATGCTGGTCATGCCGGCTTTGGTGGCCTATGGGCTGGTGGCGCTTGCGGGGCTCGGCATTTTCATGACCGGTTTCCGCACTGCCGCCCGGCGGCGAGAGGCCGGCCTTTCCGCCCCGTCACTTGGCGGCATAGTCTTCAAGGCGGTGATCATCACCGTGGTGCTCGAAGGCGTCGCCCTCTATCTCAACCGCGATCGCGGCGTGCCATGGATGTTCGGCCTGTTCGTCGGGCTCGCCATCGCCATGAACTATGCGCTGACCCGCACCCAATGGGGCCGGATGATGCATGCCGTAGGCGGCAATCGCGAGGCCGCGCGCCGCGCTGGCATCAATGTCCGCTTCATCAACATGACGGCCTTCATGCTCTGCTCGGTCTTTGCGGCGGCCGGCGGTATCTTGTCGGCGGCCCGGCTTGCCTCCGCCAGCCAGCAGGCCGGCACCGGCGACGTTAATCTCAATGCCATTGCAGCGGCCGTGATCGGCGGCACCAGCCTGTTCGGCGGACGCGGCAGCGCCTACTCGGCGCTGCTCGGGATCATCGTGATCCAGTCGATCGCCTCGGGGCTGACGCTGCTCGATCTGTCATCGTCGCTTCGTTACATGATCACCGGCGCGGTTCTCGCCATTGCCGTGATCGTCGATTCACTTGCCCGGCGCTCGCGTGTTTCCCACGGTCGTGCCTGATCCCAACAGAGAATAGAGAATGACCATGAGTGAGCAACTGAACGGAAAGGTCGCGGCCGTCACGGGTGCTGCGTCTGGCATCGGGCTCGAATGTGCCCGGATCATGCTGAAGGCGGGCGCTACCGTCGCGCTTGTCGACCGGGCTGAGGACAGCCTGAGAGCCCTCTGCGCCGAGCTCGGGCCGAAGGCGATTCCGGTCGTGATCGACCTGACGAATCCGGCGAGCGTCGCCACGATGCTGCCGCAGATCATCGAAAAGGCGGGGCAGCTCGACATCTTCCACGCCAATGCCGGCACCTATGTCGGCGGCGCGATCGTCGACGGCGATCCGGACGTCTGGGACCGGGTGCTGAACCTCAATATCAACGCCGCCTTCCGCTCGATCCATGCCGTCCTGCCGCATATGGTGGAGCGCAAGACCGGCGACATCATCATGACCAGTTCGATCGCCGGCCTCGTGCCAGTGGTCTGGGAGCCGATCTACACGGCGTCGAAATTCGCCGTGCAGGCCTTCGTCCATACGGTCCGGCGTCAGGTGGCGAAAGACGGCATCCGTGTCGGCGCCGTGGCGCCCGGCCCGGTCGTGACCGCGCTGATCAGCGACTGGCCGAAGGACAAGCTCGAACAGGAACTGGCTGCCGGCGGGCTGATGGAACCGATCGAGGTGGCGGAAGCCGTGCTTTTCATGCTAACGCGGCCGCGGAACGTGACGATCCGCGACCTCGTCATCCTGCCGCAAAGCAACGACCTCTAGTCTTCCCAACCAGAAAGCCGGAATGAGCCATGGCTGAGCATTTCCTTGGTATCGACGTCGGCACGGGCAGTGCGCGTGCCGGTGTATTCGACGCGTCCGGTAACCTGCTGGGTTCGGCCAAGCGCGACATCACCCTGTGGCGCGAAGCGGGCGATATCGTCGAGCAATCGAGCGAAGACATCTGGGCCGCCGTGTGTGACAGCGTCCGCCGTGCAATCGCCGAAGCCGGTGTCGACGCGGCTTCTATCGCCGGCATCGGCTATGATGCAACCTGTTCGCTGGTCGCGCTTGGCCCGGGCGGTAGCCCGCTGTCTGTCTCGCCCTCCGGCGATCCTGAGCGTAATGTCGTGGTCTGGATGGATCATCGCGCCGTGGACCAGGCGCGCCGCATCAACCAGTCCTGCGCGGGCGTGCTCGATTATGTCGGCGGCACGATCTCGCCCGAAATGGAGACGCCGAAACTTCTTTGGCTGGCGGAAAACATGCCGGCTACATTCATGGAGGCCTTACAATTCTTCGACCTGACCGATTACCTGACATGGCGCTCGACCGGCAGCCTGGCGCGCTCGGTCTGCACGGTCACCTGCAAGTGGACTTATCTTGCGCATGAGAAACGTTGGGACGAAGGCTATTTCAGCAAGATCGGGCTTGGTCGGTTGGCGGACGAAGGCTTTGCCCGGATCGGCACGGATATCGTCCCCGGCGGCACGCCGTTGGGCGCGGGCCTGACCGCCCAGGCCGCGGCCGATCTCGGCCTCAGCCCGGGCACGCCGGTGGCCGCCGGCCTCATCGACGCCCATGCCGGTGGGCTCGGCACGGTCGGTGCGCGGGGCGCGGCCGGTAGCGTTCTCACCCGCATGGCCTATGTTTTCGGCACCTCTGCCTGCACGATGACGACGACCTCGGAGCCCGTCTTCGTGCCAGGCGTCTGGGGTCCTTATTTTCAGGCCATGGTGCCCGGTCTTTGGCTGAACGAGGGCGGACAGTCCGCCGCCGGCGCTGCGATCGATCACCTCGTGCGCATGCATCCGGCTTCAGCCGATGCAGCGGTGATTGCCCGCGACGCTGGGATGAGCCTGAGCAACTGGCTGTCGCTGGAAGCCGAAAGGCGCGGTGGTGCCACTGCGACCATGACGCTGGTCGGCGGGGTGCACGTCGTGCCTGAATTCCTCGGCAATCGCGCGCCCTTCGCCGATCCCGACGCCAGGGCGTTGATTGCGGGCATCGGCCTGGAAACCGATATCGACAGCCTGGTCGGCCTCTACGTTGCCGGCGTCTGCGGCCTTGGCTACGGCGCCAGGCAGATCGTCCGGACACAGCAGGAGAAAGGCATTCGGACCGATACGATCGTGGTCAGCGGCAGCGCGGGTCAGAGCCCGCTTGTGCGGCAATTGCTTGCCGACGCGACCGGGCTCAACGTGACGACCACGACTTCGCCGGAGCCGGTGCTGCTCGGTTCGGCCATATTGGGGGCGTTGGCGGCTGGCCATTATCCTGACGCCGTCTCGGCCATGTCGGCGATGTCCGAACTGGCAGAGGTCCAGAAGCCGCAGTCTGGAATGCGGCAATGGCATGACCTCCGCTTCCAGGCTTTCGAGGATCTCCAGACGTTGGGACGGCGGCTAAGAACGTAGATTCACTGTAGCGCCGTCCGTTATCGGGCGGCGCGGCGTGGCGCGGCAGCAGGCGTCCAATGTTCGCTGCGGACAGAATGGGCCGTTTGCGGGCGAGCACTGGCGCGCATATGCGTATCGTCCAGCTGGAACTGATTGACCAGGTCGCGCAAGCGGCTTGCCTCGGAGGCCAGTGTCGCCGCCGCGGCTGTCGATTGCTCGACCATGGCGGCATTCTGCTGGGTCGCCTGGTCCATCTGGTTGACCGCGGTGTTGATTTCGGCCAGTCCGGTGGATTGTTCCCGCGCCGAGGTGGAGATGGCATCCATCACTTGGTTGATCTGGGCGACATAGTCGCCGATCGATTTCAGCGACAGGCCGGTTTCGAGGACCAGCTTCACGCCGTTTTCGACTTCGGTGGACGATTTCTGAATAAGCCCCTTGATCTCCTTGGCGGCCTGGGCGGCACGCTGGGCCAGTTCGCGCACTTCCTGCGCGACGACGGCGAAGCCCTTGCCTGCCTCGCCGGCACGGGCCGCCTCGACGCCGGCGTTCAGCGCCAGAAGATTGGTCTGGAAGGCGATTTCATCGATCACGCCGATAATGTTGGAAATCTGCTGCGAGCTTTCCTCGATGCGTCGCATGGCCTGCTCGGCCTCCGATACGACTGTCGACGATTTCTGGGCGCTGACATTGGCTTCCACGGCGACCTTGCGCGCCTCGTCTGTGCGCTTGGTGGCCGTCGAGACATTCGCGGTGATTTCATCCAGAGCCGCGGCGGTTTCCTCGAGCGAGGCGGCTTGGTGCTCGGTGCGCTTTGAAAGATCCTGCGCGCCGGAGGCAATTTCGCTGGTGCCGCTATCGATGCTGTGGACGGTTTGCAGCACCGCGCCGATTGTGGCGCCAAGCTGTTTGAGAGAGGCATTGAAGTCCTCGCGCAGGGTTTCGTATTCGGTCGCAAATCGCTCCGAAAGCTGGAAGGAAATGTCGCCGGCGGCAAGCCGTTTGAGGCCTTCGCCCAAAGTGCCGGTCGCAAAGCGCAATTGTTCGGCTTCACGCTCGGCGCGCTCCTGGGCCGCAGCGCGTGACGCCTCGCTCCGACTGCGTGAGGCTGCTGCCTCCTGCTCGAGCCTGACGACATTGAGCGCATTCTGGCGGAAGACTTCGACCGCGCCCGCCATTTCCCCGACCTCGTCGGCACGACCGGCATAGGGAATGGTGCTGTCGAGGTCTCCGCCCGACAGTTGCTGCATCGCCGATGCAATCCGGCGGATTGGGTTGGCAATGCCCGAAATGGCAAACACGATGCCGACAAGCGCGACGATGACCGCCAGAACGGCAATCGCGGCGGTCAAGACGAAGGCGGAACTGGCCGCCGCATCGCTCGTCTGCACGAAACCTTCCGTCTGGCTGAGGATGAAGGCCACCAGGTCTGAAACCGCCTTGTTCATCTGATCGGACTGCGCCGTCATGCTGCCCTTGAAGAGGCGAACCGCGTCGGCGGTTTTGCCATTGTTCTCCAGCGTGATCATCTGTTCGGCAAGCTGGCGATATTTGGCGAGCTCCGGTTTGATCCGATTGATCAGTTGCCTGCCGCGCTCAGTACGAACGCCCTTGTCGTATTCGGTCACGGCCTTGTCGACCGCGGCATTGGCGCCGGCGATCTGGTCGACAGCGGACTTCAGCTCCGCCGGTGTCGTTTCCAGCAGATAGTGGGAATAAGTCAGCTTCAAATCAGAGAAACTGCCCTTGATCTCACGAGCGATCACCAGCCGCTGGATCCAGAACGTGCCGATCTGTGCGGTATTGGCATTGATCGTCGAAATCGCGCTGAGCGAAATATAGGAGAGGCCGATCACGAAGGCGCATATGATCGACAATGTTATGACGAGGGCTTGCTTGATGCTTGGGCGTTTCATGCGGGTCTCCAATCCAAGTCTGTTTGGGTGACCGGCGGTTTTCGGGGTCGCTACAAAATGTCGCGCCAAGCGTCTAATTTAGTGTTAACTTTAATAAATTCTCCGTTTTATTTTTGGAACTTCCCATAATTTCCCATAAATTGTACGCAATAAGAGTTCAATCACAGATAAATGTCGGCATCCTTTGCGATAGCTGCGCGGCTGGTACAATCGAAAGCGCGCCTCTTGCGAGGCGCCCATATCGAGACCAGGAGCAAACTGCTCGAATGGAAATCAGGCTTTATCCGCTGCCTAGCGACCGGTACCGAGAAAGGCCTTCAGGCTCTCACGCTGGAAGTAGACAAGCAGGATAAGGAGCGCGCCAATGACGATCGTATGGATCCAGTCCATGTGAAGCACCGAGACTTGCGCGACGAATGCGCCAGCATCGACAGCCAGAAGCAGGAGTGCGCCGAGAGCCGACACGCGGGGAACCAGAATCGCGACGCCGCCGATCAATTCCAGAGCCGCAGTGAAATAGCGGAACCATTGCCCGAGCCCCACCTGCTGGAATTCGGCCACCATCTGCGGCTGACCGCTCAGCTTCATCACGGAGGCTGCGAGGAAGGCAAGGCCGAGCAGGATGCGTAGAACCCAGATCGCGATCGAGATGGCTTTGCCACGCGGTGCGGCACCCATAACATTTTCCATACGAATTCTCCGTCATTGATATCGTGAGACAGGCTTTAACATGCGCCATGCATTTACAGAATGGATGGAATTTCGATATTATGTATCGAAATTGGAGATACATGATGTTAAGTGCGCTCACCCTCGATCAGCTCCGCGTCCTCGTCAGCGTGGAGGAGACGGGCAGTTTCTCGGCTGCCGGACGCAGGTTGGGTCGGGTCCAGTCGGCGATCAGCCATGCGATCCAGTCGCTGGAGAGCGTTCATGGTGTCGTCCTGTTCGATCGCAGCGGCAAATCACCCAGGCTCACGGAAGCAGGCCGCGTTCTAGTCACCCAAGCGCGCCAGGTTCTGCAGCAGGCCGAAACGTTCGAGCGAACGGCAAAAGCAATTTCCACGGGATTGGAACCCGAACTGGGTTTTGCCATTGACAGCATGGTGCCGACGGAGCCGGTCCTGCGGAGTCTGGCCGGACTGCAGTCGTCATTCCCGGACTTGATGGTCACGCTGTTCACGGAGGGGCCTTGGTCGGCGGAGCGGCGCTTGCGCGAGGGCAGCGCGGCGATGGCCGTCGGGATGTTCCTTCCAGTTGCCGCGCAGGGCTTCAGAGCCTATCCCTTGACCTCCATCAGTCTGGTCCCGGTCGTTGCTCCCAATCATCCGTTGGCTCGGGAGAATTCGCCAATAACGCGGGAGCATCTGGCGCAACATGTGCAACTGATCCTGACGGATCCGGGCCAGTCCGGCGGGCAGAGTTTCAGTGTCGTCAGTTCAAAGATCTGGCGGTTCATCGACATCGCGCGACGGCTCGAATTCATGGTTGCCGGCTTCGGATGGGGTAACATGCCCTATCATCTCGTTGCTGATTATCTGGCCGATGGGAGGCTGAAACAGCTTCCTGTCGACGACCCGTCCGTGACGCCCGGTTCGCTGCCGATTTATGCCGTCTGCAGACGGGACAATCCGCTCGGCATCGCTGCCAGATGGCTGCTCGCCGAATTGCAGCGGCAGAACTGGCCGGACGACAACTAGCAACAGTGGCAGTTGCACGTCCCAGGACCGCAAACTCGATGCGCAAGGTGCGTGAAGCCTATACCTCCACAGTATAGCGGGTATACGAAAAACCTATTTTGCGTTTGTGCGGCTTTCCTGGACTATCGAGCCGGCCCTGGAGGAGGGCCACGCGCTAGATCATCTAGCATCCAGGGAGGATTTCATGAAAAGCTTTGCCGCAGCGTCGCTGCGAACGATGGCGCTTGCCTCATCCCTTGCCTTTGCCGGCCACGCCATCGCGGGCGTGAACGAGCTTCCCGACACTATTCAGAAAGAGCTCTATTCCAAGGCGATGCTCGACCCAAGTCAGCCGATCGGTGACAGCGCCTATCGCGATTTCGTCGCCAAGCGGCCGCCGCCGTGGAAGATCGGCTATGCATCCAGCTACGCCGGCAATACCTGGCGCGCCGCGGTCATGGATCGCCTGCAGAACACGATCATTCCCAAATGGAAGAAGCTGGGCCTGGTGTCCGACGTGATCATCACCCAGTCCAACCTGAATGACTCCGTCCAGATCCAGCAGATGCGCCAGCTGGTCGACCAGGGTGTCGACGCCATCATCGTCTGCTGCTCCAATCCGACGGCTCTCAATCAGACGGTCGAATATGCGCATTCCAAGGGCGTACCGGTGTTTTCCGGCATCGGCTACCTGACCAGCCCCTATTCGATCAACTCCTCGGCGAACTTCGTTGTCGGCGGCAGTATGCTCGGAGAATGGATGGCCAAGGAGATTGGCGGCAAGGGCAATGTGCTGGTCGTCGAGGGTATTCCCGGCACCTCCGCATCCGACAGCCAGAACACCGGCATCCAGGCGGCACTTGCCAAATATCCCGATATCACCATCGCAGGCCAGATCGCCGGCATGTGGACCGACCAGGTGGCGCAGGCGGAAATCCAGAAATGGATGGCGACCAATCCCGGAGATCTCAACGGCATCATCATCCAATCGGCCTCCGAACTCGGTGCCTTGCGGGCCATGAAACAGTCCGGCCGGGACATGATCCCGATCACCATCGGCTCTGAACTTGGTGCGCTCTGTTACTGGCGCCACAATCCGGATTTCATCTCGTCGGCAATCCATGCCTGGCCGCCCGGCGACGATTTCGAGATGATCTGGAATATCATGATGCGGACGCTCGAGGGCCAGGGCCCGAAGGTGCAGTCGATCCTCGCCAAGCCGATCACCATGTCCAAGGACGAGATGATGAAGGCGATCCCGGCAGATTGCAGCGAGGACTCCGACGGCTGGTACCATCCGGGCATCGACAAATGGGCGAGCGCTTCCTATCTCGACCAGTTCTTCCTGCACCCGGCCGATCCGGAAAAATACACTCCCAAGAAGTGACGATGCCGCGAGCAACCGCCATGGGCTGAGGTCCATGGCGGTGCTTCTGACCTGAACTCCTGCCGGACGCTGCGATGGCCACCGTCTCCGTCGAAATATCCGAGGTGCGCAAGACCTTTGGTCCGACCGTCGCGTTGGCCAGCGTGTCGCTGCGGGCCTTCGAGGGCGAAGTCCACGCCATTATCGGCGGCAACGGGTCCGGAAAGAGCACACTGGCCAAGGTGATTTCCGGCGTTCTGATCCCCGACAGCGGCCAGGTTTCCATCCTCGGCAAGGCTGCAACCACCCCGCATGAGGCGCGTGAACTCGGAATCTCCAACGTCTTCCAGGAAGTGCTCGTCGCCGACGAATGCTCCGTGCTCGACAATCTCTATCTGGGTGCCGATGGCCTGTTGGGCTCATCTCTGCCACGCGAAGAGCGGTATCGCAGAGCCGGCGCCCTGATGGCGGAATTGCTTGGCTTCCCGATCGATCTGGACATGCCCGCAGGAGAGCTGCCGCTGTCGATCAAGCAGTGGATCACCATCATGCGAGCGCTGCTCACCGAACCCAAGGTGCTGATCCTCGACGAATCCTCTGCCGCGCTCGACTTTGAATCCACCGAGCGCCTGTTCCGCAAGATGCGGGAGATGAAGAAGCACGGCTGTGCGATCATGATCGTCACGCACCGCATTGCCGAACTCGTGCGCATCGCCGACCGCGCCACGGTATTGCGCGATGGCCGGACCGTTGGGACGCTCGAAAAGGATGAAATCACCGAGGCGCGCATCCTCGCCCTCATAGCCGGCCCGGAGCGGGAAAAGGCACAGGGCAGTCAGGTCTCGGCGAGCCGGCTGTCCGATTCCGCCGTCCTGCGCATGAGCGAGGTCCGGGTGTGGCCCGAGGCGGCGCCCTTCGACTTCACGCTCTATCCAGGGGAAGTGGTGGGTATTACCGGGCTCGATGGCCAGGGCCAGGCGGATTTCGTCCGCGCGATCGCCGGCGTTCAGCCATTGATGGGCGGCCGTATCGCCATGATCCGGGAGAAAGTGGCGGAAACCGTCGCCGATCTCCACTCGGCCCGCGAAAACGGCATCAGCTATGTGTCGGGCGACCGCAAGAAGGAGGGCATCTTCGCCAATCTCGGCATTTTCGAGAATATGATGCTGCCCGTCTACAGGGCTTATCGGGCCGGTGGCTGGTTCAACTTCATCAACCGCACCAAGCTCGTGCCGGTGTTCGAATGGGAATCGAGCAAGCTTGCCATCAAGATGGGTGACCGGGACAATCTGATCACCTCACTTTCGGGCGGCAATCAGCAGAAAGTGCTGATCGCCAGGGCTTTTGCCGAGAAGCCGGTCGTGCTGGTGCTGAACGATCCGGCGCGCGGCATCGACATCGGCGCAAAGCTCGATCTCTACCGCAACCTGCGCGAATTCGCCGGCCGCGGCAATGCGGTCGTGTTCCTGTCTTCTGAGATCGAGGAATTCCTCAATCTTTGCTCACGGGTGCATGTGTTCCGCAACGGCACCATTTCCTCGGATTTCGAACCGCCTTTCGACACGCATGTGATCCTCAACGCCATGTTCGGCCGGCGGGCGACGGCTGCGCTGCCGGGCGAGGCCGTGGCTGAGGAGGAAGCTGATCCGCACCATCACGCGAGCGATGACGGCGATCACGTGGTCGCCGCCGGTCCGCTGTTCCGGTCCATCTGGGCGGAGGATGGCCGGCCGGCGGCGCGGCCGGTCCGCATCACCAGCAAAACAACCAATGAGGATCAGATGAACCAGTCCGGCTTCCTGCTCATCGCACCGGATATTCCTCAGGGTGCGGTCATTCCTGAGCGTTTTTCGGAGGACAGCCGTCTGTCGCCGAGACTGCGCTGGTCCGGCGTTCCCGAGGGGACGCAAAGCTTTGCATTGTCGGTGACCGATCCCGACCTGCCGGAAGCCTTCAACTTCCCCCGCAGTTTCGCCCATTGGCTGGTCTGCGACATTCCCGGCCATATCCGTGACCTGCCCGAGGGGGCCAGCGGCAGCCTCGCCATGCCGAGAGGGGCTGTAGAGCTCAACTCCGACTTCGTCACTTTCAAGATACCGGGCTTTGGCAGAGGCTGGGGCGGACCCTGGCCGCCGGACCGGCGGCACCGTTACGTCTTCACCCTCTACGCCCTCAAGACACAGAGACTGTCGATCTCTCCGGACGCGGATCTCGCCGCCTTCGCCGCCGCAGTCTTGCCGGTCGCCATAGACCAGGCCTCGTTCACCGCCGTCTACGGGCCGGCCCGCAAACCATTGCCAATATTGGAAACATCTGCCGAACTGACAGGAGGACTGCATGAGTAGATACGGCAGCAGAAAGAGCTTCGATCTCGAATGGATCGAACGCTGGGCGCGCTGCGTCAATGAAGACAGGATTCTGCCGGTGATCGGCAAGTTCTTCACCAATCGCTTCGTGCTCGGTGTGGACGAGACGGAGTTCCTGATCGAGGTGCGCAGCGGCAAGATCGTCAGGATTGCCGAAGGCCTCGTCCCCAACGATTTCGGCTTCGAATTCGCGCTCAGGGCACCGTCCACCGCCTGGTCGAAATTCAGCCAGCCGATCCCGCCGCCGATGTTCAACGACATCTGGGCAATGGCGCATCCGTTGCACAAACAATTGGTGATTGACGGCAACCAGCTTCCGTTCTGGCAGAACATTCGCGCCTTGACGCGGATGCTGTCGCTGATGCGGCAAGTGTGATCCGGGAGGGGAAGATGAACCAGCACGATCCGATCATCGGGCGCTATGTCTACGTGACCTGCCAGGGCAAGACGTACCGGACCTATTATGAAGAAACCGGCGAGGGCATTCCCATGGTCTGCCTGCACACCGCCGGCACCGATGGCAGGCAATATCGCCATCAGCTCTGCGACCCCGATATATCAGGCAATTTCCGGGTGATCGCTTTCGACATGCCGTGGCACGGCAAGTCGATCCCGCCAGCCGACTTCCATCTGATGGAGGACGAATACAAGCTGACGACCAGTTTTTATGGCGAGTTCATCGTCGCCTTCTGCCGGGCACTCGATCTCAAAAGACCGGTGGTCATGGGCCAGTCCATGGGCGGCAATATCTGCCTGCACCTGGCGCTGAAATACGAGAGTGAATTCTCGGCGCTGATTGCGCTGGAAGCTTGTGACTATTCGCCCGGATGGTGGATCTATCCGCTGCACCATCCGCATATCCATGGCGGCGAGGCGGTGGCGACATCCGTGTTCGGCCTGATGTCGCCGGAGAGCCCGGATGATTACCGCTGGGAGACCTGGTGGTACTACGCCCAGGGCGGCCCCGGCATTTTCAAGGGCGACCTGTATTTCTACTCCGTCGACAGCGATTTCCGCGACCAGACGAGCAAGATTTCCGGCCGGACGCCGATCTATTTCCTCACCGGCGAATATGATTTCGCCTGCACGCCGGAAATGACCGAACGCACCGCGGAAAAGGTCAAGAACAGCGAGGTTACAATCTTCTCCGGCGGACATTTCCCGACATCGGAAGATCCGGCGAAGTTCAAGGATGTGATCACGCCAGTGCTCAAGAAGATCCTGCAGAACGATCCGGAACGCCGCGGCTCCGGGCGCGGCATGGCGCCTTCAACCGCGACGCAGGCGTCCGCGTCGAATGCTCGGCCGAGCGGCCGTCGCGTCATCGATCTCTAAGAAACGTTCAGGCGCCGACCGGGGCGGCGCCTGACCCCTTCGCCCATGGACAAAAGTACCGCCATCATGTCGGAACGATCCTCAACGACCAGCACTTATCTTCTGGTGCCGATCTTTCTGATCGCGGTGCTCTTGAGCACGGCTGCCATCCGCAATCCAAGCCTCGTATCCTTGTCCGGTTTCGGCAGCGCCATCATCGTCGCTGCCCCCCTGGTGCTTGCCACCTATTCGCTGATGTCGCTGGCGGTCGCCGGCCGCGGTACCGTCGATCTGGCGGTCGGGCCGCTGCTTGCCTTCATCAACGTGTCGATCGTCAAGCTCAACATGCTCGGCGTGGTTACCGGTCCGTTCGGCGTGTTCTTCGTCGCGCTGGGGCTCGGCGTCATCTACCAGCTTATCTTCGCCCTTATCGTCATCTGGGTCAGGGTGCAGCCGATCATCGTGGCGTTGTCCGGCTTCCTGGCGCTTTCCGGCATCAATCTGGTGATCCTGAAGCGTCCCGGCGGCACGGCGCCGGACTGGATGGGAAGCTGGGGTCTTGGCCAGACGATTTTCTCGCCTGTGCTGCTGATCGTCCTGATTGCCACTGCCGGCTGGCTGCTCTTCACCCTGACGCCATTCTACACCAACCTTCGCATGATGGGTTACGACGAGCGGGCCGCCTGGACGAGTGGGGTGCGGATCAATATCGTGCGCATCGGCGCCCATGTGATCGCCGGACTGTTCGTCGGTCTCGGTGCGATCTGCTACACGGCGCTCATCTCGTCCGGCGATCCGACCCAGGGCACGACGATGACGCTGACGGCGGTCACCGCGCTCGTTCTGGGTGGCGTCAGTCTGGCGGGTGGGCGCGGTGGGGTCACCGGCGCACTGCTGGGCGCCGTCAATCTCTACCTGATCGGCTTCGTGCTCGCGACCTTCAATTTCGGCGCGATCCAGGCCTTCGTCACGCAGATGAGCTATGGCGTCATCCTCGTCCTGTCGCTCTTGCTGACGCTGCTTGTGCCGATCATCGGCCGGCATATCTCGTTCATTTCGCCCTGGGGCGCATTCGTCGTGTTGGCCTCAGTGGTGATCGGCATTATGTTGCAGGTGGCGACATCGGCAAGCTATCTGCCGGCGGAGACGGCCGCAGTTCCGGCCGGGCCGCTGCTGACCCGCTATCTGATCACGGTTCCGGCGCAGGATAGCGGTCTAGGCATTGCCCTGTCGCCGATCCAGGCCGCCGCACTCCTGGTTGTTGGCGCGCTTGCAATATTCGTCTTCATTGCACGCGTCATCAATGCCGAAGCGCGGACGCGTCACCTCGGCCTGTTCCTCTATCTGTTCATCGCAGTCCTGCTTGTGCTGCTGTTTGCCGTGATCTCATGGCAAAGCCATCTGCCTCTCATCAAGGGAGCCCAGCCGTGACCGACATCAATCCCAGTCCTGGCCGCGAGCCCAGACTGCAACTGCTGCCGATCCCGCGATCGGCGGTGATGATCTGGATCAATCTCGCACTCACCGTCATCATCGCCGCCATCGGCTTCGGCGTCGGTTTTGGCCAGGGCATGAAGGCGCAGGAGGTTATTCTTTCAACGGTCGTCTCTGTCGCAGTGCTGCTCTGGCTGCTGAATTATGTCGTCGTCATCTTCGAGAGCAGGCGGGCCGAGCGGCAGCTGCCGGCCGCAGTGGAGACCGCTTCAGGCAATCGCAGCTTCTGGCAGGCCAATCGCGTGATGATCATCTCCATGGCGATCCTG
Organism: Rhizobium sp. P2_G2; assembly: GCF_056403555.1. NCBI lineage: Bacteria > Pseudomonadati > Pseudomonadota > Alphaproteobacteria > Hyphomicrobiales > Rhizobiaceae > Rhizobium > Rhizobium sp. P2_G2. The sequence goes on from NZ_JBFUFF010000001.1 coordinate 372,264, forward strand.
TTGATCGCCTATCTGATCGTCACTGCATCGGTGCCGGGCTTTCGCTCCATCACCAACCTGATTGCTTTCCTGGTGCTGGAAGCGATCCTGCTGTTCGCCTTCAAGGTCTCGGGCTATTTCGCCCATGGCCGCAGCGCCTTCATCGGCCTGATCGTGCTCGTGGCGCTGATCGTCGTGTCGTCGTTCACGATCAAAGGCTTTCTGTCGGCCGCCAATGTCAAGGCGATCCTGCTGTTCGCCTCGTTTCTCGGCATTGCCTGCGTCGGACAGACGCTGGTGGCGCTGATGGGTGGTCTGGACCTGTCGATCCCGTTCCTGATCGGTGCTTCGAATATCGGCCTGTTGTTCCTCATCAGCCTTGGCGTCCCCTCCTATGTGGCGGTCGGCTTCGTCCTGGTGATCGGCGGAGCCATCGGCTTGCTGAACGGGATATTGAGCTACAGGCTGCAGGGACAGGCACTGATCCTGACCCTCGGCGTCGGCTTTGCCGTGGCCGGCCTGACGCAGATCCTCACCTCGATCGGCTCGGCCTTTTCCGGCAATGTCTTCGGCACCGTGCCGCCCTGGCTGCAGAATCTTGCAGCGATGAACGGCAAGACCTTCGGGCTGGCTTTTCCGCCGACCATCCTCATCTGGATCGCGCTCGCCATTATCGTCATCGTGGCGCTGCGTTATTCCGCCTATGGCCGCTATGTCTATGCGCTCGGGGGAAACCGCCGCTCGGCCAGACTGATCGGCGTCTCCGAGCTCAAATACTGGACGCTCGCCTACACGATATCAGGCGTCTTCTCTGCACTGACCGGCTCGCTGCTGCTCGGCTGGTCCGGTGGCGGCTATATCGGTGTCGGCGACCCCTATCTCTTCACCACGCTGGCTGCGGTCGTCATCGGCGGAACCTCGCTGATGGGCGGCTATGGCGGCTATGGCTTCACGGTCATCGGCGTCCTGGTTCTGCAGGTCCTGAGCTCGTTCCTGATCGGCATCGGTCTGAAATACGAGTGGCAACAATTCATCTTCGGTCTTCTGATCCTGCCGATGGTGGCCCTTTACGGCCGGTCACCGCACATCAGAGCCCAAGTCTAAGGCAAGTCTAAGGGGAAAGACATGTTCGGAGCACTCTACACAACACAGGATGTGGTCAGCAGCGCCTATGCCGGCGCCCTGCTGGCCACCTTCTCGACGGCGATCCTGTGTTTCCTCGGACTGAGCTGGAGCAATGAGAAATGGCGGGTGCCGCTCGCCATGGTCGGCGTCGCCGCCCTGGCATCGTCGCTCGATTATGTCGGTGCGACCTCGCTGTGGCTGACGGCCCATAAGACGAGCGGCGGCATCCGCTTTTCCGCCTGGTTCACAGTGCATCCGCTGCAGGTCGCGGCCATCTATTTCTTCGTCTCAGCCCTCGGCAAGGTGCCGGTCGGCGTCTTCTGGCGGATGACCGCAGCGGCCCTTCTGATGGTGTTCTCGCGTTATCTCGGCGATGCCGGCTTCTTCAACGGCACGCTTGGCGTACTGCTCTCGATCGGCTTCTGGCTCTATATCCTCGGCGAAATGTATTTCGGCGCCATGGCCGACATCGTGCGCAAAAGTAGCCGCCCGGTGCGGCTCGGATATTTCTGGATCCGCCTGATCCTGACGATCGGCTGGGCCATCTATCCCATCCTGCACTTCGTCGACGTTGTCATTGGAGCCGGGCAGGCCTCCGGCGTCGTCGCTCTCTACACGCTCTTCGATCTCATCAATCTCATCACTCCGTCGCTCATCGTTTTGGCCGTTGCCGGCCAGGAACGCTACTGAGCGCGACCGAACTTCCAAAGGCGGCTGCCTGACGAAAGGACACGACAATGACCGGTGCTGATGCAATCGCAATCATTATCCTGCTGACAATCCTCATCGCGGTGGGGGTCTATCTCCTCCACTGGCTCTACCGTCATTCGTCCAAGGACCAGAGCTTTGTGCGCACCGGCTCCGGTGGCGAGAGGGTGGTGATGGGCGGCGGGGCCTTGGTGATCCCGATCATCCACGACATAACCGTGGTCAACATGAACGCCATCCCGGTTGAAATCCGCCGGATTGGCGAGCAGTCGCTGATCACGCGCAACAAGATGCGCGTCGATCTGGTCGCCGAGTTCTTCGTCCGGGTCGTCGCCACCCCGGAAGGCGTCTCGACCGCGGCACGCACGCTCGGGTCACGCACCGAAGACCCGATGGCGCTCAAGGAGATCATCCAAGGCCGGTTCGTCGACGCGATGTCGTCGGTCGCCGCCTCGATGACCATGGAAGAGATCCATCAGGACCGCGCCGGCTACATCGGCCGCGTCGCCGAGATCGCCGGCAAGACGCTCGGCACCAACGGCCTCGAACTCGAAAACGCCTCTCTCACATCCCTCAACCAGTCCGATATTTCGGTCTTCAATCCGGCAAATGCCTTCGATGCAGAAGGTCTGACGCAGTTGACCGAAGAGATCGAGTCGCGCCGCAAACAGCGCAACAAGATCGAGAACGAAGCTCGCATCGACATCAAGTTCAGGGATTATGAAGCCGAACAGCGGTCGCTCGAGATCGATCGAGACCTCGAATATGCCCGCATCGACCAGGCGCGCGCCATCGAGATCCGACGCGTTGCCCAGCTTGCCGAAATCGAGGCGGAACGGTCGACCTCGGCGATAGCCATTACCCAGTCCAAGCTCAAGGCCGAAGAAGAATCCGAACGCATCCAGATCGCCAAGGATCACGCCATCGATTCCGAGCGGATCCGGACCCAGAACGAATTCAGGGCACTGGAGATCGAACGGCAGAAGGAAACCGAGCTCATCGAGATCGCTTCGCGTACCAGGCTGGAGACGGAACGCATCCTCACCCGGCAGCAGATCGAAGCCGAGCGCATCGAGCGCGAGCGGCAGGTGCGGGAAGCCGAGATCAAGTCGCGGCTGGAGATCGAAGTGTTCGATAGCCGCACCGCCACCGAGATCGAACACGCGCGGCTCGATCGGGAACGTGATGTGGAGGCACGCCGCCTCGACACCCAAAGGGAAATCGAGCTCCTCTCGGTCGATAAGGAAAAACTCGTCCGCGTCGCCAACGAGCAGGCTGCGGCGGAACAAGAGCGGGCCGTGATCGCCAAGAAGCACGCCATCGAGGTCGAGCGCATCAAGAAGGATGAGGATGTCGCGCAGCAGGAGATCGCCAAGCAGCAAAGTATCAAGCTCGCCGAGACCGTCAGCCTGCGCAAGGTCGAGGATGCGGCGATCGTCGCCAATCGTGAAATCGAGGAGATGCGCATCGCCGCCTCGAAATATATCGACCGCTTCGTCATCGAGCAGGACATGGAGATCGATCTCGCCGAGAAACGGCGCCTGATCACCGTGGTCAACAAGGCAATCGAGGAAGCTGTTGCCCGTACCAGCGAGGCGGAAGCCCGCAAGCAACTCGCTGCTGTCGAAGAGCAGGTGGCGACAGTGCGCGCCGAGGAAAGCGCTTTGCGTAACAAGAAGGTGGAGGTCATCACCGCCGAGGCGGCGGCGGAGCGTGAAGCTCTTCGGGTTGTCAAACATGCTGAAGCCGAAAAGCTCGCAGTCGAACACCGCGCCCAGGGCGAGATTGCCGAATCCAAGGCCGCCGAGGTGCGCTATGAGACGGATGCCGAAGGCAATCGCAAGCTCAACGAGGCGGAGAACATGCGCAGCGACGAGGCCCGCCGCAGCGCCATTTACGAGCATCTGGTCAAGACCTTGCCGCAGATCATCCGCGAAAGCGTCAAGCCGATGGAGAACATCGAATCGATCAAGATCCTGCAGGTCGATGGCCTGCCTGGCCTCAACAGCCCATCCGAAACCGGCAGCGCCGGCGGTGGTGGTTCGCCGTCGGGAGGCAATATTCCCGACCAGGTCGTCAATTCGGCGATGAAATACCGCACCCAGGTGGCCTTCGTCGACGGGCTGATGGAGGAGATCGGCCTGCCGCTCAAGAATCTCGGTTCGGCCGGCGGCATGTCGTTCCGCAATTTCCCGCCAGTGCCGGGCGGCAAGTCCGGCAAGGATGATGATTGATGGGTGATCGGAGGGGGGAGAATCGTCGGATATGAGCGAAACGCTGCGTTTGGCCGGGGCATTGACGCCGGACTCCCTCTTCTCCCCGGCGGGGAGAAGGTGGCCCGTAGGGCCGGATGAGGGGGCTGCCGCGGGTGGGGCGCCCCCTCATCGCCTCACATTCGTTCGGCACTTCTCCCCGCTGGGGAGAAGAGGGAGCAAGCGACTTATGCAGCAGGTCACATGCAATTGCCGCGCAGGCATAGGAGGAATTTGACCGATGACACCCGAAGACGACAGCGCAGCACGGCTTGACCGGCATGGTCTCGTCATGGCGGTGTGGATCCCGGCGGGATTCGTAGCCCTGGCGCTGTTCCACTATGGCTTCGGCGGAGGCGGACCGCTTTGGATTGCTGCCGGCTTCGGTGCGATCCTCGCTGGCTTTGCTGCGCATGTCGTTGTCAATGCGGTGCTGCACACGGGATTCACCGCCCCCGAGGTGGCGCTGGCACTGGTGCTGTTTCTCGCAGGCGTCCTGGCTTTCGTGATGGCGACGTTGTTTGCCCCAGGCTTCGCGGAACGAAACTTCCTCATCGTGGTTGGCGGGATGGCGGTGCTGGTGGCGACCGTAATCTTCTACATGGTCACCCGGGCAGGTGCGCGCGGTGCCTTCGAGTTCTTCGACATCATTCGTGACAACAACCCCAAGCGGTCCTCGCAATTGCGGGATCGGAGAGGCCGCAAATGACGTCTTTGCTTGTCATTCTCCTCACGGTCCTTGCCGCCTACGGCGTCTACATCGCCGCCCGCATGGCGCGTTCGGCGCCTGCATCCGATTGGTTCGAAGGCGGCCAGCCGACCCTCCCTGGATGGGCGGTGATGTTTTCGTTCGGCGGCATTTGCGTCGCCAGCTACCGCCTGACGGACCACATTGTCCTGACCAGCACGTTTGGCCTGCAGGCCAGCCACGTCGCGATCGGCCTGCTGTTTGCGGCGCTGGCCATGCTGCTCATTCAGAAACGGATATGGCTTGCCGCCAGGATTTCCGGTTGGACGAGCCCAGGCGAGGCGATCGGTGCTTATTACCAGAGCATCACTTTGCGCATCGTGATGATGGCGCTTGCGGCTCTGTTCGGGTTGCCACTGTCTGCCAGCCTGCTGTCCGGCACCGGGAGCCTGATTGCCGAGATCAGCGGCGGAGCGATCCCGCGTGTGACGGCCATCTGGGGAGAAGCCTTCTTCCTTTTCCTGCCTGCCGTCATCGGCGGATGGCGCGCGACGATCTTCATTGTCGCGTTGCAATCGGTCCTGGTCGCGGTGCTGACCCTGACCGTGAGCGGTTTTGCCGAGATCGTTCTTGCCTCCCCAGGTTTCCTGCATGCCGGCATTCCGGTGGCAAAAGGGATTCTGGCCGACCAGATCCCGGGTGTGATCCAATATTCGGCCGGCATCGGCAAGGGCCAGGTTGCCGGCGGCCTCTTCACCTGCGTGAGCATCGCGTCGACGGCGCTGGCCTTCATCGGCGCCGTCGTGTCGCCGGCCTTCCTCTATCTCGGCATAAGCTCGAAAAGCGGTTCGGCCTTGGCGCGCGGCAGCGTGTGGATTATCTCCGGCCTGACTGCGGGCATCCTCATTGTCGTCATGCCCTTTCTCGCAGCGCGGATAGGGCATGGGATTGCGTCGCTTGCGACTGAGCTTGGTGCCGTCGACATCTTCATCGGTGCGGGCCTTGCTCTGGTTTTTCTCGTGGCCGCCCAGCTCGCCATCTCGTTTTTCACCGCGACAGGCGCAATCCTGCTGACGCGGGAATTGATCACCGCCTATGTCCTGCCTGATCTCAGCCGTGCCGGACAACGGCTAGCCGCCCGCATCGGGATTGCGATCGCCTATCTGCTGGTCGCAATGCTCGCAGCTTACGCGCCATTGACATCAACCATTTTTGCCAGCCTCGCTTTGCCGACGGCGGCACAATTGCTGCCGGCGCTGCTGGGATTGGCTTTCGCGCCCTGGATCAGCCGCAGTGCGGTGATCACCGGCCTGATTTTCGGCATGCTCATGGTCTTTTTCACCGAGCCAGCGGGGCTGGTGTTGATCGAAGGCCTGTTCGTGCGCCTGCCATGGGGCCGCTGGCCGCTGACCATCCATTCGGTGGTCTGGGGACTGTCATTCAATTTCGCCGCAGTCCTGCTGGTGTCGATTTTCACCAGGCGTGGCGCGGAGCGGGACCAGCGCGACCGCCTGCATGGTGAATTCGCGGCTCGCTGGCATGTCGACTTCGGCGGCCGCAACGCACGCGGGGCACTGTGGTCGCTGACGCTGATCTGGGCCTTCCTCGCCATCGGCCCCGGCGCCATCCTCGGCAACACATTCTTCAGCCAGCCGATCTTCACCACCCGCACGGCGGCGCTCGGCATCCCCTCCTTGTGGGTCTGGCAACTGTTGTTCTGGCTGATCGGTGTGCCGCTCGTCTGGTGGCTCGCTTATCGATCGCGGCTTGGATTCACCAGTGAGGAGGGTTTGAGACAGCTGCCTGCACAAAAACCTGAACGCCGTCCGACTCCGGCATGGATCGCTGCCGGCCTTGCGCGCGTGATGGAGCGATGAATTCCATGAAGGCCGAGCGGAATGGCATGGATATCCGGCGTTTGCGCTACTTCGTCGCCGTCTGCGACAATGGCAGCGTCTCACGGGCAGCAAGTGCGATCGGCATTGCCCAGCCGGCGCTGACCCGCCAGATCAAGCTGCTTGAAGGCGAGCTTGGCGTGACACTCTTCACCCGCAGCGGCCGCGGCGCGGTTCCGACGGAAGCAGGAACCTACCTGGTGAGTGAGGCACGCCGGCATCTCGACAGCCTCGACAGCCTTGTGGACCACCTGCGCGAGCATTTCTCCGGTAGTCCGGCCCGGGTGACGCTGGGCATATGCCCGACAATCGTGCCGCTTTTTCTCGATCACATCGGCGAGGCCCTGCGCCAGGGGCAGGGTGCGGCGGCGCTTAACGTCATCGAGGCCTATTCTGGAGACTTGCGCAATCTGATGCAAGCCGGCCGCCTCGATCTGGCGCTGACCTATAGCCCGCCGGAGCCGGGCAATCTGCGGATCACCAATCTTCTCTCCGAACGCCTGGTACTGGCAAGCCAGGACGTGCCGGACAAGCCGACGCTCAGCCTCGAAGACATCGACACGATGAAGCTGATCCTGCCGAGCCGGATCCATCAGCTGCGCCGCATCATCGATACCGTCTGCAGCGAGCGACACCATCCGCTGGTGCCGGCGCTCGAACTCGACAGCCTGACCGCTGTCAAGGCACTGGTTGGTGACGGCACTGGGGAATATGCGACGATCCTTCCCTATCACTCCGTCGCTGGCGATGCGGCCGAAGGGCTCTATGAAACCAGGATCATCGATGAGCCGGGCATGGTGCGCACCATAGCACTTCTACAGCCAGAACTCACCGGCGACGGGATTCCCGACGGGCTTGCCGACAGCATCCTGGCGAGAGCGCGCCAGATCAAGCAGACGATGGAAGCGGTTTACTGAGACGGGTTGGTCATAGGTGTCTCGGCTAGCTTCGATCAGGTTTTGATATTTCACATCCTCTGCCTTTCCGACGAATCTGGCGATCGGCAAAGAACAGGAGCATCGCATGACGACATTCAACCCGACCGCTGACTATGCCGACATACGAGAGGGCGTGGCCAGGGTCTGCGCCGAATTTCCCGGCAGCTATTGGCGTGATCTCGATGCCCGGCGCGCCTACCCCAAAAATTTCGTCAATGCGCTGATCAAGGAAGGCTATCTCGCTGCGATGATTCCGGAGGAATATGGCGGATCGGGTCTCAACCTCACGGCCTCCGCCGTCATCCTCGAGGAAATCCATCGCAACGGCTGCAATGCCGCCGCCTGTCATGCGCAGATGTACACGATGGGCACGGTGCTGCGCCACGGCAGCGAGGAGCAGAAGCGCCAATGGCTGCCAGGCATTGCCAATGGCTCGCTGAGGCTACAGGCCTTCGGCGTGACCGAGCCGACCAGCGGCACGGACACGCTGGCGCTGAAGACGACGGCGCGACGTGATGGTGATAGCTACATCATCAACGGCCAGAAAATCTGGACGTCGCGCGCCGAACATTCCGATCTTATGGTGCTACTTGCCCGCACGACGCCGCGCGACCAGGCGAAATCCAAGACGGATGGCCTGTCCGTCTTCCTGCTCGATCTCAGGCAATTGGTGGGCAATGGCATCACCATCCGTCCGATCCGGGCGATGATCAATCACGCCACCACCGAAGTCTTTTTCGACAATGTCCGCATTCCCGCCTCGAGCCTTGTCGGCGAAGAGGGCAAGGGCTTCCGATACATCCTTTCCGGAATGAATTCTGAGCGAATCCTGATCGCCTCGGAATGTATCGGCGATGCCAAGTGGTTCATAGACAAGGGTTCGGCCTATGCGAAAGAGCGCATCATTTTCGGCGCGCCGATCGGCAAGAACCAGGGCGTGCAGTTTCCGCTGGCGCGCGCCTATGCACATATGCTGGCCGCCGAAGCGATCGTTTATCGCGCCGCGGCCATGTATGATGCCGGCCACAATCCGGGTGTCGAAGCCAATACCGCCAAGATGCTGGCCGCCGATGCAAGCTGGGAAGCGGCGGAGGCATGCCTGCAGACACATGGCGGCTTCGGCTTCGCCGAGGAATATGACGTCGAGCGGAAATTCCGCGAGGCGCGGCTTTATCAGGTGGCGCCGATCTCGACCAACCTCATTCTCTGTTACATCGCCGAACAGGTCCTGGGTCTGCCGAAATCCTACGGGGAGGGCAGGGCATGACGACACTCTCCCACGTGCTTGACCTTGCGGCATTGCCGGCCCAGGCGATACCGCCATCGGCCCGAGTGGTGGCGCGGTTTTCGCTGTTCGATTGGATGGTCTGCGGTCGCGCGGGCCGCAACGAGCCATTGGCGAAAATTCTCAGGGATTTCGCAGCGGCGGAGGGTGGAAAACCAATCTCCTCCGTCATCGGCGGCGGCCAGTTGCCGGCGCGGGCTGCGGCGCTGGTCAACGGCGCCACCAGCCATGCGCTGGATTATGACGACACCCATTTCGGCCATATCGGCCATCCCTCCGTGGCAATCTATCCGGCCGCTTTGGCAGCGGCGGAAATGATCGGCGCATCGGGTGCTGCGGTCGCCGATGCCTTCCTGCTTGGCGCCGAGGCCTCGGTGCGGATCGGCATGGTGCTTGGCACGGTCCACTACAACAGGGGCTTTCACCAGACGGCCACGGCCGGCGCTTTTGGCGCCACGATTGCCGCCGGCCGCATTCTCGGGCTGAGCCGCGCGGAAATGCAGGTTGCCCTTGGGCTCTCCGCCACGCGCGCCTCCGGACTCAAATCGCAATTCGGCACCATGGGCAAACCCTATAATGCCGGCATCGCCGCCTCCAACGGGGTGGAATGCGCTCTTCTTGCCAAGGCCGGCTTTACCTCGGCCGACGATGGCCTCATGGGTGCCCAGGCCTTCGTTCCAACCCATTCCGACGCGCCCGACGAAGCGCGGGGCGTATGGGACAATCCGCCGCCGGGGACTTTCCTCTTCGAGGATATCAAATACAAGCTGCATGCCTGCTGCCACGGCACGCATGCAATGATCGAAGCCCTGGCCGCCGTTCGGGCCGGAATGGAAATGGATGAGATTGCCGGGATACGCCTACTCACCAACCCGCGCTGGCTCTCTGTCTGCGATATCAAGCGGCCGAGAACCGGTCTGGAAGTCAAGTTCAGCTATGCCTGGCTGGCTGGCATGGTGTTTCGGCAAATTCCGACATCGAATGACCGTACCTATACGGACGCGCTTGCGGATGATCCTGGGCTCGCCGATTTCGCCACCAGGGTGCATGTCACCGGCGATGCCGCTGTCGGCGATATGCTGGCCGTCGGCGAGGTGGTCCTCACCAATGGAAGGGTCGTGCCGTTCTCGCATGATCTGTCGGCGCGATTGCCTGCCGCCGAGATCGAGCGGGGGCTGCGCACCAAGGCCGTCGAGCTTATCGGATCGGAGGCGCAGGGAATATGGAAAGCCGTGACCGATCTCGATGGCCTGCCGGCCGCCGAGCTTGGCCAATTGTTGAGGCAACCATGAGCGAATACGAACACTGGATCGGCCGCACGAGCGCGCGCGCCGAAACCATCTCCGAGAGACAATTGCAGATGTTCCGCACGACGTTCGACGGGCTGCTTGCGCCCTCGGAGGTGCCGCTCGGCTTTCACTGGACATTTGTTCCCGATCTTTTTCCGGCTGCGGATCTTGGCCGCGACGGCCATCCGCGCACAGGCTTGGTCTTGCCGGCGCTGCCGCTGCCGCGACGCATGTGGGCCGGCGGCGAACTGGAATTCGTCAGCCCATTCTCCTCCTCCGACGCCGTCACCCGCGAAACGACGATCGCCGACATTGCCTTCAAGGAAGGCAGTTCCGGACGGCTGGGCTTCGTCACCGTCAACCATGCCTACAGCGCCGACGGTACGGTCCGCCTGCGCGAGCGGCAAGATGTCGTCTATCGCGAAGACCCCAAACCGGGCGCCCGTCCGGCCGCTGTAGCGGCCGAAAGCTGGGATGTCGTCGCGCAACGCCCGCTGGTGACCGATTCCACCCTGCTGTTCCGCTATTCGGCGCTGACCTTCAACGGCCACCGTATTCATTATGACGAGCCCTACGCGCGCAATGTCGAAGGCTATGCTGGCCTTGTCGTCCACGGGCCGATGCAGGCATTGCTGATGCTCAACCTCGCCGCCGAGCTTCTGGGACATGCGCCCACGCGCTTCAGTTACCGCGGGGTCTCGCCTCTGATCGCAGGCATTCCGGCTGTGATCGAGGCTCGAAAAGGCGACGATGAAATCGAGCTCCGGGTGCGAACCGACGACGGGATCGTGACGATGACCAGCCGAGCAGCAGCGTGAGCAAGGCCATGCGCCGCCTCAGCCATGATGGGCGGCGACAGTCTTGACCGTGGAGAAGCCGTAGAGTGCCTCAAAACCTTTTTCGCGCCCATGTCCGGATTTGCCGACACCGCCGAACGGTAGTTCGACCCCACCACCGGCACCATAATTGTTGAGAAAAACCTGGCCGGCATGGATGGCCCGCGCCATCCTGAGCGCCCGAGAGCCGTTCTCCGTCCAGACACCCGCCACCAGCCCATAATCCGTGCCATTGGCGATGGCGAGCGCTTCCGCCTCGTCATCGAAGGGGATGATCACCTGGGCCGGTCCGAAAATCTCCCTCTGCGCAAGCAGATGATCTGCAGGCACATCGGCAAACAGCGTCGGCTGCAGATAGAAGCCGCCATCCGGCGCGCCGTCCGCAATGGTTCCGCGCGCTGCCACTTCAAGCTCCGAACCCTGCGCGAGGAGACCTTCGATCAGCCCCTTCTGCCGGGCCGAAATCACCGGCCCCAGATCGAGGTCGTCGATGGCCGGGCCGACGCGCAATGCGGCATAGCGTGCTGCCATGCGCTCTACCACTTCCTGATGCCGTTTGCGTTCGACCAGGATACGGGCGGCGCAGGAACAGGTCTGGCCGGCATTCTGTATGCCGCCATTGACAAGAAAGGGCAGGGCCCGTTCGAGATCGGCGTCGGCGAAGACCACCTGGGGCGATTTGCCGCCCAACTCCAGCGTCACCGGCACCAGGTTCTTCGCCGCCGCCTGCTGCACCAGCGTGCCGACCCCGACCGAGCCGGTAAAGGAGAGATGGTTGATGCCCGGATGAGCGGCAAGTGCCGCCCCGGCCTCTGCCCCAAGGCCGGGCACGATATTGATGGCGCCGGCGGGAAAGCCGACATCCTCGGCCAGCCGCGCCATGGCCAGCGAGGTCAGGCAGGCCTCTTCCGCCGGCTTGATGACACAGGCATTGCCCATCGCCAAGGCCGCCGCCACCGAGCGCGCCAGGATCTGCATCGGATAGTTCCAGGGAACGATATGCCCGGTCACGCCGTGTGGCTCGCGGATCGTCCAGACCGTGTAGCCATCGAGATAGGGAACGGTGTCGCCCATCACCTTGTCGGCGGCTCCGCCATAGAATTCGAAATAGCGCGCCATGGTCACGGCATCGGCGCGCGCCTGCTTCAACGGCTTGCCGACATCCAGCGCCTCGATGCGGGCGAGCTGGTCGATCTTTTCGAGGATCGCCTGAGACAGTTTCAGCATCAGCCGCCCACGTTCCGCCGCCGTCAACCGCCCCCAGGCGCCGGCACGCGCGGCCTTGGCAGCCGCAACGGCAGCATCGATGTCAGCCTCGCGCCCACGGGCGATATTGCACAGGGGCTGGCCGGTCGAGGGGTTGAGAAGTTCCAGCCGTTCCCCGGAGGAAGGATCCTGCCACTGTCCTCCAACGAGAATCTTGTCGGTGTCGAACCAGATATCCGCGCCCATTGTGCACCTCCTGCCGGCACTATTGCGAGCGCAGTCTGGGAAGGGGCTGGCGGATGGTCAAATCGGAAAAGTCTCTGGCAGCCATAGCATTTCTGAATAGGCCGCGTGACGGTTGGCGCGAGAGTGGTTGATTGTAAGCAGATCAATATCTACTCGACATCGTCAAGGTTGACCTCGTCACCGCGGCGGTCGTAAAGTTGTGTCCTTTGTATCGACGAATGATGGGCTATGTCGGCTGCCTTTTTCAGCTGACATGGGCGTATCCGATGAGCATGTTCGGATTCCAGCAAATCGCCGATTTCCGTAGAACAGATTTCTCTACATAGTTTCCTTACAAGATTTGATGTTCAAAGCGGGCAAGAGCGGGATCGGTGAGGTATGTCCGAAAAACGGTCGTTTATCGAACAACACGGTCTTCCGCATTGGGGATGCTGAAACGACTGGGAGCTTCTAGGTCCGGTACGCCTCGACTCTTATCAATGGCGTTCTCAAAGCTTTCTCGATAGCTTTGCTTAAATCCCACCCCGTGATTTCCAGCCAAGGAACGACCTCGTTGAAGCCTTTGTCGCGAAACGCATCAAATGTCAGATGATCCTGAGAGTTAAATTCAACGATTATAAAGCGAAGCTTCACCTCTCGGAAAGAGGCCGGCAAAAGAGATGCCAAGAGGGCATAACTCTGTTTCTGTGCCCAGACCACTACACGCGTCACGTCATGCGAATTCAGATCCGAACTCTTCCGGCAGAGGGATTTCAAACGAATGATTTCACCGCTTCTTTCAATCTTCATCGTTTGGCCTTCCGAACCTAATTTCTGAAACACGGAAGTGGTTGAAAACAGCGGTGGCGATCCCCTGTCCCGAAATTCCTGATTTATGCGACGGGACGCTTACAGCGAGAGATGTTGGCCGCGCCACTCCCTCCATTTGAAGGAACCACCGTGACTTGCTCGCCGGTTGAATGTACAGTGCGCTCGTCCACCGACGGAGTGACATCATGAGCCATGTTGTGATTGGCGCTTTGGCACTAGCCGCTATTGCCACTTTTGTTGGCTTCATCTTCTACAAGGCAACAAGGCCCGGCCCGCGCTATCAGAGAATGGATATTCCCAGAAACGATGGCGATGGACTTCCGCCGATGATTTGAGCTGATTTTTGCGCTAGGCGGCTGTTCCGAAATTCTTGATTTTTGCAACGCCCAGTTACTCATACAAAAGCTTCTCGCCGTTCGCCCCCAACTTCGCGGCATAAAAAACTAATCCTACGACTTCAAGCAAACCACCAGGTATCTTCAGAATACCCTCTTCATCTCGAAGCCGCCTTAAGGCGTAAACCCGCTTCGCCAGAACATGCCCTTCGCTGGCTGCCATGGCTAGGTAGCGCTCAGACTCCTCTCTGTGAGCCCCGCGTCGATCCGTCACCTCCGCCATAACCCGATATATCCAGTAAGCCGCGGACGGGTTCCTCTTGGCAATGGACTTGAATTTGGCCAAGGCTGCCGCGCTCTCATCGCGCACGAGCAACATGTGGCCCAACCTGTAAGTACCCAATTCATATCCTTCGGCATCCGCCAAGGTGTAGTATCTCAAGGCAGCATCTTTGTCTTTGGGAACTCCAAGGCCACCGTCATATACAAGTCCGAGGCAATAAGCTGCTACTCCTTTGCTTGATCGGTCGATCTCCATCATCCGAAGATAGGTCGCTATTGCATCTTTTGCCCTACCCTCCTGCAAGGCGCGTCCCGCAGCTTCTAAATTGCGATCAATGTTGTCCGGCACCAAGTGACTCCAAAAGTATGCATTCGATTTTCTTCGACATACAGGAAGCACGAAAAACTGTCACAATCGGCGAGGCGAATCCACCCTGTCCCCATATTCTTGAGTTTCGCACTCCACCAGTAGATTACCTTCTGACCTGCAATTGAGGAAACGTGCCACGCCCAGTAGCCGTCGCCGTAGGGGATTGCCACCTCGCATGCGGAGGCGGCGTTGTACGCGATAACGTCAGCGTCGAGTAAAAGCACTCGGCTCATTTGGTTTCCTTGATGTATGATCATAGGCGGCCAATGTCCGTTCGGCCGTATTTCCGCATGGGCAAATGCGAATGACAGACCAGATTGCAGAAAACAGCTTGCGTCTACGCGCCCTCATGGGCGCGCCACGGACATCCGAAGCACTTGGATTTGTTCGAGAGATGCTGGCAGGCAGACCACCAGGTCCAAAATCTCTCTCAATTCAGGTTTTGGGCACATGGGGTCACGCCGCAGACAAGGAAATGATCAAGGATTTTCTGACCGCCAGCTTGAAAAAAACTAAAAGTCGGCAAATAACACTAATACACGTCGCCATTGGCGCGTTGGAGCACCTTATCTTACCCGCTGATGCCGACTGGTTGCTTCATCTCTGCTTCTCACAGCCTCAGATCGAGCGTCATGGGCTGTTCCGCCTGTTCAAAAGGCTAACTCCCGAGGTAACTCGCTCATACCTGATTGCGCAGCTGAAAAGCGAGGATTGGATCAATCGTTGGTCAGCAGCTAGGGCAATAATGGCGGTGAGATTCCCTGATCAGCGCAAGTTGTTGACGCCCCTCCTGGAGGACAGCTCTGGTTTGGTTCGGGGAACAGCTGAAAACGGTATCTCCCAAGCTGTTGATTAGTTCTCTCTAGCCAGAGGGGTTGCTATGGTGCCGCTATCCCGAAACTCTTGAATTTTCAAATAGATAACCTGACACGGTTTCCGTACAGAATTCGATGTAAGGTTTCCGGTCGTTTTCCAGACACATTGATCACGCTGACGGTTCAAGACCCGCTGAGGCCGGTCGGTGCCAAGGCGAGTCCGCTCAATCGTTTACGGCAAAATCCGTCAATTTCCAGCCGGCATCATCCTTGCCGAAAACGTAGATCTCGTCGCCGCAGACAGCAGCATAACTGACCTTACCTTCGTAGGTGTCCTTGACGGGCTTCTGCTTGGCAAGACACGTCCGCTGCTCCGGGTCGAAAGAACCATTCCAGATCATAGGGAAATCAGCCACTTGCCGTTGACCGTCGTATTCGATCGGATATTTGACCATCAGCGATACGGCCTTCTGGTCGCTCTTGCGGACGGCAGCTTTGAATTGCGTCCAGAACGCTGCGAAACCGTCATCGCTTCCCGCCGCCAGCGCCGATCCCGCAGATATCAGCAAACCAGCCACAATCAGTCCCTTGCCGATCACCGACCCGATTGAATTCATGTTCGCCCCTCCATGCAATAATCGAGCATCGTTTCAATCTCTCCAGAATTCGGGCCAATGCCACTACAACCAAGCTTGATAATCGTACCAATCACTGTTGCTGTACTGGTCCACCATTCATTGTCGCCTCCCATATTTAATTAACGTGCATAAGTCTTGAATTGAGGAACAGCATCGTTTTGCTGTATCATGCATAAAATATTGATAAATATACGTTTTCTGCGCCAATATGAGATAAGCGCATTATCATAGATAGGAAGGTTGCCGCAAACGATTAAGGAACGCTGCTGCGCCTAACTCGGCTGGTCGAGCATATCCTCTATCTCACCGACAAGCCGACCTTCCCAGATGCCCCGGCGGACGAGGTCGCGTGCCACCGTCAGGGTGATGCGCTCGATTGCCCTGCAGGCCCGGCTCAACGGGCGGGCGCTGTTGGTGACCAGATAGACCGGCCGCGATATCGTCGGCTCGATGATCGGCGACTTCACCAGTTCTCCGCGCGCGACAAAGTCATGGGCGGCTGCGGGTGCGAAGATCGTGTAGCCGGAGCCGCGGGCGACCAGTTCCTTGATCTGCGTCATCGCATCCATTTCGATGACGACATTGAGGTCGATGCCGAGCGCGGATGTGTGCTTGGTGATCGTCTTGGTCAGCCCATGCGCCGGGGCGGGCAAGATGAGTTCGAGATCGGCCAGTGCTCGCAATGGCACCGGCATGCCCGGCGGTGTCTCGAGCGGCCAATTGTCCGGCGCGGAGAAAAAGCAGAGCTCCTCGTCAAGGATATGCGTGACACGAAAATTCTCGTGTTTATCGAGGCTGTAGAGGAAGGCGATGTCTATCTTCTGTTCTTCGAGCCAGGTCTTGATATAGCCGCTCATGGATTCGATGGCCTGCAGCCGCACATTGGGCAGTTCGACCCGTACCGTTTCGGCAAGCGGCACCGACATGACCATGGAGACGGAAGGCGGCAGACCGAAGGCCACCGTGCCGCGCACCGCGCCTCCGGCCTCCTTCATCGCGGCGACACACTGATCCAGGCTGAGGCAGATCTCGCGGGCATGGCTTGCCAGCAGGTGCCCTTCGTCGGTCAGCTGGATGCCGCGCGGCGAGCGCACCATCAGCTGTACGCCAAGCTCTTCCTCAAGCTTGATGACATGCTGGGAAAGGGAGGGCTGCGCGACGCCGAGGCGATGCGACGCGGCCGACAGCGACCGTTCCTCCGAGATCGCGATGAAATATCTGAGGTGCCGGATATCCATTTCTGTCTCCCTGACAAGGAGTTAGTCGGCTTTGATCTAGCCTGTCAAGGAAACCGATATTTCCGCCTCTAGCGACCAAACGCTAACGTCTACTCGTGAATGGAGGAGTCGGCCTATGCGTGATCTTGACGGCCTGTTGGTTGTGTCGCTGGAGCAGGCTGTGGCGGCACCGCTCGCGACCGCGCGGCTGGCCGAGGCCGGCGCCCGCGTCATCAAGATCGAGCGGCCGGAAGGCGATTTTGCCCGGGGCTATGACCGGCTGGTGCATGGCGAAAGCGCCTATTTCGTCTGGATCAACCGCGGCAAGGAGTCGATCTGTCTCGATCTTCGCAAGCCCGAGGACCTAGCGCTGCTCAAGCGGATGATCGCGGCGGCCGACATTTTCGTACAGAACCTAGCACCGGGTGCTGCCGCCCGTCTCGGCGTTGGCGCCGAGACGATGACGGCCGAGCATCCGCGGCTGATCTATGTCTCCATTTCCGGCTATGGCGAAAGCGGACCTTATCGCGACCAGAAGGCCTATGACATGCTCATCCAGGGCGAAAGCGGCCTGCTGGCGGTCAATGGCACGCCCGAGGGCAGCGCCCGCGTCGGCATTTCCGTTTGCGACATCGCGGCGGGCGAGACGGCCTTCTCCGCCGTGCTGCAGGCGCTGATCGGTCGGCACGCCACTGGCCGCGGCCGCACGGTCGAAGTGTCGCTGTTCCACACGATCGCGGACTGGATGAACGTGCCCTATCTGCAGACCCGCTATGGCGGGGCCGCCCCCAAGCGGGTCGGCCTCAGGCATCCGTCGATCGCACCCTATGGCGCCTTCACCTGTGCCGACGGGCGGGATTTGCTGCTTTCGGTGCAGAATGACCGGGAATGGGCAGCGCTCTGCGAAAAAATCCTCGATGATCCCTCTCTGGCTCGCGATCCACGCTTCGCAACCAATGTCGACCGGGTGGCGAATATGAGGGAGGTCGAGACACTGATCGCTGCGGTGCTCTCGCGTCTGGGTCGGGAGGTGGCGGTCGAGCGGCTGAACGCAGCCGGCATCGCCTGCGGCCGGCTCTCGACGATTGATGATCTGCTAGAACACCCGCAAGCCCGTCACGTGACGACGGAGACACCGACCGGACCGGTCGAGATGATGGGCCGTGGCATCAACATTCCCGGCGACAGCGTCACTGCAAGCGCAGTGCCGGCGCTCGGACAGCATTCGGCAGCGTTGCGGGCCGAATTCCACTCCCACGGCAAGAGGACCGGATGATGCCGGTCGCCCTCAGGAAGGTGTCCGCGCTTCGATAAGCTCAGGTGGGCAGAGCGGGTGTCGCAGCAGAAGCGACCGCCCGCCTATCCCTGGCGGGGCTTCTCGCTTGAGGTCCGAGCGAGGATCAGATGTCTTTCACCAACCGCAACGCATCGTAGATGGCTGCGTGGGTGTTGCGGGCGGCCACGGCGTCACCGATCCTGTAGAGCTGGAATTGTCCCTCCGAATTGCGAATGAACGACTGCGTCTGACCGTTGATCAACCCGTCGTAATCGACTGCGCCGAGATTGGATGAACGCGGCTTGAGTTCAAAATAGAGGTCGTCGAGCGGAATGGTGCCATGGTTGATGACCACCTGGTCGACCACCTGCTGCTTGGAGATGCCGCCATAATCGCTGCCGACATGGGCGACGAGCTGGTTGCCGTTCCTCTCGACCGATTCCAGGCGGTATGTGACCGTGAAGGTTACATCGAGTTTCTGCAGCGAGCGCATATAAGGCACGAGGTTCATGGCCATGACCTCCGGTGCGAAGGACCGGTCCGGCGTCATGACTTCCACCTTGGCACCCGCATTCGCCAGGATTTCCGCGGCTTGAAGGCCTGCGTGATCGCCGGCATCGTCGAAGATCAGTACATTGGTGCCAGGCTTCACGTCACCGGAAATGATGTCCCAGGAAGATACGACGAGTTCGTTGCCCTTCGTCAAGACCTCGGTATGCGGCAGGCCGCCTGTGGCGATGATGACGACGTCGGGCTTCTCGGCCTCGATCGTGGCGGCTTCAGCCCAGGTGTTGAAGTGGAATTTGACGCCGGCCTTTTCGCACTGGGCCATGCGCCAGTCGATGATGCCGATCATCTCCTTGCGGCGCGGGCTCTGCGCCGTGAGGCGGATTTGGCCGCCCGGATTGGCGGCCGCTTCGAAGACGGTGACGTCGTGGCCGCGTTCACCGGCGACCCGTGCCGCTTCTAGACCCGCCGGGCCGGTGCCGACGATGACCACCTTCTTGCGCTCAGGCGCCTTTTCGATGACCTGAGGCATCGTCTCTTCGCGGCCGGTCGCCGCGTTGTGGATACAGAAGGCCAGGCCTCCCTGATAGATTCTATCAAGACAGTAGTTCGCGCCAACGCAGGGGCGGATGTCGTCTTCGCGTTTTTCGATGATTTTCCGCAGGATATGCGGATCAGTCATGTGGGCGCGAGTCATGCCGATCATGTCGACCTTGCCCGATGCGATGGCATGCCGGGCCGTAGCGACGTCCTGGATCTTGGCGGCATGGAAGGTCGGGAAGGCAGTCGCGGCGCGGATTTCGCCGGCAAAGTCCAGATGCGGTGCACTCGCCATGCCCTGGATCGGAATGACGTCGGTCAGGCCCGGATCGGTGTCGATGTGACCGCGGATGACATTGAGATAGTCGATCAGGCCGCTTTCCTTCAGGCGGCGGGAAATCTCGAGACCCTCCGTCTTGCCCGTGCCGCCTTCCAGGCGCTCGTCAGCCGTATAGCGGACGCCGAGGATGAAATCGTCGCCCACCCGTTTGCGCATCGCCTTGAAGACATCGAAACAGAAGCGCAGGCGGTTCTCCAGCGGGCCGCCATAGGGGCCATCGAGTTCGTTGGTGAGCGGAGAGTTGAACTGGTCGATCAGATGGCCATAGGCTTCAAGCTCGACGCCATCCATGCCGCCCGCCTTCATGCGCTCGGCCGCATCGGCAAAATCCTTGATGATGCGCTCGATATCCCAGTCTTCCATCTTCTTCGGGAAGGCGCGGTGCGCGGCTTCGCGGTGGTGAGATGGGGCGACGACGGGAAGCCAGTCGCCCTTGTCCCAGCGTGTGCGGCGTCCGAGATGGGTGAGCTGGATCATGATCGCGGCACCCTGCTCATGCACGGCGTCGGTCATTTCCCTAACCCATGGGACGATCTCGTCCTTATAGGCGAGCAGGTTGTTGAACACCGGCGGGCTGTCCTTGGAGACTGCCGCCGATCCGGCCGTCATGGTCATCGCGACACCGCCCTTGGCGCGCTCGACGGTATAGGCGCGGTAGCGGCCCTTCGGCATGCCGTCTTCCGGATAGGCAGGTTCGTGCGAGGTGACGATAATGCGGTTTTTGAGGGTCAAATGCTTCAATTGATAGGGCTGGAGGAGGGGATCGTTGGACATCTGACGCTCCGATTTAAGAAAGGTGGGCTGAAGTTAGCAAAATGTACATGAGTGTCAATGATGAAAACACAGATGTCGTGTTTTCTGACGCTGTTGTACATTTCGATTGAACGGCGGGTCATTGTTTGCTACGAAACCAAGTATGGAGCAGGTTTCGAACGATAGCGGCTGGAGAGGATCGCCTGAAGGATGGCTTGAGGCGGCCTATGAATTGCTGATCGAGTCCGGCGTCGACTCCGTCAAAATTCAGCCGCTCGCCAAGAAGCTGAAGCTTTCAAGGACGTCGTTCTACTGGTTCTTCCGGGATCGGGAGGAATTGCTGGCGGCGCTGGTGGCCAGGTGGCGCGAGAAGAACACCGGCGCGCTGATCAAGCAGTCGGAAGCCTATGCGGAAACGGTCGCCGAGGCGATGCTCAACGTGCTGGACTGCTGGCTGGACAAGACCTTGTTCGACGCACAGTTCGAATTCGCGATCCGGAGCTGGGCTCTGCAGTCGCCGGACATCCTGGCCGAGGTCCAGCAGGCCGACCAGGCGCGGATCGCGGCTCTGGACCGGATGCTCCTGAGGTTCGGATATAAGTCGACGTCTGCGGACGTGCGCGCCCGGACAATCTATCTCGTCCAGATCGGCTATATCTCGATGCAGGCCAAGGAAGAACTTGCGACGCGCATGAAGCGGATCGCCGACTATGTCGAAATCTACACCGGCACCGCACCCGAGCAGAGGGAACTTGATCGCTTCTTTGCCCGGCACGGATATGTGCCGGATTAGAGGCAATCGCGATGGGCGGACAGCCAACATCGGGACTCTTGGCGCGACAGGCTGGCTGGGCACGGCATTCCCTCAAGACCGCGCCGGGGATCGTCGCTCAGCCGAAAGGCCTGTCCGCAGATGACTGAATTCAGACGCTCGCATGGAGAGTCCGCGTGTCCAAGAAATTCCCCCGCCTGTTTTCACCCCTGACGATCCGTTCCCACACGCTGAGGAACCGCATCGTCTTCGGTGCGCATACCGCCAATATGGCGGTGGAAGGTCTGCCGACCGAGCGGCATGCCGCTTATTATCGGGAACGCGCGATCGGCGGCGCTGCTATGATCGTGGTCGAGCCGATGCCGGTGCATGCCGCCGCCGTGCTGACGCGCGGCAATTTCCGCCATTCCGACGATGCTGTCATCCCGCATTTCCGCAAGGTGACCGAGGCGATCAAGTCGAATGGCGCGGTGGCGATCCAGCAGCTCTATCATATCGGCGCCCATGGCGATTCCGATCTTTCCTTCCATCCGCACTGGTCGCCGTCCGGCCTGCCGAGCTATCATGACAGCGATGGCTCGCACATGATGACCGAAGCCGAAATCTGGGACACCATCGACGGCTTCGTGCAAGCCGCCCGCCGCTGCAAGGAAGCGGGTTTTGACGGGGTGGAAGTCTGGGCGGCCTATCTCGGCATGGTCGACCAGTTCTGGACGCCGTGGAGCAACCGGCGCGAAGACCAATGGGGCGGATCGCTGGAGAACCGCACGCGGATGTCGAGGGAAATTCTGTCCCGCATCCGCGATGTCTGCGGCGCAGACTTCATCATCGGGCTGGCGGTCAGCGACCAGTCAAGCCAGCCGGTTGCGTTGACGCGCGACGAGCAGGCCGAGATCATTGGCTACCACGATGAGTTGGGCCTGTTCGACTATGTGACCTGCGGCTCCGGCGGCTATCTCGACTTCTATTCGTTGATGCCAACTTTCGTGTTTCCTGAAAAGCTCGGCGCGGACCTCGCTTCCGCCTTGAAGAAAGTCGTCAAGAACGCCGTCGTCATGGCGGAGAGCCATATCAGGACGCCGGACAATGCCGAGACGCTGCTCGGCGAAGGCGTGTCGGACCTCGTCTCGATCGTGCGTGGCCAGATCGCCGACCCGCATCTAGCCCGCAAGGCCGGCGAAGATCGGCCGGAAGATGTTCGAGGCTGCATTTCCTGCAATCAGATGTGCTGGGGGCGGCGTGGTCGCGATTACTGGATCAGCTGTCTGATCAACCCGTCAGTAGGGCGGGAATTTGAATGGAACGGCGACCGCTTCGTAAAAGCGGAAGCGCCTAAACGGGTGTTGGTCATTGGCGGCGGCCCGGCGGGGCTGGAAGCAGCAAGGACTGCGGCCGAACGCGGGCACAAAGTGGTGCTGGCGGAGGCATCGAGCCGTCTGGGCGGCAACTTCCTTCTGGCCGGCATGCAGCCGCGCCGGGCGCAGATTCTCGATCTCATCGGATGGTACGAACGCCAACTGGAGAAGCTCGGCGTCGAGGTCCGGCTGAATAGCTATATCGAGGCGGATGAAATCGATGCATCCGAGTATGACACTATTGTCGCTGCGACCGGGTCCTATGGCCCGGAAACAGGGTTCCAGAAGGCTCTTCCTGCTGTCGAAACAATGCCCGGTATCGACAAGGGTGGTGTGTTCACTGTCGAGGCCGTGATGTCGCGGCAGGCAAGGCCGGGAAAGCGCGTGCTTTTGCTTGACGAGGGCGGCGGCTGGCGAGGATGCGGCACCGCGTGGAAGCTGGCCGAGGAGGGGCATGACGTCACCATCGTCACGCCCGACCCGTTCGTTGGCAAGGAACTGACCCGCACGGCGGCCGATGTGCCGATGCGGCAGGCGATCCGCAAGCTCGGCGTTCGCTGGATCACTGAGGCGAGCGTGACCGAATGGCATGGCAACGGCGCGACGCTGGTCGATCACAATACCGGGGAACATTCCTTCGTCGAAGCCGACGCCCTGGTGACGGCGACGACGAACATGGCGGCTGACTGGCTGATGCCGGGACTGGCCGAACTGGGCCCGCCCATTCGCCAGATCGGCGATTGCGCGGCACCGCGACAGGCGCCTTATGCTTTCTACGAGGGACGAAAGGCCGGTCTGGAAATTTAGGGCGACCGACGAAGTTCTCGTCGGTTGCGGGAATTCAGAACGGCAGCCGCGCATTCTCCTTGACCTCTTTCATCACAAAGAAGGTTCGCGTCTGCCGGACGCCCGGCAGCGCGATCAGCTTCTGACCGTGCAATTTGTTGAAATCCGCCATGTCGCGGACGCGGATTTTCAGGAGGTAGTCGAAGTCACCGGCGACGAGGTTGCAGTCGAGCACTTCCTTCATCTCCATGACAGCGCCTTCAAAGGCCGCAAAACTCTCCGGCGTCGAGCGATCAAGCACCACACCGACCATGACCAGCGCGCCGAGACCGACTGCCGCAGGTGCCACTTCAGCCCTTACGCCGGTAATATAACCCTCGTCGAACAGCCGTTGCGTCCGCCTGTAGCAGGTAGCTGCGCTGACATTCACCCGTTCCGCCAGATCGGCATTGGTGAGCCGCCCCTCGGATTGCAGGGTGCGCAGGATTTTTAGATCGATCCTGTCGAAAGCGGGTGTGGAAGAATCTTTCATTTGCAGGCCAATAAGTTGAAGAAAGACATTAACCGACCGGAATTTTATCGAAATTCGAGCAAAGCGGCAACGAAGTTAGAGAGCACCTTTCATGCATTTTCTCCTATCGTTTGCGACGAAACAAACGCGGAGGGGCCATATCGATGTCACTGCTAGAAAAATTCGAACGCTATCCACTGACCTTCGGCCCGACGCCGATCGAGCATTTGCCGCGGCTGACGGCAGCGCTTGGCGGCAAGGTGCAGATCTATGCCAAGCGCGACGACTGCAATTCTGGCCTGGCCATGGGCGGCAACAAGCTGAGAAAACTCGAATATATCGTGCCCGATGCGATCGCTTCGGGCGCCGATACGCTGGTCTCGATCGGCGGCGTGCAATCCAACCATACCCGCATGGTCGCTGCCACCGCCGCCAAGATCGGCATGAAATGCGTGGTCATCCAGGAAAAATGGGTGCCGCACTATGACGCCGTCTATGATCGCGTCGGCAATATCCTGATGACGCGGCTGATGGGCGCCGATAGCCGCCTGGTCGATGACGGTTTCGACATCGGCATCCGCAAGAGCTGGGAAGATGCGATCCAATCGGTCAAGGATGCCGGCGGCAAGCCCTATCCGATCCCGGCCGGCGCCTCGGTGCACAAATATGGCGCTCTCGGCTATATCGGCTTCGCCGAAGAGGTGGCGGCGCAGGAGAAGGAGCTCGGCTTCACCTTCGACTATATCATCGTCTGCGTCGTCACCGGCTCGACGCAGGGCGGCATGATCGTCGGCTTTGCCGCCCAGGACCGGGCGGAGCGGGTGATCGGCATCGATGCCTCGGGTACGCTCGAGCAGACGCGCGCCCAAGTCCGCAACATCGTCGATTCCACCGCAGAATTGGTCGGCCTCGGCCGGACGATCCGCGATAGCGAAATCGTCATCAACCCTGATTATGCCTATCCGGCCTATGGCGTGCCGTCGGAAGAAACCAATGCGGCCATCCGGCTCGCCGCCCGCACCGAGGCGATGATCACCGACCCGGTCTATGAAGGCAAATCCATGCAGGGGATGATCGATCTCACCCGCAAAGGCTTCTTCCCCGAAGGCTCAAAGGTTCTCTACGCTCATCTCGGCGGCGCCCCGGCGCTCAATGGCTACAGCTATTACTACAAGGATGGCTGAGCGGGGCGGCTGACTCACATGTCGGCGGGTGACGCTCTCTAACCCGCTGTCACCGGCTCCCTACCGGCATGGATCGCCGACATGATCGCGCGGCTAGCATTTTCATAGCGCCGGTCATTCACATATTCGCTGCGGATGGCGAATTCGTGCATCACCAAGATGCGGTCGGCGAGCGCCACCATTTCCGGCATATCGCTGGAAATCAGCAGGATCGACATGCCTTTGTCGGCGAGCGCATTGATCAGCTCGTGGATATAGGCCTTGGCCTTGATGTCGATGCCGACGGTTGGCTCGTCGATGATCAGGATATCGACATTGGCGGCCAGCCATTTGGCCAGTGACACTTTCTGCTGATTGCCGCCCGAGAGATTGCCGACCAGCTGCTCGAGGCTCGGCGTGCGGATTTCAAGCTGCTTGGCGAGTGGTGAGGCGATCCGGGTCTCGTCGCGCGCGGTTAGCAGGCCGAGCGATTTGGCGATGCGGCTCCAGACGGTGATGGCGATATTCGGCCGGATCGGATGGGAGAGGATGACGCCTTCATATTTGCGGTCTTCGCTGGCATAGCCGATGCGGTGGCGCTTGATCGCGTCCTCGACCGAGCGGATGCGGATGGGCCCGCCATCGATCAGTATTTCACCGCCGGTGATCTTGTCCTTGCCGATCAGCGCCCGGGCAAGTTCTGTGCGTCCGGCTCCGACCAGGCCATAGAGGCCGAGAATCTCGCCCTTCTGCAGCTTGAAGCCGATATTGGCGTGGCCGGCGGCGGTGGAAAGATTGCGGACTTCAAGCTTGGGCTGACCCATGTCGGGTTTACCGGAACGGGCATCGACCATGCGCTCGCCGCGGCCGATCATCGCCTCGATCAGCGTATGGCGGGTCATGCCAGCGATCGCAGCGCCCTTGAGCGTCGTCTGGCCGTCGCGCAACACTGTGACGCGGTCGCAGAGCGACAGAACCTCTTCCAGTTTGTGGCTGACGAAGAGGATGGCCGTGCCCTGGTCGCGGAGCTGGCGCACCAGCCGGAACAGCGTCTGAGCCTCCCCAGAAGTCAGCGAGGCGGTCGGCTCGTCGAGCAGCAGCACCTTGGCCTCGTGGCTCAGCGCCTTGGCAATCTCGACCATCTGCATCTGGGCGACGGACAGACGCCGCACTTCGATCGAAGGATCGATGTCGAGGCCGATCTTGCTGAGATGCTGGCGCGCCTCTTCGTTGGCGCGGCGGAAATCGACGAGGCCGTTCTTCGTCGGCAATTGTTCCAGCACGATATTCTCGGCGACCGAGAAGCGCGGGATCAGATTGCGTTCCTGATGCACGGCGGTGATGCCAAGACGGATCGCCTCGCGTGGGCTGGACAGCGAAATCTCCTGACCGTCGAGCTGCATCGTGCCGGAATCCTGCTTGTGGACGCCGGTAATGACCTTGATCAGCGTCGACTTGCCGGCGCCATTTTCACCCATCAGCGCGTGAATCTCGCCTTTGTCGAGCGTCAGCGCGGCGTCGCTGAGCGCCCGCACGCCGGGGAAGGACTTGCTGATGTTTTCCAGGACCAGGACCATCTCAGTCTTCTCCAATGCGGACGGCACGGTAGCGATTGATCCAGACGGCGGCGAGGATCAACGCGCCGAGCAGGAAGGTCACCCAGTAGGGATCGACCGCGAGCAGCACCATCGCATTCTGGATGAGACCGACAAGCAGCACGGCGATCACCGTGCCGAGGATCGAGATCGAGCCTCCGGCCAGGCTGGCGCCGCCGATGATCGGCGCGGCAAAGGAGATGACCAGCCAGTCGGAACCGATGGTCGGTTGCGCCGAGCCGAGCTGGGCGACGGCGAGCACGCCGGCTGCTGCCGCCGACAGGCCGGAAATCAGGTGCGCCGTCATGATCGCACGCTCGACCGAAATACCGGAGAGCTGCGCCGCATGCGCATTGCCGCCGACCGCGAGTAGAAAGCGGCCCTGGCGCGTGCGGGCGAAAAACACGATGAGGATCACCGTGACGATCAGCGGCACGATCAGCAGGAAGGGAAAAAGCCCGATACGGCCATTGCCGAAGGCAACGAAATCCGCCGGCAGGTTATAGAAGGGGACAGCCCTGGTGATGCCGGTATTGATGCCGGCGAAAGCCGAGCCGGTCGCCAGCGTCACGATAAATCCGTTGATGCCGGTGCGGACCGTCAGCCAGCCGTTGATCAGGCCGGCAAGGCCGCCAGCGGCCAGGGCGATCAGCACGGCGGGAATGGTCGGCACATGCCAGGCATCCATCAGCCCGCCGACCGTGATGGCGACGAGGCCGCCGAGCGCACCGACCGAGAGGTTCATCTGGCCGACGCCAAGCATGACCATCTGGCTGAAGGCGACCAGCAACGATACGCAGATCGAACGCAGCATGACGAACCAGTTGAATTCGGTCATGAACTGCGGATTGGCGAAGGAAAGCGCGATACCGCCGAGGATGACGGCGACGAGGATGCCGGACCATTGCAGGCGGACGGCGGCGGCAAGGAATCCGGTCATGCGCGCCTCGTCTGTTCACGCGCGGCGAGGGTGGAGCGGTAGCGTTCGATCAGGATCGCCGCCAGAAGGAAGATGCCGAGGAAAAGCTGGAGCCAGAAATTGCCGATCTGCAGCACGAGCAAACCGCTGCGGATGGTCGAGACCAGCAGCGCGCCAAGGATGGTGCCGATCACCGAGACCATGCCGCCGGCCAGCGCCGTGCCACCGATGACCGGAGCCAGGAAGGACGGCAGCAGCCAGTCGTCGCCGGCCGCAGCCGGCAGGGCGGCCGAATTCTTGGCGGTCAGCATGATTGCGGCGGCAGCCGCCAACACGCCGGAGAGCGTGTGGGTGAAGACGATGATGCGGTCGACCGGCACGCCTGACATTTCAGCTGTCCGGGCATTGGCGCCGACCGCCAGAATCTGCCGGCCGAGCACCGTGTGCTGGAAGAAGACATAAAGCGCTGCACCGATCACGAGCGCCACGATTGCCAGCGACGGCAAGCGGCCGATGCCGGACTTGGCGAAAGCGCCGAGTTCCGGCGGCAGGCCGTTGAGCGGCACGCCCTGGGAAAAGATCAGCATGCCACCCATGAACAGGCTTGCCGTGGCAAGCGTGACGACGAAGCTGTTGACGCCGGTCCGGGTGATGGCAAAGCCGTTCAGCCAGCCGAGCACGCCACCGAAAACCAGCACCAGCGGCAGCGCCACGATGATCGGCAGGCCGATGATCTGCAACAGGTAGCCGGTCATCATCACGGCACAAACGCCGATGGCGCCGACCGACAGGTTCATGCCGCCGGTCGCCAATACCACCATCTGGGCGAAGCCGACGACGACATCGATCGCCACCGAGCGGCCGAGCGAATTGAGGCTGAAGCGCGACAGAAATCCCGGCGCCAGAGACGAGAAAACCACCCACAGGATCACCAGGATCACGAACAGGCCGAACTGGTTCGAACCGCGCGTGAAGAGTTCGGTGACGGTGGCGGGCACCGTCCGTCTGGGCGATGTGGCTTGATCCATGGATGTCATTGGAGGACGATCTTGAGTGTTTGGCAAGTCATTGTCGTTGGGGTTTTCTGTCAATTGTTGGGGCTACCCCCCTCTGCCCTGCCGGGCATCTCCCCCTCAAGGGGGGAGATTGGCCAGAGGCACGAACCTCGGCTCAAATATCCACCGAGAACTGGGTTGAGAGGGATGTTTTAGGCAGGGCGGTGCCCCATCCAATCTCCCCCCTTGAGGGGGAGATGCCCGGCAGGGCAGAGGGGGGTGGCCGCGGATGCCGCTATGATTCACACCTTGACAACAATCCGAACGCCGAAGCCACTCCGCCGGCATCCCACCATCACTTGCAGGCGAGATACGTATCCTTGAACGACCCGGCCAGCTTCTTGGTCAGCGCCTTCAGGTCGTCCTTGTAGCTGGTCAGGTTCTGCGTCGAGATCAGCAGCGTGCCGGAATCGATGAAGTGGGCGGTCTGCGGCGTCTTGATCCAGGGCGCATCGGCTTTCAGCGTGCAGCCGGAAGCGATCTGGTCGAGCGCATAGGCGCCGATATAGGCCTGGCCATAGGGGTTCTGCGCCATGGTGCCGGAGACGAAGCCGTCCTTGATGCCGTCGAGCACGATCTTGTCGTCGTCGATGCCGATCATCTTGATACGCTTGTCGCCGAGATTTTTCAGCGCCGTGGCGGTTACGACCGAGGAGACATAGCCGGTGGCGATGATGCCGCCGATCTTGTCCTTCGAGGAGGCCAGCAGCGCATTGACCTTCTGGTCGCCCTTTTCCTGCTCGTCGGTATCGCCGATGGTCTGCAGCAGCGTCACGGCGCCATTGGTTTCGGCAACGGCTTTTTCGACCGCCTTGACGCGAAGCTGCGTGTTGGGGTCGATCAGCAGGCCGGCCATGTGCACGATGGCGCCTTTGCCACCCATGGCCTGGATCAGTGCCTTGGTGCCCATATAGGCCGATGCGGACACGTCGGTCGCCATGCAGAAGCCCATGTCGGTCGGGTCGGTCGCGCAGCCGCCGAGCGCCACGGACGGGATATTGTTGCTCTTGAATTCGGCGACGGTCGAATTGATGCCGACAGCATCGCCCGGGAAGATGCCGAAGCCGTTGTCACCCTGTGCGGCGAGGCTTTCAAGCAACTCCGTCTGGCGCTCAAGCTTCCATTCCGCTGGGACCTTATATTCCACTGAAGCGATATTGAAATCCTTCTGTGCATCCTTGGCGGCCTGTTCCCAGGGCGCGAAATAAGGATGTGGACCACCTGGGACGAGTGCGATCTTGTTGCTGGATGCGAAAGCAGCGGTGATTGGCGCGGCTGCGACCGAACAGGCGAGCAGGGCTACGGCGACGCCGCGCGATAGGTTGAATGTCATGATTTCCTCCTTCGTGCGCCGTCGCATTCCTCCCGCGATCCGCGCCGGAACAATCGGTAACACGAACGAATATCGCGTGCAATATTTAATTATTGACATTTTGGCGACCGTCACATCTAACAGCAGAGGCGTCCTGGAGTCGGCAACTCGGGACCACCCGGGAGGAGCGCATGCACGACAAGCCGGCACGACCATTGACGGTCGACCGATCACGACTTTTGCCGGAGTTGCGGCGCATGCTCGAGGCTGCTGACGCGCTCAACGCGAAGCCCGTCGAGAAGCAGACACCGGAAGAGGCGCGTGCCTCGTCGGAACTCCGCATCAGTGGCCAATGGGGCCGCAAGGACGATCTCGATACGATTGAAACCTTCCATATTCCAAACGGCGATGTCAGCATTCCCGTGCGGCTCTATCGTACATTGCGCGCGAAAAACACAATTCTTTATTTTCACGGCGGCGGCTGGGTCGTCGGAAACCTGGAAACCCATGACGGCATGCTGCGGGCGATGACGCTTGCGACCGGCGCCAATATTTTGTCCGTCGAATATCGCAAAGCGCCGGAGGCGCCGTTTCCTGCTTCGCTTGAAGACGCGCAAGCGGCGCTTGGTTGGCTGGATGAGCATGCGATCGAGAACGGATTGGATTGCCGCCAGCTGCTCGTCATGGGCGACAGCGCGGGTGCCAGCATTGCGGCAACGCTGTCGGTCCGTGCCCGCAATCTCGGCCGGCGCTTGTTCGGCGAGGTGCTCATCTATCCCGCCACCGACCTTGCTCATGCCACCGAAAGCCGCGAGAAATTCGCGGCCGGCTATTCCCTTAGCAGCGAGACGCTTGACTGGTTCGCTCGGCACTATATGTCAGGCGGCGTGCCTGCCACTGACCCTGAACTTTCGCCGCTGCTGATGCAGGATCTGGCAAACCTGCCGCCGACACTGCTGGTGACGGCCGACCATGATCTTTTGCGCGACGAGGGGCGTGCCTATGCGCAGAAGCTGATCGGCGCCGGCAACGACGTTACCTATGTCGAATGGCGCGGTACCGTGCACGGCTTCATGATGATGGATCGGTTTACACCGGCCGCACGCCAGCTGATTGACCGTGTGGCCGAATGGTGCAACCAACTTTGGCGCCGATAGAACATGAGCACTTCCTCAAGCACGATGAATTCGATCGGCAACCGACCTGAGCCGGCCTATGCGACGATCTACAGTGTGCTGCGCGACCATTTGGACCGAAAGGCCTTGCCGGCCGGCCTGGTTCTCGGCCAGGCGAATGTCGCACGCGCGTTCAATGTCAGTCGTGTCCCCGCCGGTATCGCCCTAGCGCGGCTTCATGACGAAGGCGTGATCAATACATTCGAAGGGCGCGGCTATATTGTCCCGCATGGGGAGCCGCTCCGCGTGGATCTGGTCGGAGCGGGGCTGAACCTGCCTCCGGAAATCGCAGCCCCCGCCGTCAACCGTCGCGAACAGATCTATGTGGAAGTCGAGCACACCGTGGCCGTGTGCCTCGCCTATGGCCGTTTCATGCTGAACGAGACAGCGCTTGCTGCGCATTACGACGTCAGCCGCACCATCGCACATGAGGTTCTGACCCAGCTCGAACGCGCCGGCATCATCGAACAGGATAACAACAATCGGTGGTATGCTGGGCCATTGCGGGAACATGAGTTCGAACAGCACTACGAAATTCGCTGGCTACTCGAGCCTCAAGCGCTGAAGCAGGCTTTTCCACGCACGCGGCGCGAGGACATCGAGGCTCGGCTGACGCGGATCCGGGGGGCTCGGCAGCAAACCATACGGCCGCCGGAACTGGAACTGCTGGAAACCGACCTGCACATCCATACATTGGCGCCTTGCCCCAATATCATCCTGCTCAATACGGTCAGGCGCAGCCTGCGCATCCTGATCGCGACGCATTCGACCTTTGCCAATCACCAGAACCGTGACGAACTCGGTAGGATGGTCACGGAGCACACCATGATCTACGAGGCATTGATGGCGGAAGACGTTGATCTGGCCGCCGCCATCCTGGAAGTCCACCTGCGGCGGTCCGTGGGGCCGAATCTTGATATTCTGCAGCGGCTTGGTCCTTTGCCGGACGCCGTCTGCCCACCCTATCTCGTCCAGGTGAAATGAAGTCGATGTAGAAGTGGCGGCATTGTATGAGCCAGCGCCGCTGCTATGCAACACTCTCGGCAGCCGGCACGATCACCGCCAGCGCATTGTCCAATTGCTGCTGCGTGAACGGCTTGGTGAGCCGGGCAAGCTTGATGGCCGGCTCGCCGCTTGGCAGTTCGGCATAGCCCGATGCCAGGATCACCGGCAGGCTGCGATGGCGGGCGGCGATCGCCTCGGCGAGCTGGATGCCGGTCATTCCCGGCATGGCGTGGTCGGTGAGGACGACATCGAAGCGTTTGTCGGAGGCGAGAAGATCGAGCGCCTGCTGGCCGGAATTGGCCTCCTCGACCTGATGGCCTAGATCTTCGAGCATGGCGACGGTGCCCATCGAGACGAGGAAATCGTCATCGACGACGAGCACGCGCAGATGCCTGCGGCCGTTCGGCTGCGGCGTCATTTCCGGCGCCGAAGCGGGCGGTCTCTGCACTGGCATCGTGCCGGCGACCGGCAGCCAGAGCGAGACATGCGTGCCTTGGCCAACCGCGCTTTCGAGTTCCAGCATGCCGCCCGACTGGGCAGCTAAGCCATGCACCATCGACAGTCCTAGTCCCGTTCCCTTGCCTACGCCCTTGGTGGTGAAGAAGGGCTCGGTCGCCCGCGCCCGCGTCTCGTCATCCATGCCGATTCCGGTGTCGGAAACGATGAGTTTGACGTAGCGTCCCGGTGCGAGCCCGGTAGGCCCTTCCCGGGCGTCCACAGCCTGCTCCGTCGCCTTTATCGTCACCATGCCGCCGTCCGACATGGCATCACGCGCATTGACCAGCAGGTTCAACAGCGCAAGTTCAAGCTGATTGGCATCCACCAGAATGGGTGACAGGGGCGAGCCGAGCACCTTTTCCAGCCGGATGGCGGGACCGACCGCACGGCGCAGCAATTCTTCGATATTGCCGACGAGCCGTTCGACGTTGACGGCTTCCGGCTTCAGTTCCTGCCGGCGGGCAAAGGCAAGCAGGCGCTGGGTCAGCGCCGAGCCGCGCTCCGCCGCCTGGATTGCATTGTCCAGCAGTCTGCGGGCGCGATCGTCGCCCGTGAGGTGTTTCTTGAGCAGATTGAGACTGCCGAGAGCGGCCATCAGCAGATTGTTGAAATCATGTGCCACGCCGCCGGTGAGCTGGCCGATCGTATCGAGTTTTTGCGCCTCGAAAAGCTGCGCCAAAGCCTCTTCCCGCTCGCGTGTCCGCTCCTCGATGCGCTGTTCGAGCTGTTCGTTGAGCGCGACGAGCTCGGCGGAAGACGCTTCGAGGGCGGCGGTGCGCTCGAGGACGCGCTGTTCGAGTTCGGCGTTCAGCCGCTCGAGTTCGCGCGTCTTGCGGTAGAGTTCGGCGAAGACCTTGACCTTGGCGCGGAGAACTTCCGGGACGATCGGCACCGAGACATAATCCACCGCGCCGGCCTCATAACCGCGCAGCCGGTCCGGCTCGGTCATCATCACGGCGGAGACGAAGATGATCGCGGTCTTCTGGAAGCGCGGATGTTCCCGGATCATGGCGACGAGTTCGAAACCGTCCTGTTCGGGCATGCAGACATCGACGAGGATGACGGCGACCTCGTTCTTGAGCAGCTGTTCCAGCGCTTCCCGGCCCGAGCGCGCCTTGATCAGGTTCTCCCGCAACTCCTGCAGAATGACCTCGTAGCTCAGGAGCTTCGAGGGCTGATCGTCGACGAGTAGGATATTCACTGGCTCCATTGTCAAACCTCAGCGATGCAGCCACATGCGCAAAGCAGTCAGCAATTGTTCGGTGTTGACCGGCTTGGCCAGATAGTCCGATGCGCCGGCTTCCAGGCATTTCTCGCGGTCGCCCTTCATCGCCTTGGCCGTCAGCGCCACGATCGGCAATCGTCGGAAGGCTGGGTCGGAGCGGATGGCCTGCATCGTCTCATAACCGTCCATGCCCGGCATCATGATATCCATCAGAACGATGGCAATATCGGGTTCGCTCTTGATGATGGCGATCGCATCATTGCCGTTGGTGGCGGTGAGCACGTTCATGCCGCGACGTTCGAGCACGCTGCTGAGCGCAAAGATATTGCGCGCATCGTCATCCACCAGAAGCACGGTGCGCCCGACCAGATCCTCATCGGAACTATGCAGCTTCTCCAGCATCTTCTGCTTGCCGGGCGGCATTTCCGAGACGACGCGATGCAGGAACAGTGCCGTCTCATCCAGGAGCCGCTCGGGCGATTCCACGCCCTTGACGACGACGCTGCGGGCCATGCTGTGCAATTGCGCGTCCTCGTCGGGCGAAAGTTCGCGGCCGGTGAACACGACAACCGGCACTTCGCTGATCGAGGCGTCGTCGCGGATGCGCTCTAGCACTTCGAAGCCCGACATATCCGGGAGCTTGAGGTCGAGCACTATGCAATCCGGCGAATCTTCGCGCAGGGATTGCAGGGCATCCGCACCGGTGCCGACATTGATGATGTCGATGTCATCATAGCCGAGCAATTCGCCGACACCCAGTCGTTCGCGCTCATCGTCTTCGACGACGAGCAGGCGCTTGCGCCGCGGCTTGGCGAATTCTTTGAGCTTGCCGAGCGCCTTGTCGAGGCCTTCGCTGGTCGTGGGCTTGGTCATGAAGCCGAAGGCGCCGCGCGCCAGGCCATGCTGGCGGTCTTCGTCGAGACTGACGATCTGCACCGGAATATGTCGCGTCAGCGGGTTCTGCTTCAATTGGCTGAGCACAGTCCAGCCCAACATGTCCGGCAGGAAGATGTCGAGTGTCACGGCCGCCGGCGCATATTGATTGGCAAGCTCGAGCGCGTCGGCGCCGCGCGTTGCGATCAGCACCTTGAAGCCGTTGTCGCGCGCCAGGTCGGCAAGCACCGAGGCATAGTGCTGATCATCCTCGATGATGAGCAGGACTGCGTTGCCGGCCTTGATGGCGTTGCGGTCATCCGGCATCTGTTCCGGAGCTGTGTCGCTTAAAAGCATGGCCGGACGCGCGAGCTGCACCGGCTTGGCCTCGCCAACGGTCTGGCGGCCCGGCGTCGATACCTTGCCGACATAGGTTTGCGGAACATAAAGGGTGAACGTGCTGCCCACGCCTGGCGTGCTGCGCAGCTGGATTTCGCCGCCCAGCAGATTGGCAAGCTCGCGGCTGATCGCCAGGCCGAGGCCCGTGCCGCCATATTTGCGGCTGGTCGACGCGTCCGCCTGCTGGAAAGCCTCGAAAATGATCCTCTGCTTTTCCGGCGGAATGCCGATGCCGGTATCGTTGACTTCGAAGGAGATGACCGCCGGCGCATGATTGAGTGAGGAATTGTCGGGGCTCCAGCCGCCCTTGACCGGCGCCACCTGCAGCCTGACGCCGCCCTGCTGGGTGAACTTGAAGGCGTTGGAGAGCAGGTTCTTCAGCACTTGCTGCAGGCGCTTGGAGTCGGTGATGAGGCTGCGATCGAGATCGGAGGATAGCTCGACGTCGAAGGACAGGCTGCGGTTTTCAGCCTCGTGACGGAACGGCCGCGTCAGCACGTCGACGAGATTCGTGAAGAAGATCTCCTCGGCTTCGACCGAGACGGTGCCGGATTCGATCTTCGACAGGTCGAGTATGTCACTGATCAGGTTGAGAAGATCCGTTCCGGCGCCATGGATGGTGCGGGCAAATTCGACCTGCTTGCCGGACAGGTTGCCGTCCGGATTTTCGCCGAGCTGCTGGCCAAGGATGAGGATCGAGTTCAGCGGCGTGCGCAGCTCGTGCGACATGTTCGCCAGGAATTCCGACTTGTATTTCGAGGTCAGCGCCAGTTCGGTCGCCTTCTCTTCGAGCGCCCGGCGGGCCTGTTCGATTTCCTGGTTCTTGGCTTCGACTTCGACGTTGCGTTCGGCAAGCTGCTGCGCCTTCTGTTCCAGCTGGTCATTGGTCTGCTGCAATTCGCGCTGCTGCGACTGCAGTTCCGTTGCCAGCTGCTGCGACTGCTTGAGCAGGCCTTCGGTCTGCATCGTCGCTTCGATGGAATTGAGCACGATGCCGATTGAGGCGGTCAGTTGATCGAGGAAGGACAGCTGCCATTCGGTGAAGGAGCCGGTCGAGGCGAGTTCGATCACCGCCTTGACCTGGCCCTCGAACAGCACCGGCAGCACGATGGCGCTCCTCGGCTTGACCTTGAACACGCCAGAGCTGACGGAGGCGACATCGCGGGGCAATTCGGTGATCAGGATGCGGCGCCCGTCCTGGGCACATTGGCCGATCAGGCCCTGGCCCATCTTCAGCCGCTCCCGATGGCCCTGCGCGCCATCGGCTGCATAGGCGGAGAGCAATCTGAGACTTGACTGATCGCCTTCGGTCTCGACCTGATAGATGACGCCATGCTGGGCACCGACGAGCGGGGCGAGTTCGGAGAGAAGCATGCGGCCAACGGTAGCGAGATGCCGCTGGCCCTGCAGCATGTTGGTGAAGCGGGCGAGGTTGGTCTTCAGCCAATCCTGCTCGGTGTTACGCTCCGTCGTCAGACGGAGATTGCCGATCATGGTGTTGATATTGTCCTTGAGCTCGGCGACTTCGCCGCGTGCCTCGACCTGGATCGAGCGTGTCAGATCACCCTTGGTGACGGCGGTTGCCACTTCGGCGATGGCGCGGACCTGGGTGGTCAGGTTGGCGGCAAGCAGGTTGACATTGCCGGTCAGGTCTTTCCAGGTGCCGGCAGTGCCCGGCACATTGGCCTGGCCGCCGAGGCGGCCTTCGACGCCGACTTCGCGTGCCACCGAGGTCACCTGATCGGCGAAGGTGGCAAGCGTGTTGGTCATGTTGTTGATGGTTTCGGCCAGTGCGGCGACCTCGCCCTTGGAGGCGACGGTCAGGTTCTGCTTGAGGTCGCCGTTGGCGACGGCGGTGACGACCTTGACGATGCCGCGCACCTGTTCAGTGAGGTTGGCGGCCATGACGTTGACGGTGTCAGTCAGGTCCTTCCAGGTGCCGGCGACGCCCGGCACCTGCGCCTGGCCGCCGAGTTTGCCTTCGGTACCGACTTCGCGGGCGACGCGTGTCACTTCACCGGCAAAGGCGTTGAGCTGGTCGACCATGGTGTTGATGGTGTTTTTCAGCTCGAGGATTTCGCCCTTCACGTCGACGGTGATTTTTCGCGACAGGTCGCCGCGCGCCACGGCGGTGGTGACTTCGGCGATGTTGCGCACTTGCGTGGTCAGGTTGGCGGCGAGCAGGTTGACGTTGTCGGTCAGGTCCTTCCAGGTACCGGCGACACCAGGCACGACGGCCTGACCACCCAACCGGCCGTCTGTGCCGACTTCGCGGGCGACGCGCGTGACTTCACCGGCGAATGACCGCAACTGGTCGACCATGGTGTTGAGCGTATCCTTGAGCAGCAGGATTTCGCCGCGTACGTCGACGGTAATCTTGCGCGACAGGTCGCCGTTGGCGATTGCCGTTGCCACTTCGGCAATGTTGCGCACCTGGGCCGTCAGATTGCCGGCCATCGAGTTGACCGAGTCGGTCAAATCCTTCCAGGTCCCGGCGACACCGGACACCTGTGCCTGGCCGCCGAGTTTGCCTTCGGTGCCGACTTCGCGGGCCACGCGCGTGACTTCGCCGGCAAAGGCGTTGAGCTGGTCCACCATGGTGTTGATGGTGTTCTTCAGTTCGAGGATTTCGCCCTTCACGTCGACGGTGATTTTTCGCGACAGGTCGCCGCGCGCCACGGCGGTGGTGACTTCGGCAATGTTGCGCACCTGGCCGGTGAGGTTGGAGGCCATGGAATTGACGTTTTCGGTCAGGTCCTTCCAGGTGCCGGCCACGCCTGGCACCTGCGCCTGACCGCCGAGCTTGCCTTCGGTGCCGACTTCACGGGCGACGCGCGTCACTTCCGAAGCGAAGCGGTTCAGCTGGTCGACCATGGTGTTGAGCGTTTCCTTGAGCTGCAGGATTTCGCCACGCACGTCGACGGTGATCTTGCGCGACAGGTCGCCATTGGCGATGGCCGTCGACACTTCGGCAATGTTGCGCACCTGAGCGGTCAAATTGCCGGCCATGGAATTGACCGAGTCGGTCAGGTCCTTCCAGGTGCCGGCGACGCCGAGCACGTTTGCCTGTCCACCCAGCCGTCCCTCGGTGCCGACTTCCCGGGCAACGCGCGTCACTTCGCCGGCGAAGCCGTTGAGCTGGTCGACCATGGTGTTGATGGTCTCTTTCAGCTCCAGTATTTCTCCCGAAACCGTCACCGTGATCTTCTTGGAAAGGTCGCCCTGCGCCACGGCAGTCGCCACTTCGGCGATATTGCGCACCTGGCCGGTCAAGTTGGACGCCATGGAATTGACCGAGTCGGTCAGGTCCTTCCAGGTGCCGGCCACGCCGCGCACGTTCGCCTGGCCACCGAGCCGACCTTCCGTGCCGACTTCGCGGGCAACGCGCGTCACTTCCGAGGCGAAGGCGTTGAGCTGGTCGACCATGGTATTGATGGTCTGCTTGAGTTGCAGAATTTCGCCTTTGACGTCGACGGTGATCTTCTTGGACAGGTCGCCACTGGCGATGGCGGTCGACACCTCGGCGATGTTGCGCACCTGGGCGGTCAGATTGGACGCCATGGAATTGACGTTGTCGGTCAAGTCCTTCCAGGTGCCGGCCACGCCCGGCACTTGCGCCTGTCCGCCCAGCCGGCCTTCGGTACCGACTTCGCGGGCGACGCGCGTGACTTCGCCGGCGAAGCCGTTGAGCTGGTCGACCATGGTGTTGATGGTCTCTTTCAGCTCCAGGATTTCGCCCGACACCGTCACCGTGATCTTCTTGGACAGGTCGCCATTGGCGATGGCGGTCGAGACTTCGGCGATGTTGCGCACCTGCGCCGTGAGGTTGGACGCCATGGAATTGACGTTGTCGGTCAAATCCTTCCAGGTACCGGCAACGCCTGGCACCTGCGCTTGGCCGCCGAGCCGGCCTTCGGTACCGACTTCGCGGGCGACACGCGTCACTTCGCCGGCGAAGCCGTTGAGCTGGTCCACCATGGTGTTGATGGTTTCCTTGAGCTCCAGGATTTCGCCTGACACGTCGACGGTGATCTTGCGCGACAGGTCGCCGCGCGCCACGGCCGTGGTGACCTGGGCGATGTTGCGCACCTGGGCGGTCAGGTTGCCGCACATGGCGTTGACCGAGTCCGTCAGGTCCTTCCAGGTGCCGGCGACGCCGGGCACCAGCGCCTGGCCGCCGAGCTTGCCTTCGGTGCCGACTTCGCGTGCCACGCGCGTCACTTCCGAAGCGAAGGAGCGCAACTGGTCGACCATGGTATTGATGGCTTCCTTGAGCTGCAGGATTTCGCCGCGCACGTCGACGGTGATTTTCTTCGACAGGTCGCCGTTGGCGACCGCGATGGTGACTTCGGCAATGTTGCGGACCTGGGCCGTCAGGTTGGACGCCATCGAGTTGACGCTCTCCGTGAGGTCGCGCCAGACGCCGGTGACCTCGCTGACCTGCGCCTGACCGCCCAATTTGCCGTCAGTGCCGACCTCGCGGGCGACGCGGGTGACTTCCGAGGTGAAGACGCTCAACTGCTTGATCATGGTGTTGATGATCGAGGCGGCGCGCAGGAACTCGCCCTGCAGCGGCCGGCCGTCGATATCGAGTGGCACGGTCTGCAGCAGGTCGCCCTTGGCGACTGCGGCGATGGTGCGGGTGACCTGCGTGGTCGGCCAGCTAAGGTCGGCGACCAGGGTATTGACGGACTGCTCCATTTCCGCCCAGGAGCCGCCGGAGAGACCGAAACGGACGCGGGTATTGATCTTGCCTTCGCGGCCGGCCATCCGTCCGACATAGTCGAGCTGGTCGGCAATGCGCTCATTTTCTTCGACGATGTCGTTGAAACAGTCGGCAATCTTGCCGGCTATTCCCGTCTGGTCGCCGGGCAGCCGAACGGTGAAATCGCCACGCCGCATCGCCTGCAGGGCGCCGAGAAGCGCTGCGAGATCCAGGTCCTTGTCCTTCAGCGTGGCTTTTTTGCGGGATGACGGAATCTGTTCCTCGGGCAGTTGCGTATTGGCATCCATTGAATTCCCCCTCGATTCCACCCGGCGGCCCCGTCGTTCCCTCGACAAGGCGGGCTAAACGGCGACAGCGCACATCTACCCGCAGCCTAAAACGGACGAGACCAACTTTGGTTCCCGCCCCGTGTAGTGAAATCGAAAGCGCAGGGTGAACAGCGGTTTAAGGCAGTGGGGGGTAGGAGCGGATTTTGATCCAGGGGCGACAACGGGGCCTTTCATTGGACGCAGGACCGGAAACGATCCGGCGGACGCCGGAGCGCAGCCTGGGTGATGTAGGGCGTGCCGAGATTCGCGCCGCCATATTTTCCAGCAGATCAGACTTCCTGCATCAGCTCCTAAGCTGCCAGGCTTTGGGCCGTGCAGAGCCTGAAGCCGGTGCGATGGGCGCTCCAGCTCTCGCCGAACAGCGGCAGGCCTGTTTGCCGGGCGATGCGCGAACCGGCTTCTTCAGGGGTCAGGCTGAGCATGGTTGTACCCTCGCGCACGGTGAAGGACGACTTGGCCTGATCGAGACAGGTGACGGCGATACCGGCGTTGATTGCCGTCGCAACCCGAGCCGCCCGGCTGAGGTCGTAAGCGATAGCGCCGCGCAGAATTGCCGTATCCAGCGGTGCAAGCCGTAGCGTGCCCTGCCAGGCATTCGGCGCATTGGTCAGGTCTTCCACGGCGATGCCATCGAGGCTCTCGGTTTCATGGGCGAGCGGGCCGGCTCCGTGCCGTGTAGCATAGCAGCGGGTGGCATAGATCGCATCGATCGCGTGGATCTCGGCTTCACCGGCGATGGCAAGCATGTTGGCGAGCCCGGTATTGGATCGCGTGACATGCGGAAATGCGCCGAAATCCTGATCGAGCATCAGCCCTTGCGCCGCCTCGAAAATGACCTGGCCTTTCTCCGCAATCCGCCTGTCGGGCCAGAGCGTCACGTGGTCCAGATAGGCTTGGCAATCCCCGATGAAGCGAGCGATGACCGCGTCGATTTCAAGCGCGTGGACGATGCTCGCCGGCAAACTGCCGATGCCGAGCCGTGCGAGCCGCTGCGGCACCCAGTCCGACCAGATGCGATGCAGTCGTGCCGCCAGGCCAGGCCGGAACAGATCCTGTGTGGTAAGCGAAAAATCCGGACGGAGGTTGCGCTCGATCGTCTCGCCGAATCCCAGTCCGCAACTGCCATGCTTGCCGCCGCCGCGCGCCAGTTCCACCGCCTGGTTGATCATCATGTCGAACGGCGTGGTGATCGGCACGCGCGGATCGCTGCTGACGGCAGGCTGGGCGCCGAGCGCTAGCAGAGCCTCCCATTCCGCCGCCAGCATCATTGGATGGGCGACGAAATGAGCGCTGAGATGGGTCGGCGCGCCGGCCAGCGTCCCTGATCCGACATGATGGAAGACATGGCGCCTGCCATCGGGCGCGACGACGGTGTGGCCGGCCTGTGCGCCGCCATTGCTGCGCACGACGACGCTGTCTGATGTGGTCGCTGCAAGCAAATCGGTGATCAGGCCCTTGCCTTCATCACCATAGCCCGCGCCGATGACGGCTTTTGCACGGATCGAAGTCATGATGATCTCCCTAGAGGCCGGAGCATTGGGCTCCGGCACATGGTCCAGTTCAGCGGAAGAAGCGGGCAATG
Source organism: Rhizobium sp. P2_G2 (assembly GCF_056403555.1). Classification (NCBI taxonomy): domain Bacteria; kingdom Pseudomonadati; phylum Pseudomonadota; class Alphaproteobacteria; order Hyphomicrobiales; family Rhizobiaceae; genus Rhizobium; species Rhizobium sp. P2_G2. The sequence goes on from NZ_JBFUFF010000001.1 coordinate 413,874, forward strand.
CCCTTGGGGCGCATGCCGGCAACGGCTTTGGCGACGACGGCAGCGGCGGGGCCGCCCCAGCTGGCGGCGACGTCATCCGGATCACGTCCCTCGTTGATTTCGAGGGTCGAGACCACGAGTTCGGCGATGCGGGTATAATCATCGAGGATCAGCGTGCGTTCCGGCAGCAGCGGCTTCCAGCTGCGCAGGACCGTATCCATGCCGGTGGCCGCGTAGCCTTCGCGGATGACGATGTGGAACACCTCGTAGGTCCGCTGCGCTGCCTGCAGGCATTTTTCGGCATTGAGCCCGCGCGGCGCCTCGATACCAAATATCCGCGCAATCTGCTGCCGCGACAGGCCGTTATGGATCGGCTCGTCGCCGATGGTGAACAGATAGCCCTTGCGCCCGCGCCGCTCGAAACTATCGGTCGAGGTCTTCAGCGCCGCCAGCAGGTGGGCCGCGCTGTAGCTTTCGCCGTGATTGCCGCCGCCGCCGCCTTCGAGCCAGAGACCGCGAATCTGGTTGGCGAGCGAGATGTCTGCCTCGAACTGGGTGGCCTGGAGCGGCGCCCGGTCGGTATTGGCGTCGCCGACGGCGGCCACCATGATGTGCGGGTCCGGCACCGGCTTGCGCTCGTAGATTTCCGAGGTCAGCGTGATCAGGCCGCTGCGCATCAGTTCATGGGCGATCATGCCCATCGATCCCGTGACATCAGAGGCGAGGATGATCGGCGTCGATTTCGGGTTGAGGTCGCTGTCGCGGCTCTCGCGCATGGCAAACAAGGCCGGATCGTAGCGCGGATCCATGCCGGTCGCGCCAAAAACCTCGGCACGGCTGCGGCCGTCGACATGCTCGCGGTTGTAACTGGTCCAATCACTGGTGTTGAAACGTCCCATTCCCATGGTTTTCTCCTTCATGTCTGGTGCGTTTGTGAGGACTTCGGCGGTGGACCGCTGTCCTCGTCTGATGAGATCAATATAAACTTGCAAAATGCATTTTGCAAGTTGCTACTTGCAAGTTGTTCGAATTTTTTTCCGTGCTATGCAAAAGCAAATCCAGGGGTGAGACATGCAAGTCGAATTCGAGCGACCGATCGTCACCGTCGATATCGTGCTGATGACAATCTTCGAGGGCCAGTTGAATGTCGCCCTGCTGGAGCGTGTGGCCGATCCTTTCCGCGGCCGCTTGGCGGTCGTTGGCGGCTATGTCCACACTGACGTAGATATCGATGCCGAGGCCGCTGTCAGGCGCATCCTCAAGGCCAAGACCGGGCTCGAGGGCCTGTATTTCGAGCAGCTCCGGACCTTTGCAGCTGTGGATCGCGATCCCCGCGGCTGGTCCGTTTCGATCGCCTATTTCGCGCTGGTGCCGCATCATCTGCTGATGTCAGGTGCCGACAAGACTTTGGCATTGCGCCCGGCCTTGGCGCCCGGCGACCTGCCGTTCGATCATGGGATGATCGTGGCTGCGGCATGCGAAAGGCTGCGGGGCAAGGGCGCCTATTCCACCATGGTCGCCCGGCTGCTGCCGGACGTCTTCACGATGTCAGAACTGCAGGCCACTTACGAGACGGTGCTTGGCGAGAAGCTCGACCAGAGTGCGTTCCGCCGCAAAATGAATGATCTCGACCTCCTCGAGGAGGTCGTCGGCGAAAAACGCCAGACCACGCTGGCCCGCCGTCCGACAACGCTCTATCGCCTCAAGGCGCCGCCGTCGGTGTTCGACAGGCGAATCTGATCATCGCCTTTGCGACCGGATCACGATCTCGTGCGCCGGTTGACACCCGCTGCCATCTCCCTGAAATAGCGCAGCGAGGATTTGCGATGATGCATCTTGGACTTTCGCTGACGCCATTCGGTCATGATCCAGCAGCCTGGTCACAGGCGGGTCGTGAAGCGCTCGGTTTCGATGGCCTGCTGGCACAGGTGCTGGAAGCGGAGCGGGCAGGCTTCGATTTCGTCTGGCTGGCCGATCGGAACGCACAGCGACCGACCGACACGCTCTCGCCGCTGGCGACGCCCTTCGAGCCCACGACGCTGGTGTCGGCCCTCTCGACGAGAGCAAAGACGATCGGCTTTCTCGCCACGGCCGCGACATATCAGCACGAGCCCTATAATCTCGCCCGTCGCCTTGCCTCGCTCGACGCGATCAGCAAGGGGCGAACGGGGTGGACAGTCGTTGCCAGCAGCGATGAAGCGCGCAACCGCGAATATGTCGACGTGGTGCGTGCGCTCTGGGACAGCTGGGAAGATGATGCCTTCATCTATGACAAGGCCGATGGCCGCTTCTTCGTGCCGCGGAAAATGCATGTGCAGAACCACATAGGCATACATTTCTCGGTTCGCGGTCCGCTGAATGTCAACCGCTCGCCGCAGGGCCAGCCGGTTCTTGCAGCAAGTGCCGGATCCGCGGTTGCGGACATGGCCGAAGTCATTTTCGTGGATGCCGGCGCGGAAATCCCTGCGTTTCAGAACACACCACAAATTTTCCGCACCGTTTCGGATTTCACCGGTACGCAGACCGAGATCGCTGACCGGCTCCAGCAGGACTTTGAGCAGAACAAGGTTCATGGCTTCGTGCTCATGCCTCAGACGTCAGCGGCCTTCGCCGGTTTCGTCGAGGCGGTGGTGCCGGAACTGCGTCGCCGAGGGTTCATGGCGAAAACAGCGGCTGGCGCGACTTTGCGCGAGCGCCTCGGTCTGCCCTATCCACTCCATCCCGCAGTCATGACGGAGCCTGCATCGTGAGCGACCGCAAGATGAGGCTGGGCGCCTTCCTGATGGCGGGCGGCCATCACATTTCCGCTTGGCGTCATCCGGATGCCTATGCGCCGGCTGGCAGCGATATCGCCCATTTCATCGCGCTCACCCGCATCGCCGAACGTGGCAAGTTCGACATGATCTTCATCGAGGACGCCGCCGCGATCCGCGAGCGCAATCCCGAAATGGCAAGCCAGGCAGCACGATCGACCATGTTCGAACCGCTCAGCCTGCTAGCGGCGCTCGCCGTCAACACATCGCACATCGGCTTGGTCGCCACGGCATCGACGACCTATAACGAGCCATATGGTCTGGCCCGCGCCTTCGCCTCGCTCGACCGGTTGAGCGGCGGCCGCGCCGGCTGGAATCTCGTGACCTCGGCCAGCGAACTCGAAGCGGAAAATTTCGCCAGTTCCGGCCTCCGGCCGCATTCCGAGCGCTATGAACGGGCCGAAGAATTTGCCGATGCGGCATTGGCGCTCTGGGATGGTGTTGATGATGACGCCTATCTCCTCAGCGAGACGTTCGCCGATGAAGCAAAAATCCATCCCGTCCATCACCATGGCAAGCATTTCCAGGTCGACGGTATTCTTGAAAGCCCGCGTTCGCCCCAGGGCCGGCCGATCATGGTGCAGGCCGGCGCCTCCGATGTCGGCAAGGAACTGGCGGCCCGCACGGCAGACGTCGTCTTCGCCGCCTCCCAGACCATTGCCGAGGCGCAGGCTTATTATGCGGACGTGAAGGCGCGCATGGCCAAGTATGGCCGCGCGCCCGACGAAATCCGCATCATGCCGGGGATTTCGCCGATCGTAGCGGAGACGGAAGCGGACGCCAGGGCCAAGTACCGGGCATTGCAGGAGCTCATCCCCGATGCTGTCGGCGTGGCCCTGCTTGCCAGCTATCTCAGCATCGGCGACCTCTCGTCCTATCCGATCGACGGACCGCTGCCCGACATTCCCGAGACGCAGGCGATGCAAAGCAGGCAGAAACTCATTGTTGACCTCGGCCGGCGCGAAAACCTGTCGATCCGCGATCTGGCGCGCAGTTTTGCCGGCGCCCGCGGCCATTGGCAGGTGATCGGCACGCCGTCGCAGATTGCCGATGCCATGGAAGAACGGTTTTCGGTTGGTGCTGCGGACGGTTTCAACGTCATGGCGCCACTCTTCCCGTCTGGGCTCGAAGACTTCGTCACCATGGTCATCCCGGAATTGCAGCGCCGTGGCCTGTTCCGCGAAGACTACGAAGGCAAGACATTGCGCGAAAATCTTGGCGCCGGCGCGCCGAAACGGCGATAGAAACAGACAGAAATTGCGAGACTGGCATGAACCCGATCTATATCGACTATCTCAATGCTTTCGACATCGAAGCGCTCGATGTCTCCAATGACGAGATCCTTGCGGCGATCGAGACGTCGCTCGGTGCGCAGGGCAAGGGCGAAACGGTCATCGAGCCGCGCGTCCATCTGGAGCCCAATCCGGAATTCCACGGCCATTTCAACGTGCTGCGCGGCTATGTGGCGCCGCTCAACCTTGCGGGCGTGAAAATCGTCGGCGACTTCGTCGACAATTACAAGCTCGACTACCCCTCGGAATTCGGCGTGCTCAATCTCTTCGATCCGCGCACCGGCGTACCTCGGGCCATTCTCGATGCCACCGTGATCACCGACATGCGGACAGGTGCCGTAACCGCCATCGGTGCAAAATATCTAGCGCGCAAGGATTCCAAAGTGCTGGGCCATATCGGCGCGCGCGGCACGGCCTATTGGAACGTCCGGCTGCTCGACCATCTCTTCGATTTCGACGAGATCCGCGTCCATTCACGCCGGCCGGAAAGCCGCGATGCCTTCGGCGCCAAGCTCGCAGCCGATCTCGGCAAGAAAATCACAGTGACGGACAACTGGCGCGATTGCATTGAAGGCGCCGATATCGTCGTCGAGGCCTCGCGCCTGTCTGAGCCGACGCCGATGATGAAGACCGAATGGATCAAGCCCGGCGCCTTCGTCGTCCCTTACGGCACGATGAGCGCGGTGGAACTGTCGCTGACCGACATCATGAGCAAGATGGTGGTTGACGATTGGGGCCAGTGCAAGGGCGGCAAGTTCGGTTCGCTGCGCGCCCATGTCGAAGCCGGCAAGCTGTCCGAACAAACATTGCATGCCGAACTCGGGCAGGTGGTCGCAGGCCTGAAGCCCGGACGTCAGAGCGACGAGGAAACCATCCTGCTGTGGCATCGCGGGCTGTCGCTGAGTGATATCGCACTCGGCTATGCCTTGCTCGAAAAGGCAAAGGCGTCGGGGCTTGGCCAGAGGCTGCGTTTCGCATGAAGTCGGTAACACTCACCGGGAAGGGCATCACCATCGCCGACATCGCGGCGATTGCCCGGGATGACGTGTTGGTCGAAGCCGATCCGAATGTTTTCGAACGGTTGTCCAAAGCCCGGAAAATTCTTGAGGCTGCCGCTACGTCCGGCCAGCAGATCTACGGCATGAATACCGGCCTGGGTGCCAATCTCAAGACGGCCGTCGAGGGCGATCATCAGGCCTTTCAACGGCAGTTGGTGCGCGGACGGGGTGTCGCCGTCGGCGAGCCACTGCCGCGTGATGCCACACGTGCGGTCCTGGCCGCGCGGCTGGCTATGCTTTCCGTCGGCGGCTCCGGCATTTCGCCGCCGGTGTTTTCGGCCCTGCTCGCCCTGCTCAATGCCGGCGTGCATCCGCTTCTGCCGTCGATTGGCTCGATCGGTGCGGGTGATCTGGTGATGCTGTCAGCCATGGCTCGCTGCCTGATCGGCGAGGGCAGGGCGGACTATCGGGGCGAAATCCTCGATGCCGGCGAGGCGCTGAGGCGCGCCGGGCTCACGCCGGTCGTCCTACAGCCGAAGGACGGCATTTCCTTGTTGAACGCCTCGGCCATTTCGGCGGGGCAGGGCGCGCTCGTCGTTCAGGATGCGCTTGCCTTGCTCGACGCCCAGCGAAAGGCCGCAGCGTTGACCTTCGAGGCACTGGGCGGCAACCCCTTGATCCTCACGCCGGCGATCCAGCAGGCGCGCGCCGCCGCAGGACAGGAAGATGAGGCTGCGGCGATCTTGCGGCAGCTCCACGGCTCCTCATTGTTCGAGGCCAAAGTGGCCATCCAGGACCCGCTCAGCCTGCGTTGCGTCGCGCCGATCCATGGGGCACTGGCCGCAGCATTGCAAAACGCCCGCGCCGCCATCGAGATTGAGCTCAATTCCGCCGCAGATAATCCGCTGGTGATCATCGAGGAAGAGCGGGTGCTGTCGACGGGGAATTTCCACACACCGTCGCTGTCGCTGGCCTTCGAGGCCCTGAGCCTGGCGATTGCCCAGACGGCAGCGGCCTGTGCGGCCCGCTTCATCCAGCTGACCGGTTCAGGCCGCAATGGCCTGCCGCGTTATCTCTCACCGGTCGGGGGTCCGTCCGCTGGCTTCGTGCCGATGCAGAAGACGGTGACCGCGCTGCTAGCCCGGGTGCGACACAAGGCCAATCCGGTCATGCTCGATTTTCTCTCGGTTTCGGAAGGCGTGGAGGATCATGCGACGCAATCGGCGCTCGTGGTCGAGAAATGTGCCGACATGCTGGGCTTCTGGCGGCAGTTGATCGCCTGTGAAATGCTGGCTGCCGCGCAGGGTGTTGATCTCAGGCCCGGGCATCGCTGCGGCAGGATCACGTCGGAGACCTATGGTTTCGTTCGTCGTCTTGCAGAGAGGCTGGAAGAGGATCGGCCGCTTGGCGACGACGCCATCCGGATCGTCGACGCATTGGCTGAATGCCGGGCAATGGAGCCGGGCTGAGGCGGCTATTCGTCGGTCTTTTCTGCCAATGGCGGAATGAGCAGATAGGTGCGACTTTACGAGATACTCTTCTCCGGTCTCGCCAGGATGCCGTTGAGGATGGTCGACGTGATCGTCTCGGCCGCCTTCTCGTAGTCTGCGGCCCGCAACCGATTTCCATGCAATGCGTCGCTCGCCAGTGGCTCGAAATCGGCATAAAACTGTGTCGCGGCCCAGAGCGTGATGAACAGGTGGCGCGGATCGACCGGTACCATCTTGCCGGCCGCGATCCAGCCATCGACCACCTCGACGCGCTCGTCGGTGATCAGCCGCATGTGCTCGCGGTCCTTCTTCTTGAGGAAGCGCGCGCCGTGGATGATTTCGCTGGCGAACAGGCGCGACTCGGCGGCGTTCCTCCGCGTGTATTCGAGCTTGGCATAGACATAGTTCCGGAACGCCTCGGCCGGCTCGCTGTCTGCCGTGATCGGCTTCAGTGCCTCGTCCCAGCTCTTGATCAGATGGGCGATGATGGCGGTATAGATCTCTTCCTTGGACGAGAAATAGTAATAGACATTGGCCTTCGGCAGGCCGGATTTCTCGGCGATCTCGGCAATGCGCGTGCCATCGAAACCCTTGCGTGAGAAAACCTCGATCCCGGCCTTGAGGATGATACGTCTGTTTCGCTCGCGAATCCGCTCTTCCGGGTCTCTCGCCGTTTTTGCCATGCCTATCCCCGTCCCTCCCTTTGCTCCCGGTCTCTTGCAGGCCGCACGCGGGTGAAATCCATGTGTCGCCTTTTCGCCGGGAATGCAAGCCTTGCTGACCCATCAGTAAACCTGACGATCTGGTCGAAAAAATTTGACCAAATGGTCACTTTTTTGATTTTAGGAAGTTGACACTTTGGTCAGCTTTTGTCTAGTTTTCTTTCAACGACAAAGTGGGGACGGCATGATGCCGATGCGGTTGAGGGAAGCGATGGCGGAGACGCTGGGCGGTTGGGAAGCCGATCTGCCGGCGGCCTGGCGTACGGCACTCGGTCCCATCGGCGACCACTTCGACCGCATCGACGCCGATCTTCAATTCGAGGCCTGGGAGCCGATCTTTCCGGTGCGGCGTGGCCGGCATTTTCCCGGCCAGCCGACGGGAGCCCATGCACTACGGGCTTTCGATGGCATCAGGCCGGATGATGTGCGCTGCGTGATCCTTGGCCAGGACCCCTATCCGGAACCGGGCTTTGCCACCGGCCGGGCCTTCGAGGCCGGCAATCTCGCCGGCTGGCATGAGCTCGACAAGATGTTTTCCAAGAGCGTACGCGCCTTTATGCAGCTGATCGTCGCGGCCCGCACGGGCGTCGACGATTACGCCCGCAGCTTCGACGACTGGCCGGCGACCCGCGCCTATCTCACCGATCCGGCATCCGGTTTCGAGGAGACCGACGCCATTGCCGACCGCTGGGTGCGCCAAGGCGCATTGCTGCTCAACGCATCGCTCACTCTGTCGCGCTTCAAGGTCGATATCGATCCGCACCAGTCACGCGGTCATCTGGCGTTCTGGCGGCCATTGATGTTCAGGGTGGTCCAGACGCTGATGGCTCGCGGCGAACCGGTGGTCTTCATCGGCTTCGGCAAGGCGGCACAGGATATTCTCCGGCACTTCGATCTCTCGGAAGGGCTTTCCGGACAGATCGGCTGTCTGCTGCGCGAGCATCCAGCTTTTGCCGAGGCGGTTCTGACCCGCCCGAACCCGTTCATTCTCTGCAACAGCTATCTGGAGACGATGGGTGCAAAACCCATCGCATGGTGACGGCCATGGCTGCGGCAAACCACTACGATTTCATCATCGTCGGCGCCGGCTCCGCCGGTTGCGTGTTGGCCAATCGGCTGTCAAAGGATCCGGCGAACAGAGTGCTGCTGCTGGAAGCCGGCGGCAAGGATCGCAATCCGCTCTTCCGCCTACCGATGCTGATGGGCAAGCTTTTCCATTCCGGCATCTACAACTGGCACTACCACACCGAGCCGGAACCCTATCTCAACGGCCGTTCGCTCTATTGGCCGCGCGGCAAAGTGCTGGGCGGCACATCGACGATCAACGGCATGATCTATGTGCGCGGCAACCGCCACGACTATGACCGCTGGTCGCAGATGGGCCTGCCCGGCTGGTCCTACGATGAAGTGCTGCCGGCCTTCCGACGCTCCGAGGCGCATGTCCAGCGCAACGGCGAATTTCATAGCCCGGATGGAGAACTCACGGTCTGCCGCGCCCGTGGCTCCAATCTGCTGATGGACATCTTCTGCGAGGCGGGGCGAGAAGCCGGCTATCCACTCAATGATGATTTCAACGGCGCCAGCCAGGAAGGCTTTGGTCGTTATGATTTCACGATCAGGAAGGGCAAACGCTGGTCGACCTCCTGGGCCTTTCTACGCCCGGTATTAGGCCGGCCAAACCTGACGGTGCTGACCGAGGCTGAGACCAGCCACGTGATTATCGAGAAAGGCCGTGCGGTCGGTATCGAATACCACAAGGACGGCGCCAGGGCTGCTGCCTATGCCGACCGCGAGATCATCCTCTCTGCAGGCGTCGTCAATACGCCCAAGGCGCTGCTGCTTTCCGGCATCGGCCCGGCGGATGAACTCAGGAAGGTCGGTGTTGCGCCGCTGCACGATCTTGCCGGCGTCGGCAAGAACCTGCAGGACCATGTCGATTGCGTCATGAGCTGGGAGTGTCGCGAGCCGATCACGCTGTTCGGCGATCTGCGCGCCGACAGGCTGATCCCGGCCGTGGCGCAGGGCATGCTGTTCGGCGAGGGCATCACCACCACTTTCCCTTACGAGGCCGGCGCCTTCATCCGTTCCAACGAGGCGTTGGTCGCGCCTGATATCCAGCTGCATTTCATGCCGGCGCTGGAAAAGACCGCCAACCTGCATTTCCCCAATCCGTTCAGCAAGCGGCCGGTCGAAGCCGATCATGGGTTTACCCTGCGCGTCGGCCCAGTCAATCCGCAAAGCCGTGGCGAGATAGTGCTGAGGTCGGCGAATCCAGCCGATACGCCGAAAATCCAGGCCAATTATCTCCAGGCCGATTTCGATATCCGCACCATGATCGACGGCATCCGGCTGACCCGTAACGTCATCAACCAAAAGGCATTCGACAAATATCGCGGCCGCGAGCTCGCGCCCGGCCCGGAGGCTGAAAGCGATGCCGACCTGACCAAATGGCTGCGTGCCACCGCCATGACCACCTTCCATCCCGTCGGCACCGCCAAGATGGGCAATGATCCGTTGGCCGTGGTTGACACCAGGCTCAGGGTGCACGGCATAGGTGGCCTGCGCGTCGCCGATGCCTCGATCATGCCGATCATTTCAAGCGGCAATACCAACGCCCCCTCGATCATGATCGGTGAGAAATGCGCCGAATTCATTCTCGCGAGCACAGGAGCGGACCGATGATCCTCGAACACCGCATGTATACGTTCAAGCCAGGCACGGTCGACAAATGGATGAAGAAATACGAAGCCGAGGGTTTGCCGGTGCAGAAAAGGCACCTCAACACCTATGTCGGCCTTTATGTCTCCGAGCTCGGCACGCTGCATACGACCGTGCTGATGTGGGCCTATGACAGCCTTGCCGATCGCGAGCGGCGGCGGCAGGCCATGTATGCCGATCCCGACTGGCAGAAATTCATCGCCGAAGTCTGGTCGCTCGATGCGATCCAGAAACAGGAGGTGATGATCATGAATCCGGCGCCTTCCTCTCCCGCCGTCACGACCCAACCCGGAGAGTAAACTGGCCGGCACCACCGGCCGAACAACCGAAATCAAGTCAGGCAATATCAACAAGGGAACATGACCATGACTGACAACAAGACTGGGACTTTCATGACCACATCGATAGACCGCCGCAGCTTCCTGCAGGTCAGCGCCGGTGCAGCGGCGCTCGGCCTCGCCGGCAGCCTGCTGCCCGAACTCGCCCGCGCCGATGGCGGACTGGTGGCGCTCGTCCACACTCAGGCCGCCGGCGACAACGGCCCTGTCGACTCGATGATCGAGAAATTGAAGAAGCTCGCCGGCGAGAAGGGTTTCCAGTACCGCGCAGTCTATGCACAGGACCCAGCGACCTATGAGACCGTGTTCCGGACGCTCGCCGATGCCGGCGCTGCGGTCATCGTCTCGACCTTCAACGAAGTCGCCGAGCCGATCAAGGCGCTGGCGCCGTCCTATCCGAACACCAAGTGGATCCAGCTGTTCGGCGACCCCTTCAATCCGACCATCCCGAATGTCGTCACCGTGTCCTATGATTACTATCTCGGCTGCTACCTGTCGGGCATGTTTGCCGCCAAGGTCTCCAAATCGGGCAAGATCGGCTATATCGGCGGCATCTCCATCCCGCCGCTGAATGCCGACTTCAATGCGCTCAAGGCCGGCGCGCAGTCGGTCAATCCGAAGGCGACGGTGACTTCCGCCTTTGCCGGCTCGTTCCAGGACCCGGCCAAGGGCCAGGAAATCGCCACCCAGATGTACAATGACGGCATCGACTATATCCAGACCGACTCGGCGGCCACCGACGGCGGCATCATTGCCGCGGCCAACGAGAAGGAAGGCCGGATGGTCTCGGCCATCTCGCCCGCCCAATATAAACTCGGCCCGAAGACGGTGATCGCGCTGGTGCAGCTCGATTTCGGCCAGTCACTCTATAACGAAGTGACCAAGGCGCTCGCGGCGGATTGGAAGGGCGGCCATCAGCCGACCGGCCTCGGCACCGGCGTCATCGATTTCATCGCTTCGCCGGTCTTTGCCGAACAGGGGCCGGCAGATCTGAGTGCCAAGGAAAAGGAAGTCTGGGCGGATATCGAGAAGGCCAAGAAGGGCATTCTCGACGGTTCGATCAAGGTGCCGTTCAACACCACGCTCTGATGCCTGCATTTTTGGGCTGACAATCCCTCCTCGAAAGGGATTGCCGCTGGTTCGCGACCCCGTCACACTAGCCCTGTTGGGGTCGCGAACCTCTTGATCTCGTATCGGGATAGACCATGTCCAATTCTCTTGCGTCCGCGCTCACCTGCCGGAACGTCACTGTCCGCTATGGCGAAGTGGTGGCGCTTTCAGATGTGTCCGTCGCCTTCGAGCCGGGGCTTATCCATGCCGTCGTCGGCCAGAACGGTGCCGGCAAGACCACCTTTGCCCGCGTCGCGTCCGGTCTGGTGCGGCCGGCAGAGGGTGCAGTCGAGATCGGCGGCCGCGAGATCCGCACCGGCGACGTTGGCGAAAGCCGTTCCGCCGGCGTCGAACTCGTCCATCAGAGTTTTGCCCTGCCGCCGTCGTTCACGGTGGCCGAGGCGATGGAATTCGGTGCCACCGGCAAAGGCGGGCTTTTTACGCGCAATGGACTGATCAAGCGCTGGCGGCCTCACCTCGAAAGTCTTGACGTGCATGTCGACCTGTCGAAGCGCATTTGCGACCTGCCGATCGAAACCCAGCAGGGCATCGAGATCGCCCGGGCACTGGTCACCGATGCCAAGGTGCTGATCCTCGATGAGCCCACCGCGGTCCTGTCGCCCTCAGGCATCGAAATGTTGTTCGCCCGTGTCCGCCGGCTGAAGCAGCGCGGCGTGACCGTCATCCTCATCCTGCACAAGATTCGTGAAGTGCTCGGCATTGCCGATACGGTGACGGTGCTGCGCGGTGGCAAGCTGGTTGACGGTCCGCTCGCCTGCGCCGACATCACCGCCGAACGCCTGGCAAATCTGATCGTCGGCGATGCCGCACGCAGCTTGGCGGCGGAAGATCGGCAGGCGCTGACCGGCGCGGCGGCTGTAACGCACGAGACGCCCAAGGCACACAGCTCGACGGCCTCGGCTCCGGTGCTGGCCCTGTCGGGCGTTTCGACCAGGCCCGACAGCGAAGGCACCAGCCTCGACGGCATCGACCTGACGCTTCGGCCCGGTGAAATCCTCGGCATTGCCGGGGTCGAGGGCAATGGCCAGAAGACGCTGGTGCGCGCCATCGCCAACCTCGCCGACCTCTCGGCGGGCAGCATCGCACTTGCCGGAAGGGACATCGGCGGCGAACCGCTGACCGTCCGTCGCGGCCTGGGGCTCCGGATCATTCCGTTCGAGCGCAATGTCGAAGGGCTGAGCCTGACCAGTTCGCTCTGGGAGAACTGGAGCGCCCGCGAGCTGCTGCAAGGACCGCTGCTTCGCCTCGTCAACCCGTCCGCCATCCACAGGCTCTGCGACAAGGCGCTGAAGAACTGGGACGTGCGTTACCATTCGCCGCTGCAGAAAGCGGGGTCGCTGTCGGGCGGCAATGCCCAGAAAGTCATCCTCGCGCGCGAGATCGACCCTGACGCCAAGGTGATCATCGCCGCCCAGCCGACGCGCGGACTGGATATCGGCGCCACAGCTTTCGTCTGGCAATCGCTCCGCGCCGCGCGTGACCGGGGTGCCGCGATCCTGTTGATCTCCTCGGATCTCGACGAGCTGTTCGACATTTCCGATCGTGTCGTCGTCATGCTGTCCGGCAGGACTGCCGGAGAATTCTCCGCGCCTTACGACATCCAGGCGGTCGGCGCCGCCATGACCGGCGCAGGGCATGCGAGTGGCGCTGGCCCAACGACATCGGTTCCGGCAGGCATGGGAGCCCATTGATGAGAGATCGTATCCTCACCGTCCTGCGCAGCCTGGTCTTCGTCGTCTTCGCCCTGGTGCTCTGCGCCGTGGTCTTCCAGTTCGCCGGCTACAATGCCTGGCTGATGCTCACCTCTGTCGCCGATGGCGCCTTCCTGCATCCGGGTGCCGTGCAGCAGAGCCTCAGATGGGCGCTGCCGCTGTTCATCACCGCCGCCGGTGTCTCGATCTCGTTCCGCGCCGGTTTTTTCAATATCGGTGCACAAGGCCAGTTCTATGTCGGCGCCATCTGCGCCGCCTTCGCCGCCGAATGGCTGAAGGGCGGGCCGGCAGCGCTGGTCATTCCGATCTGCTTCATTGCAGGCATGGCCGGCGGCGCAGTCTGGGCGCTGTGGCCCGGGCTGCTGCGGCTGCGCTCCGGCACCGACGAGGTGATCACCACGCTGATGGGCAATTTCCTCGCCGGATTGCTGCTGATCTACGTCACTTCGGGACCGCTCAAGGATCCGTCTGGCTCCGGCCAGCAGGCGTCCAGTCGGCCGCTCGACGCGGCCTACCGCATTTCCAATTCGCTCGGCGTCTCGCCGACCATCATCGCCATCGCCGTGGTCGTCGGCGTGGTTATGTGGCTGCTCGTCAATCGCACCGCCTTCGGCGTGCTGGCGAGCCTGGCCGGCCGCAACGGCACCATGGTGCAGTGGCAGGGGGCGAAACTCTGGCAGCTGGGGCTGGCCTCGTTCCTGATCTCCGGCGCGCTCGCCGGGTTGGCCGGCACAGTCGAACTGATGGGGCCGAACGGCCGCATCGCCTCCGGCTTCCTGCCGACACATGGCTTTACCGCCATCCTGATCGCGCTGGTCGCCAACCTGTCGATCGTCGGCACGGCGGTGGTATCGCTGTTCTTCGGGGGGCTCGCCTCCGCCGCGCTTTACCTGCCGATCATGGCCGGCTTGCCGGCGGCGGCGATCGACATCATCAATGCGGCCATTGCGCTGTTCATCACCGCCCGCGCCGGTTTCCTCGACAAGCTCTTCAATATCGGAAGGCGTCCGTCATGAACGATGTCATCATCGCCATCCTCCGCTCCGGCACGCCCCTCGTCTATGTCACGCTCGCCGGCATGATCGCCCAGCGGGCCGGTGTCTGGAATCTCGGCCTCGAAGGCATCATGATCATCGGCTCCTGTGCCACCATCCTCGGGATCATGCTGACCAATTCCTTCTGGCTGGCCATGCTGATCGCCATTGTGCTGTGCATTCTGGCCTCCGCGCTGCTCTGGTTCGTCATCGACAGGCTGAAGGCCAATCCGATCATCGCGGGCCTCGGCCTGACGGGACTGGGCATCGGCGGCACGGCGCTGGCGGTGGAATCGATTTTCGGCAGCCAGGCAACCGTCTCTGCGCCCTTCGGCGTTCCAAGGCTCGGCCCGGCTTTTGGCGATTATGGCGTGCTGTCGATTTTCGTGCTCGCCATGCCTTTCGTCGTCTTCGGCCTCTGGCTGCTGCTTCGGCGCACGCGCTTCGGCCTGCAGCTCGCCGCCTGCGGCGAACATCCCTTCGCGGCGCGCTCGGTCGGCGCCAACCCGTCGCGCATGCGGCTGGTGGCGCTTTCCATCGGCGGTGTCCTCTGTGCCATCGGCGGAGCGGAGCTGGCGGCCGGCAGCCTGCAATTCTTCGCCCAGGGCATGACCTCGGGCCGCGGCTTCATGGCCTTTGCGGCCGTCATCTTCGGCGCGGCGCATCCGATCGGCTCGACCTTCGCGGCATTGTTCTTCGCCGTGGTCGGCGCCATCGGCATCCGCGCCCAGCTGAGCTTCGGCGACAAGGTCCCGCATGACCTTCTGCAGGCGCTACCTTATCTCGCCACCATTTTCGGCGTCTGGCTTTCCGGCAAGCTGCGCGGCGGCGCCAAGGCGGCGGCCGGTTTTGCCGAACTCAGAGACCAATGAACAGGGAAGAAACACGATGAAATTCGCCCAGGCACATCCGATCCAGGACGTCTGCATCCTCGTCACCGACATCGAGAAATCGATCCGCTTCTACACGGAAAAGCTGGGTTTTGAACTGAAGCATCGCGCCCCGGGTTTCGCCGATTTCACCGGCGCCGGCCTGACGCTGGCACTCTGGGAGCGCGATCATATCCAGCACCACGCCGACGTCCGGGTGAAGCCTGGCTCGGCATCGGCCGTGCTGATCGCGGTCAGGCTGGGCAGCATCGCCGAGCTCGACAAGACCTATGAGCAATTGAAGGCGGATGGCGTCGAATTCATCCGGCCGCCGGCTGATTACGCCTGGAACGCGCATGGCGCCTACTTCTACGGCCCCGACGGCGAGACCTGGGAACTCTATGCCTGGCTCCAAGGCGGCGCGCCCGGCAAGATCGAGGCGGCGGCATGACCCGCAAACTGATCATCCTCACCGATCCCGGCCAGGACCAGGCGGCGGCCATCCTGATGATCCTCGGCCAGCGCCAGGCTTTCGATGTGCTTGGCCTGGTGGCGACCGCTGGCAATATCAGCCTCGACTATACGATCGCCAACTGCCTGAAGCTGATGGAACTGGCCGGCCGGCCGGATATCCCGGTCTTTGCCGGCTGCCCACACCCGATCGTCCGGCCGCTGGTCATGGCCGAGCACGTCCATGGCCCGACCGGCCTCGACGGTCCCGATCTGCCGGAACCGAAGATCCGGATGCAGGATACGCACGGCGTCGATTTCATCGTCGACACTGTCCGCACCCATCCGGGCGAGATCACCATCTGCTCGCTTTCGCCGCTCACCAATCTGGCTATGGCGCTCAGGAAGGCGCCGGATATCGCCGAAAAGATTGTCGAGATCGTCGCCATGCTCGGCGCCTATTTCGAGGTCGGCAACATCACGCCTTCGGCCGAATTCAACTGCTATGTCGACCCGGAAGCTGCTGACATCGTGCTGAAATCCGGGATCAAGACGACACTGCTGCCGCTCGACGTCACGCATCAGATGCGCTCGACGCCTGAACGTCTTGGGGCAATGCGGGCACTCGGCAACCGTTCCGGCATCGCCACGGCCGAAATGCTGGAATTTTCCGAAGCCTTCGACCTCAAGAAATACGGCTGGGAAGGCGCGCCACTCCATGGCCCATGCGTGCCGGCATTCATGCTGGCGCCGGAAATTTTCAAGGGACGGCAGATCAACGTCTCGGTCGAGCTCAATGGTACCCTGACATCAGGCATGACGGTCGCCGACTGGTGGCAGATCACCGACCGTCCGCGAAATGTCTTCTATGTCCGGGATGGCGATCCGATCGCTTATTATGATCTGCTGATCCGGTCGCTGGGGAACTTGTCATGAGCCAGACCCTGATCCGCGGCGCGAAAATCCTTGCCATCGACGAGTTGCACGGCACCGACCCGTTCGACGGCGATATCCTGATCGAAGGCAGCGCGATCAAGGCGATTGGCCCTAGTCTTCAAGCCGAGCCGGACGTTCAAGTGATCGACGGCCGCGGCAAGCTGGTCATGCCCGGCCTGATCAATTCCCATACCCATTCGAGCGAGACCTTCTTCCGCGGGCGCTACCAGGGCATGCCGCTGGAAATCTGGCTGCTCTATGCCTATCCGCTGCTGATGAACGGCGCGATCGGCCAGCGGCTTCTCTATCTCCGCAGCCTGCTCCTGGCGATGGAGTCACTGCGGAGCGGCGTCACTACGTTCTGCGACGATTTCTTCGATCCGCCGGCCCATGACCTCGATCGGCTGGGCATCGTCTTCCAGGCTTACGAGGATGCCGGCATTCGCGCCAATGTCTCGAGCGCAGTGATGAATATCCATGCCCTCGATGCGCTGCCCTACGCGCGCGAAATCATGCCGCAGGACTTGCAGGATAAACTCGATTTCGGTCCGCCGATCTCGGCCGGAGCCTATATCGATTATTGC
The DNA here is from genome assembly GCF_056403555.1 of Rhizobium sp. P2_G2. Lineage (NCBI taxonomy): Bacteria > Pseudomonadati > Pseudomonadota > Alphaproteobacteria > Hyphomicrobiales > Rhizobiaceae > Rhizobium > Rhizobium sp. P2_G2. The sequence goes on from NZ_JBFUFF010000001.1 coordinate 430,940, forward strand.
AAATCGGCCTTTTCGAGCCTGCACGGCCGTGCCGGGCGGCTGAACTTCATGATCGCACCCTCCGCGCCGCAGCGCTGCACGCGAGACCTCATGCTGGCCTGCATGGATCTGGCCGTCGACAAGGGCGTGCCCTACCACACCCACGTGTTGGAGACGAAGACCCAGGCCGTCACTGGACACGAGCTCTATGGCAAGACCCTGGTCGCTTATATGCATGATCTCGGGCTGCTGAAGCGTAACACCACATTTGCCCATTCCGTCTGGGTGAGCGACGAGGATATGGCGCTGATGGGCGCGGCTGGCATGTCGATCGCCCACAATGCCGTCTCCAACCAAAAACTCGGCGCCGGCATTTCTCCGATCCGCCGCCTGCTCGATGCCGGCGTCACCATCGGCCTCGGCACGGACGGCGTCTGCTCGAACGACACGTCGCGGATCTTCGACGTGATGCGCGTCGCCGGCCTGATCCATAGCGTCTCCGGGCCGGATTATTCCAGATGGGTGAAGGCCGGGGAGATTCTGCGCATGGCGACGATCGGCGGCGCCCGGAGCGCCATGCTGGAGCAGGTGACCGGCTCGCTAGAGGTCGGCAAGGCCGCCGACCTGCTGATCCTCAACCTCAACTCCTATGCCTTCATGCCGTTCAACGATGCCGCCCGGCAACTGGTCTTTGCCGAAAACGGCTCTTCGGTGGAGACGGTCATGGTCGCGGGCAGGATCGTCATGCAGAACGGGCGGTTGACCACTGTCAACGAGAACGAGGTGTTCGCCGAGATTGCCGAACTGGTGCCTGCCCACCTCGCCGAACATGCCGAACTCGAACGGGCAAACAGCATATTCGAACCGATCATGGCTGAAATCCATCGCCGTGCGACGCTACAGGATATCGGCCTCAACCGTTACCAGGGCGATCTGCCGGCCTTTGATGGTTCGAATATGTGACTGCTTGGCAGGCCAAAGCAGCCGCATATCTCCCAGGAGGGACGAACTGAGATGTTGATCTCGTTGATTGGTTGTCGCCGCACATCGGACCATTGACACACGATATCGTCAAGTCATATTTATAGCCCATTGGGTTATAGGATCGAGATGCAGACCGTCGCCGAGACACCAATGTTCGTGAGACAGGCAGCTGAGCTGTTCACCGAGGAAGAGCATAAGGAAATGATCGATTTCCTTGCGACGAATCCCCAGGTCGGAGACGAAATCCCCGGCACTGGTGGAGTCCGGAAAATTCGGTTTGCGGCGAAAGGCAAAGGAAAGCGTGGTGGGGCGCGCGTGATTTACTATTGGTACAGTGACGAGGCGCCTATCTATGCGCTGCTTGCCTACGGCAAGAACGAGAAGACAAACCTGAACCCTGACGAAGCAAAGGCCGTTGCGGCTTTTGCCAAAGCGATTAAGGCGACATACAGGAGCAAGGCATGAGCGAGATGACAAAATTTGGCGCTGACCTGATCCAGGCAATGTCGGAAGCCTTGGCGCACGCGCAGGGAAAGAACGCTCCTGGTTTTGGCATCCACTCCGTTGATATCGGTTCGGTTGATGCGAAGGCGATTCGCCAGAAGCTTGATCTGACACAAGATGAAATGGCCGCTGTTCTCGGCACCAGCCCGTCTGGCTACAAGAAATGGGAACAGGGCAAGCGTCAACCTTCGGGTGCCGCGCGAACATTGCTTCGGATCATGGAACGTGAGCCTGAAGCCGTTCTGAGAGCTCTCTCGGCCGGGGACGACAGCGGCAGGAACAAGCCTGCCGAAGCAGGACCATATTAAGCTCGTTGCGCACACACGATGAATCCCCGGTTTATCGGCTGGGAATTCGCGCCATCGCGCTGGGCGCCGGCGGGGTCGCGGCCGCTACAGCAACCCACCGCTCAGCGTCACATGCACGCTCTTGATTTCTGAATATTCATCGAAACCGTGCTTGCCGAGTTCGCGGCCGACACCGCTCGACTTGTAGCCACCGATCGGCATTTGTGCGCTGCCATCGCCCATAGAATTGATCCAGGTGCGGCCGGCCTTGATGCGGCGGATCGCCTGTATCGCGGTGGCGAGGTTGGTCGACCAGACACAGGCTGAAAGCCCGAAAGGCGTGTCGTTGGCGAGCCGGATTGCTTCCTCGGCATCGGTGAAACGAAAGGTGGTCAGCACCGGCCCGAAGATCTCATCGCGGGCGATCGACATGCCAGGCTTCACGGCAGTAAAGATGGTCGGGGCATAGAAGGCGCCGGATTCGCCCAAGACGCCGCCGCCGGTGTAGATCTCCGCGCCGTCCGCCTTGCCGGCCGCCACATAGCCCGCGACCTTGTCGAGATGCGCCTGATGGACCAGTGCGCCGACATCGGTGCGGTCATCGAGCGGGTCGCCGTGGACGACCTTGACGGCCAGCGCCTCGATCTTTTCCAGGAGCCTGTCGGCGACGCTGTCATGCACGATCAGCCGGCTGCCGGCAATGCACGCCTGGCCGGAGCAATGGAAGGCGCCACCGACGATCTTGGCGGCCGCCGCATCGAGATCGGCATCGGCAAACACCATTTGCGGCCCCTTGCCGCCAAGCTCCAGCCCGACGCGCTTGATGTTCTGCCCGGCAAGGCTGCCGATGATCCGGCCGACGCGCTGCGAACCGGTGAAATTGACCACATCGACATCAGGATGTTCGGCAAACACCTGGCCGGCATCGGCACCATAGCCGGTGATAACGTTGAACACGCCGTCCGGCAGGCCTGCCTCGCGTGCCAGTTCCGCCATGCGGATGGTCGAGCCGGAGGTGAATTCCGAGGGTTTTATGATCACCGTGCAGCCGGCGCCGATCGCCCAGGCAATGCGCTCGGAGCCGATCAGAAGCGGAAAATTCCACGGCGTGATCACGCCGACGACGCCGGCCGGCTCACGGAACGTGAGGCCGATCGCGCCCACGCCGAGATCATTATGTGTGTCGCCCTCCAGGCCCTGCGCATGGCCGGCGGCATAGCGCCAGAGCGAGGCGGAAAAGCGCATTTCATTGCGCGCCTGGTTGATCGCTTTGCCGACTTCCAATGCCTCGATGGTTGCCAATTCCTCGAGATTGGCTTCGATCGCCTCGCCGACGCGATAGATGATCCTTGCACGGTCGGCGCCGGTCATGCGCGGCCAGGGGCCGCTATCGAAGGCGGCGCGGGCAGCGGCGATCGCCGCTTCGGCGTCGGCGCGAGAGCCCTTGGGAATGATGCCGACCACATGGCCGGGATGAGCCGGGCTTTCGCGCGTGAGGACCTCGCCGGAAAGGGCAGGCAGGCTTTTGCCGCCGATCAGCATGGAATAGCGGCGCTCCTGCAGCAGGCGCGGGTCGTCGAGGCGAGGGGCGATGAAGCGGAATTGCGTGGTCATGATCGGTTCTCGGATCTATTGGCGGGCGGCCCAGGCGAGGCCCCGGCGAAGGATGAGCGGCATATAGGGATGGTCGAACTCGGACGCGACATGGCCGAGGGCGGAATAGAAGATGCGGCCGGCGCCGAAATAGCGCTTGAAGATCACGGGCATGGTGACATTGCTGACAGCCGGATCGAATTCTCCGGAAAAGGTCGTGGTGGCAAGCACGTCGATGCTGGGATCGCAATGCAGGTAATATTGTTCCGAGCGCCAGTCGAAATCCGGAATGCCGGCCGTCAGCGGGTCATCCTGCTGGATGATATTGACGCGGAAATCGATGATGTCGCCGGGATGGGCAACCCAGGTGACGCCGGAGACATAGCGGAACGGGCCGCTTTCCTTGAAGGTCGTGGCAATCGAACCATGATGGCCCGCCAGGCCCAACCCGCCGCGCACCGCTTCGACCAAGGCTTCGGCGTGCTTCTGTTCGATACTCTCGCCGGTGATGATCGGCACCAGCAGGTCGGCCTGGGACAAGGCAGGGGAACCGAAGATGCCGAGATCGTCGGTGATCTCGACCGCGAAACCGTCCTGACGCAGCATTTCGCCGACAATCTCGGCACATTGCTCCGGCTCGTGTCCCTGCCAGCCGCCCCAGACGATGACCGCTTTGCGCATCTGCCGCCCCTTACGCCTGGTGCTTCAGGCTCTCGGCGTTGACGCTGTGGCGCAGCGGCTCGCGGTTGAGATAGCGCCCGATTTCATCGGCGATCAGTCGGCCAAGTCTCAGACGCTCATTGCCGATGGCGCCGGCGATATGCGGCGTGAGCAGCACGTTGTCGAGCCGGTAAAGCGGCGAATCGTCCGGCAGCGTCTCGGGCTCCGTGACATCGAGGATTGCCCAGAGGCGGCCGCTCACCAGTTCGGCTTCCAGCGCTGCGTGATCGATCAGCCCGCCGCGTGCCGTGTTGATCAGCGTCGCGCCATCCCCCATCCGCGCCAGCATCGCCGCATCGATCATGTTGTGGGTCGAAGGCAGCAGGGGTGCATGGACCGAAACGGTGTCGCATGTCTCCATCAGCACTTCCAGCGAGGCGAGCTCGACGCCCATGCCCCAGGCTTCGACCGGGTTGATCATCGGATCGTGAAGCACGACATCGATATCATGAGGTTTGAGCAGTTCGATGACGCGGCGGCCGATGCGCGAGGCGCCGACAATGCCGACCCGCTTGCGCCAGTTGCCGGCATTGCCGTCGAAGGAAGCGTGAAGGGCTACCGGCGCACGTTCCCGGAGATAATCTCGCTGGAATCTGAACACCTGCTTGTTAGCCAGCAGGATCGCGGCAAGCGTGAATTCGGCGACCGGAACGGCGTTGGCATCGGCGGCATTGGAGACCAGCACACCACGTGCGAAAACGGCGGACGAAACCAGATGCTTCACCGATCCGGCAGCATGGGCGATCAGCTTCAGGTTCGGCGCGGCGCTGAGCACGGCGTCGTCGATCGGCGGGCAGCCCCAGCCGGTAACGAGAATTTCCGTCTTCGACAGCACGGTTCTCGCCGCATCGCCGGAGAAATCCTGCAACGGGGCACCAGAGGCGATCCGGCAGCTGTCACCAAGCCGCTGCATGTCTTCGTTTGAAAACAGGCTGTCAGCGCCGAACGGGCCGAAGGCAAAGGTGAGCGCCGGGGCGGCGCCGGCCTGTGCGGCAGTGCGGGGATACTGAGGCATGCAATCTCCTGGGCGCGGAGATGTGACGCCGCGCTATGCGAAGGCGGCCAGGCCGCTTGCTCCTGAGATTGCACGTTGACGCAAATCATGCAAGTGATTTGCGCATATTTTCAAATTTTACGCAATTTGCGCTATCGTCTCGCCGGACTGCAGGCTGACACCGCATTCTATCTGCAGCGGGGTTGCATCCGGCTCGGCAATGCGGCGCTGTGCAAGGGCGATCGCCTGTCGCGCCATCTCGGCGCAATCGACCCGCATCGTGGTCAGGCGCGGATGCATCAGCGCCGCATAGGGCAGGTCGTCGAAGCCGATCAGCGAAACTTCGCCGGGCACGTTGATACCAACTGCTTCCAGCGCGTTCATCAGCCGGAACGCGACCATGTCGTTGGCGCAGAACACGGCCGTCCAGTCCGATTCGCCCTTCCTTCGTCGCTCGACCTCGGCGAGGATTTCGCTATCCATGCCGTTGGCGGCGCCGATCGCAGTGCTGGTGACATCTTTATGAAGTTCCAGAGCCGCGTAAAATCCCCGCCGCCTCTGGATTGTCGTCCAGCGCGTATGGTCATGAATATAAAGCAATTTCCGGTGACCGGCGGCAAGCAGCGTCCTGGTTGCCAATTCCGCGCCGAAGAAATTCGATGGTGCCACGCAATCGAAGCGCATTTCCGGATCGTAGCCATTGATGAGCACGGCGTGATGCCGGCCGTCGAGAAAGTGCGCGGCCAGCCCCGGTGAGGGATCGATGCCGACGAAGATCGTCGTCGACGCTTCTTCGCTTTCCTGATCGCGCAGCATGCGCTCGCGTCCCAGTACCGACTCGTCGACCATGCGGATTGCCAGGGTAAAACCATTGTCGCGGGCGCTGTCGCGCAAACCGGCGATCACAGCCTCATAGAAGGCAACGAGCCCGCCGGTCGCCAGGCTGCCGGTGACATAAGCGCGCAAATGCTTTGCCGGCGCCGCCACCATTTGCCGGCTGCGGCCGAGATAGCCGGCATCCTCCGCCAGTTTGCGGATTTGCGAGCGGCGTTCGTCGCTGATCCCCGGCGAATCCGACAGCGCCCGCGACACCGTGCTGACCGACACCCCAGCCGCCTTGGCAATGGCAATCTGATTTGCGTCCGATTTTCGTAGCTTGCTCAAAACCAGTCCTCCAGACCCGGTATCATCCGGGATTCTCACGCCAAATCCATCCCTCGAACCGCGATATCAACCGCTCTTCGCCTCGCAAGACGAACTATCTTCGCAGCAAAATTTGCATAAAAACGGAAATTGCGCAATTGACAACGCAAATTGCGCATGCTGAATTGCGGCCACTGCGAGAGCGGACGCATCCGTCGCATGTGGCGGCATGCCGTATTGCATGGGAGATCGGGAGGAACATCATGAGCAATGACATGAGAAAAGAATTCATCCAGGCGATGCTGAGCCGCCGCCAATTGCTGCAGGCCGCTGGTGCTGGCGCCGTGGCCGCCGCCATGCCGGGCCTTGCTTCATCCGCGCTTGCCGAGGACAAGGTGGACCTCACCATGTGGGCCTGGACGCCAAACACCCAGTCCGAGATCGACCTGTTTACCAAAGCCTTTCCGAACATTTCGGTCAAGCTGGAGAATGCCGGCCAGGGCCCGGACGAATATGTCAAGCTGCGCAACGCCATCCAGGCCGGCACCGGCCTGCCGGATGTCGGTCAGGTCGAATTCACCAACATTCCCGGCTTCCGCCAGCTCCAGGCGCTGCTCGACATGGGCCAATACGGCGCCAATGACGTCAAGGACAAGTTCATCGACTGGACCTGGGCATCGGTTTCGGATGGCAATGCCGCCTACGGCATTCCGTGGGATTCCGGCCCGATGGGCATTCTCTATCGCGCAGACGTGCTGGATAACCACAAGATCGCCGTGCCGAAGACCTGGGCGGAATTCGCCGACAGCTCCAAGGTGCTCTCCAAGGCCTCGCCCGACACCTATCTCACCAATTTCGGCGGCACAGCCGATGGCGGCTGGGTGATCGCGCTGTTGGCGCAAGCTGGCTGGAAGCCGTTCGCGCTCAACGGCACAGATCTCAAGCTCAACCTCAACGACGCCGTCGCCAAGAAATGGGCCGCCTACTGGCAGGACCTGATCGACGCCAAGGCCGTCGGCATCAAGACGCCGGTCTGGACCACAGATTGGTTCACGGGGCTCGACGAGGGCACCTATGCTTCTTGGATGACCGGCGCCTGGGGTGCGGTGTTCATTCCGCAATTTGCCAAGAAGAGCAATGGTCATTGGCGCGCAGCACCCTTGCCGCAATGGGATGCAAGCAAATATGTTTCGGCCAATCTCGGCGGATCGACCTTCTCAGTCTTCAAGACCTCGAAGCATCCGAAGGAAGCCACGCAGCTTGCCATGTTCCTTGGCAGCAATGCCGAGGCGGGCAAGCTGTGGAACACCAAGCAGTTCCTCTTCCCGGTGCAGAAGGCACTGGTCGCCGACCCCGAACTGATGGGCCACAAATACGATCTCTATGGCGGCCAGGCAGTCAACGAAGTCTTCGTCGAAAGCGCCAAGCATGTCGACTCCTCGTTCCAGTATGCGCCGTTCCAGGATTATCTTGCCGGCCAGGTGCAGCAGGAGCTGTCAGCCTCGATCGGCGGCAAGGGCTCGCTCGCCGACGGTTTCGACCGGCTGCAGCAGACCGTGAGTGCCTATTGCAGCGATCAGGGTTATACCGTCTCCCAGGGCTGACCCTGCCGGGGATGCGGGGTGTGGGGCCTCGCATCCCTTCTTTTGGCACGTGTCCGCGTGCCGACGATTGTGGAGTACAATATGGCCGGTTTGAAGAGCCGCAAGCGGCGATACCGGGTGAGCAAGGGGCTGGCGCCTTATCTCTTCCTTGCACCGTTCGCGCTGCTTTTCATCGCCTTCCTGATCGCGCCGATGGCCTATGCGTTCGATCTCGCCATCTACAAGACGACGCTGGTCGCCGGCACGAAATTCGTTGGCGCGGCCAATTTCATCCGTGCGCTCGGCGATCCAAAATTCTGGGCTGGCGTCGTCGTTCTCCTGAAATTCGCGGTGATCCAGATTCCTGGCATGATCGCGGTGGCGCTGTTGATCGCGCTGATCCTCGACAGCGGCACGGTCTATGCCAAGAGCTTCTTCCGCGTCAGCCTGTTCCTGCCTTATGCTGTGCCGACGGTGATCGCGGCGCTGATCTGGGGCTATCTCTACGGTCCGTCCTTCGGCCCGTTCACCCAGCTCGCGCATGCGCTCAGCCTGCCCGCACCAAATTTCCTCGCTGACAGCACCATCCTGGCTTCCATCGCCAATATCGCCAACTGGGAATATACCGGCTACCAGATGATCATCTTCTATGCCGCGCTGCAGGCGATCCCGCAGGACCTCGAAGAGGCGGCCGCGATGGACGGCGCTGGCAGTTTCACCTATGCGATCAAGGTCAAGCTGCCCTTGATCGCACCAATGATTGTCGTCACCGTCATCTTCTCGATCATTGGCTCGCTGCAGCTCTTCTCGGAGCCCTATCTGCTGCACAATCTGGCGCCGCTATCGATCAACAACACCTATACGCCAAACTATTATGCCTACACGCTCGCCTTCGCCAACCAGCAATACAACTATTCAGCCGCCGTCTCCTTCGTGCTGGGTGCGGTGACGGCCGTGATCTCCTACGCCTTCATGCTGGTCGTCAACCGGGGGAGGGGCTGATGGCTATTGTCGGCAAGTCGAAACGCTCGCCCACTTTCCGCCGGAATCGCTGGATGCTGTCCGCGATCCTCGCGCTGATCTGGTTCTACACGGCGCTGCCGCTATTCTATGTGCTGGTCTCGGCGACAAAATCCAACAACGACCTGTTCACCACCTTCGGTCTGTGGTTCTCCGACGACTTTCGTCTGTTCGAGAATATTCGCGGCGTCTTCACCTTCCAGGACGGCATTTTCACCCGCTGGCTGCTCAACACCATTGTTTACGCCACGGTCTCAGGGCTGGGGGCGGCCCTGTTCGCCACCATGGCCGGGTATGCGCTGGCGAAATATGATTTTCACGGCAAGCGGCTGGTCTTTGCCGTGATCCTCGGGGCGGTGATGATCCCGCAGACAGCGCTCGTCGTACCGTTGTTTCTGTTGATGTCCAAGGTCGGCATGGTCAATACGCCCTGGGCGGTGATCCTGCCGTCACTGGTTTATCCACCGGGCGTTTTCCTGATGCGCGTCTATGCCGATGACGCCATTCCCAATGAGTTGATCGATGCCGGTCGCGTCGATGGCGCCGGCGAGTTCCACATCTTCTTCTCGCTGGCGCTGCGGCTGCTGATGCCGGGTTTTGCCACCGTGCTGATCCTCTCTTTCGTCGCCACCTGGAACAATTACTTCCTGCCGTTGGTGGTGCTGAGTTCGGCTGAATATTTCCCGGTCACGGTCGGCCTCGCGCAATGGTATGCGACGGCCACGGTCGGTTCCGGGGGCGGCGCGGCTCTGTTCACACTGGTGCTCGCCGGAGCGCTAATCAGCATCGTGCCCGTGATCATCGCATTCATCGTCATGCAGCGCTTTTGGCAAGGCGGCCTTGGGGCCGGCGGCGTCAAGGCCTGAGGAAAGAGACATGGCCGTTATCGAACTCAAGAACATCAAGAAATCCTTCGGCGCGGTCGACATCATCCGCAACCTCGATCTGGAGATCGGCGACGGCGAATTCGTCGTCTTCGTCGGCCCGTCGGGCAGCGGCAAGTCGACACTCCTGCGCCTCGTCGCTGGCCTGGAAGAAGCGACGTCCGGCCAGATCCTGATCGACGGCGAGGATGTCACCGAGCTCGGCCCGGCCGACCGGGCGCTTTCCATGGTGTTCCAATCCTACGCGCTCTATCCGCACAAGACGGTGCGCGCCAACATGGCTTTCGGCCTCGAGGTCGCCCGCACGCTGCGCGCGGAGATCGACCGGCGTGTTAAGGAAGCCGCGACGTCGCTCAGGCTTGAAAACTATCTCGATCGCAAACCGAAGGAGCTCTCCGGCGGCCAGCGCCAGCGCGTTGCCATCGGCCGCGCCATCGTGCGCGACCCCGTCGCCTTCCTGTTCGATGAACCGCTGTCGAACCTCGACGCAGCGCTCAGAGCAGAGATGCGCATCGAAATCGCCAAGCTGCACCAGCGGCTCGGTGCCACGATGATCTATGTCACCCACGACCAGGTCGAGGCGATGACGCTGGCCGACAAGATCGTGGTGCTGAAGGATGGTGCCATTCAGCAGGTCGGCTCGCCGATCGACCTCTATGAAAAGCCGGCCAACCTTTTCGTCGCCCAGTTTCTCGGTTCGCCGAAGATGAATGTCTTCGATGGCGAAGCGGTGGAGTGCGGCATGCGCTTCTCCGGCTCCGGCCACATCGATCTGCCGGGCACGCCGAAGACCGCCGTCAACCTCGGTATCCGCCCGGAAAACATCGAGATCTGCGCAGCCGGGCAGGGACACATCGATGCAAAGGTCGACGTTGTCGAACGCCTCGGCTCCGACACCTATGTCTATGCGCTGGTCGGCGACGGCACACTGGTGACGATCCGCCGGCCCGGCAATGCCCGCTTTGCCATCGGTGATACGGTTGGACTCGGCCTGGACAAGGCTGCTCTACATCTGTTCGATCGGGACGGCCTTTCTGTGTCAGCCGGGCGGTGACGGGAAAAGCAAGTTTATCATGTAGACACGGCGACTATTCGGACTCCCGTTGCTCAATCACATAGCCCAAAGCGCGATAACCGGAGCGCCGCTTCGCGGCCGCATTTGCAGTCAGCTCGATGGTTCGACACGGATGTCTATCGTTCGCTTGTGGTGTGGTCCCCATGGCGTGCCGAATACAAAGTCGAGCTGCTCCTGTCCCGCGTGTCGGGCGACAACGACGACAAGGTTGGGTGCGCCGGCCGGCAGAAGCGTTTCCGAAGCGGTCAGAACACCGCTAGTCAGCGGTCCGACAATTTCGACCACGCTCGATCCGCCATGAGTAGTGATGCCTGTGGCATTGACAAGGAGCACGTCGCCCACCTGCAGCACCGCCTCTTCGGGAAGCTGCTCGCTGGAAGCGATTTCAAAAAGTGCCCTTGGACGCTTCATCGGCTCGGCAATCAGACATCCACCAATACGTCCTCTTCCTCGGGCCAATCTTCGGGTTCGGCGGAGAACGGCGTCAATGGTGTGCTGCTGGAACGCGGATAAATCAAGCCGCAGAAATCATAATCCGACTTGTCGATATCGCTTCCGCCAACGATTGGTTTGCCATCCACAGTAACAGACGCCGGCAATTGATAACACATGATTGAATATTGATCGGCTTTTGTGCTGCCCTGAAGCAAGGTCCGTTCTTCGATCGGCGTGAGGATTTGCTCATCGACGGTCTGCCTGTCCCAGCCAAAAGCCCGTTGCGCATACTCATAGATCTTGTTGCGGTCTATCCGCGCGATAATATCCCGGCGCATATGCTCGTGCGGGAAGCCGAGCGTATGGCCGGTTTCATGGCGCACGACCCGCCTGTATTCCGACTCCGGCGTGTTCATCGTGAACCCTTCAAGGTTCATTGTCTGCTGGTTCCGCCGGATATGCAGGATGTCGGTGCCGAGATAGGACCAGTAGCCGCCTTGCCCTCGTGAGATTCGGACCTGTCCGTTGCCGCCGGTTTCCACGAAGGAAATGCAGCCGGTGCGGGTCCAGGCGTTCATGTGAGAAACGATGCGCCTTCTCAGGTCCGGCGCAGTCGTTTCCATGAAACTGACGGTTAATCGCCGGGGCTGCGGCCCCCAATATTTGGACGTCAGCGCGGAGATGTATTCCGGCTGGGGTTGAAAGCCGAGATCATGGGCCGATTTGCGCCAATAGGCCGGGGCGTTGACAGGATTTATTTTGCGAGCGGTTTGGGCGGCTTGGTTGAGAAGGCGCCGCGGCAAACCTTTGGGCCCGTTACAGACGGGGCAATCATCGGCCGATCCCTCATGAATGTGGCCTCCGCTGTTCGGCGGCAAGTCGCCGGTCGCTTCAAGAGCGATCATGCCGATCTTCCGAAGGGATTCAAACAGACCCCCCTGTCGAGAGTCCGATTCCTGGTCATCTCCACCACCGGTATCGGCGGCGCTGGGTCGATCAAACATTCTTGCACGCTCACGCCGCTCGTCGGATCTGTCGGTCATTCTGTCCTCCCATGACAAAAAACCAGAGACAAAATTTCAGATATGAACGCGTTGGCACAGAAACACATTTCCCGCATCGTCACTCTGATGCGGGCTCGTGGTTCAACTCATGCGATTGAATGGGCGCCTATTCAATGTACTGTAATATCAATCTAAAGAAAAGTCCAAGGAAATACTAAAGGTAAGGTTGTTTTTCGAGGAAGTTCTCTGTCTGGGCTGATATGCAATATTAATGCAGGGCCGCACATACGGCCTGTTCTCGTGGTCGGCATAGCGATGTAAGCATGACCAGGGAGCTGCGTTATCGATCTGTCGCAACCCTCTCTGACGCACTGCATGAGATATCGGCCTGGACGCTCAATCACGAAAAATACCGTCCACGACCAGAACGCGATGGAACTTGTGGCGAACCCACGTTGGATCATCGCGGCCACTACAACTGGCGGAAATTTGGTGACAGGCATTGAGAGCAGTCTCGGTGACCGCTCTCGGTCCGCCACGACACGCCGTCAATCTTCGTCGGATATTGCGATCCAAACTTTAGCCTATGCGTTTCTCGATGACAGAGCCTCAATACCGCGGCACATAATCCAGCCCCCCATCAATTCTCTCCGGCCGCCCATCCAGAAACAATTCCCCGATCCGCGGCGCCGAGCGCGCAATCACCTTGCCGCGTCGGATCACCGCAAGCCGGTTCGGTTTCAGCCGCAAGGCTTCCAGCGTATCGCTCGCCTGCAAAATCACCACGTCGCCGTTGCAGCCCTTTTCCAGGCCGTAATTCTCGATGCCCATGGTTTTGGCGGAATTGACCGTCAGCGCATCAAAAATTTTCTTCTTGTCGTCGATGCCGGCCATCTGCGCCACGTGAATTGCCATATGGCCAACTTCAAGCATGTCGCCGGAGCCCATCGAATACCAGGGGTCCATGACGCAGTCATGGCCGAAGGAGACGTTGAGACCGGCCTCCATCAGTTCGCGCACGCGGGTCATGCCGCGGCGTTTGGGGTATGTGTCGTGACGGCCTTGCAGCATGATGTTGATCAGCGGGTTGGGGATGACGTTGATCCTGGCTTCCGCCATCAGCGGGATCAGCTTCGAGACATAGTAATTGTCCATCGAATGCATGGAGGTGAGATGCGAGCCGGCGACGCGGCCCTGCAGGCCGAAGCGTACAGTTTCCGCGGCCAGCGTCTCGATATGGCGCGACAGCGGATCGTCGGTCTCGTCGCAATGCATGTCGACCGGCAGGCCGCGATCGGCGGCGATGCGGCAGAGCGCCTCGACCGAGGCCCTGCCCTCGTCCATTGTCCGTTCGAAATGCGGAATGCCGCCGACAATGTCGACGCCCATGTCAAGCGCCCGGCTGAGCGAAGCGATGCCGTCCTTGGCGCGATAATAGCCGTCCTGCGGGAAGGCCACGAGCTGCAGGTCGATATAGGGTTTCACCCGGTCACGCACTTCCAGCAGCGCTTCCACCGTCACCAGCCTGGGATCGGACGTATCGACATGGCTGCGGATGAAAAGCAGCCCTTGCGTGACCGCGAGATCGCAATAGCGCAAGGCCCGCTCGACCAGTTCCTCCTTGGTCACGATCGGCCGCAACTCGCCCCAGAGCGCGATGCCTTCCAAGAGCGTGCCGGACACGTTCATGCGCGGCAGGCCGAGCGACAGCGTTGCATCCATGTGGAAATGCGGATCGATGAACGGCGGCGTCGCCAGCCGCCCGGTGGCGTCGATCTCTTCCCCGGCCTCGGAAGCGATGGCTCGTTCCACCGCGGCGATCCGGCCCTTGTCGATGGCGATGTCGATGCCCTTGCGGCCATCGGGGAGATTGGCGTTGCGGATGATCAGGTCGAACATGGGAGCCTCGCTTGCGTGAAAACGATTATCGTTCGCCGCGCCGGTAGGGCTGCATCAGGGCCTGCGGCACGCGGGCGCGGCGGGCCATGACGGCAAGGGCGACAATGGACAGGATATAGGGTGTCATCAAGAAGATCTGGTAGGGCACGACGCCGCTCAACACCGTCTGCAGCCTGAGCTGGAATGCGTCGAAAAAGGCAAACAGCAGCGCCCCGAACAGCGCCCGTCCCGGCCGCCAGGAGGCGAAGACGACGAGGGCGATGCAGATCCAGCCGCGGCCTTGCACCATAGTGGGGAAGAAGCTGTTGAAGGCCGACAGCGTCAGGAAGGCGCCGCCCATGCCCATCAGCGCACTGCCGGCAATGACGGCGCCATAGCGCACCCGCATCGGGTTGACACCCTGCGCCTCGGCGGCATGCGGATTTTCGCCGGTCATGCGGATGGCGAGCCCGACTGGTGTGCGGAAGATGAGATAAGCCATCATGAGCGCGACCAGGATCGCCAGATAGGTCGGCATGGTCTGGGTGAAGAAGGCCGGCCCGATGAAGGGCAGCGTCGACAGACCGGGAATGGCGATCGGCTGGAAGGGCACGATGGTCGGCGGCGTGCCGGCCACTGGCACAATCAGCCGGAAGAGATAATAGCTGAAGCTGGAGGCAAACAGCGTCACGCCCAGCCCCGACACATGCTGCGACAGGCCGAGCGTCACCGTCAGCGCCGAATGCAGCAGGCCGAATATGCCGCCGGCAATCGCGGCGATCAGCAAGCCGGTCCAGAGATCGGCGCCGTGATAGACGGCGAGCCAGCCGATCATCGCGCCGAAGGTCATGATCCCCTCGATGCCGAGATTGAGCACGCCCGCCCGCTCGCAGAGCAGCGCGCCGAGCGTACCGAAAATCAACGGCGTGGCGATGCGCAAGATCGCGGCCCAGAGCCCGGCGGAAGCGACGATGTCGAACAGCTGGCTCATCGGCGGATCCTGTACTGGGTGAAGAACAGCGCGATCAGCATGGTCAGCAGCGACAAGGCCACGGTCACGTCGGCAATATAGGTGGGGATGCCCAGGCTGCGGCTCATGCCGTCGGCGCCGACGAACATGGTGGCGGTGAACAGCGCCGCAAGCACGACGCCGAGCGGATGCAGATCGGCCAGCATGGCGACGACGATGCCGGAATAGCCGAAGCCGGGCGACAGGTCGGTGGTGACATAGCCCTTGACGCCCATCACCTCGATGGCGCCGGCAAGCCCGGCGAGCCCACCCGAAAGGCAGGCGACCTTCACCAGGGTTTTGCCGAGCGGCACGCCGGCAAACACCGCCCCTTTCGGGTTAAGGCCGGCGGCGCGCGACTGCATGCCGAACACCGTTCGCGACTGGATGAGATGCACGACGACGGCAAGCACGATGGCGATGACGAATCCGATATGCAGGCGCGAGCGCGCGACCAGCTTGGGCAGCACGGCGTGATCGCTGACCGATTGCGATTGCGGCCAGCCGAAGGCGAGCGGGTCCTTGAGCACGCCGTCGATCAGCATCGAGACGAAGAGCAGGGCGATGAAATTGAGCAGCAGGCTGGTGACGACCTCGTCGACCGAAAAGCGCAGCCGGAGCCACAAAGGAATGAGGATCAGGACCATGCCGGCGACGGCGCCGATGACCAGCAGCAGCGGGATCTGCACCGCACCCGGCAGGCCGCCGAGAACTTGCGAACTCGCCGCAGCCACGGCAATTGCGCCGAGATAGAACTGGCCCTCGGCGCCGATATTCCACAGCCGCGCGCGGAAGGCGACAGCGGCGGCAAGCCCGGTCAGCATCAGCGGCGTCGCCCTTGTGAGCGTTTCGGTCGCCGACAGCCGCGAGCCGAAGGCGCCGGTGAAGATGCGCCAATAGGCTTCGAACACCGGCGCGCCGGCCACCGCGATCAAGATGCCCGACAGCGCCAGCGCTGCCACGACCGCGATCATCGGCGTCAGCAGCAATAGCGACAGCGGGCGGTGTTCGCGACGCTCAAACCGCATGGCGGACCTCACCATTGTCATGCCATTCGCCGGCCATCATCAGGCCGAGTTTTCGTGCATCGGCACTATCCGCCTCGATTGGCGGCGACAGCCGGCCAGCGACGATCGCCTGGATGCGGTCGGCGAGCGCGATCACTTCGTCGAGGTCTTCGGATATCAAGAGCACGGCGGTTCCCTGCTTGCGGGCTTCGAGCAGCCGTTGATGCACGGCGGCCACCGCGCCCTCGTCAAGTCCGCGCGACGGCTGGGCGGCAACCAGGATGCGCGGCCGCTGGTGCAGATTGCGGCCGAGGATCAGCTTCTGCATGTTGCCGCCGGAGAGGAGTCGCGTGCGGCTCTGCGGCGTGCCGCCGCGCACGTCGAAACCGTCGATGATCGCCTGGGCAAAGGCCATGCCGGCCTTGCGGTTGACCAGGCCGTTGCGCGAAAAGGCTCCCGAGGCGATCCGCTCCAGCACCGCATTTTCCCAGATCGCCATTTCGCCAATCGCGCCCTCTTCGGTCCTGTCCTCCGGCACCCGGCCGATGCCGGCCTCGACGACATCATCGACGCCGAGATTGCCGACTGGCTTTCCGAACAGCAGAAGGTCGCCGGACGTTCGCGCCAGCGTGCCCGAGAGCAGATGGGCAAGGGCAGTCTGGCCATTGCCGGAAACGCCGATAATGCCAAGGATTTCGCCCTCGTGTAATCCAAAACTTACGGATTTCAGCCGCTCGACGCCGCCTATCCTGACTGTGACATCCGTGGCCTGCAGCGCCACGGCGCCCGGCGTGGCAGCGTCGCGCACCGGGCGGGTGACGCGATGGCCGACCATCAGTTCGGCCAGTTCCGCCTTGCTTGTCTCGTCCACCGGGCGCTCGGCCACCATCCGGCCGCCGCGCAGCACGATGATACGGTCGGCGGCGGCCATGACCTCGTCGAGCTTGTGGGAAATGAAGATCAGCGACAGGCCCTGGCGGGCCATTTGCTTGAGCGTCGAAAACAGCCGCTCGGCCTCGATATTGGTGAGCACGGCGGTCGGCTCGTCGAGGATCAACACGCGGGCATCGTTGTAGAGCGCTTTCAGGATCTCGACCCGCTGCTGCTCGCCGACAGAAAGATCGCCCAGCCGTGCATCCGGATCGACTTTCAGGCCGAAGCGCGCGGCGATCTCCAGCAGCCTGCGCCGCGCCGCGCCGGTTTCGGAGCGCCACGACCAGAGCTTTTCCGTGCCGGTCATGACATTTTCGAGCACGGTAAGATTGGGGGCGAGCGAGAAATGCTGATGCACCATGCCGATGCCGGCGCGGATGGCGGCGCGCGGCTTGCCCGGCGGCAGTTCCGCGCCATCGATCAGGATACGGCCGGCATCGGGCACGTAATGCCCGAAGAGAATGCTCATTAGCGTCGTCTTGCCGGCGCCGTTTTCACCCAGAAGCGCGACGATCTCGCCCTTGGCGAGCGTCATCGACACGCCGTCATTGGCAAGCGTCTGGCCGAACCGCTTGCTGACCCCTTCGATGGCGAGAACCGGTATCGTCATGCCGAAAACCCCGCAACGGCGAAAGGATGCTGCCAGCGCTGCTCGGCTTCCAGCCTGGCGGCGAGCGCGAGCAGCAGCGCCTCATGTCCGATCGGCGCCATCAGTTGCACCGGCAAGGGCAGGCCATCGGCATCGGCGCCGAAGGGCAAGGTCAAAGCGGGAAATCCGGAAATATTGGCAAGGCTCGCCAATGGCGCAAACGCCGCCATGCGCCGGAGGTGCAGGTCGGTATCGCTGTGATCGGAGGGGAACGAGCCAATCGGCAGCGGCGCCGAGGCCAGCATCGGCATGACGATGCAATCGAGCGCATCGAACATCACCCAGAGATCGCGGCTGGCCAGCACGCCGCCATTGAGCGAATCCCAGAGCGCCGTGGCCGACATGGCGCGGCCGCGCAGCACGAAAGCCTGGGTCATCGGCTCGGCCACGGCAATGTCGAGGCTGAGCCCATCGAGGAAGCCGGCCAGGTTGACGACGACGATGTCGCCGAAGGCGCGGTTGCTCGCCCGGACGGTCGCCTCGAAATTCCTCCAGGTGAGCGGCACGATTTCCGCACCATCCGCCTCCAGCGCCCGGGCCGCAGCCTCGACCGCGGCCAGCCGTTCGTCCGTTGTGGGAAACTCGCTGCCGGTATCGGTGAGCAGACCAATGCGTAGCCTGCCCTCAACCGGCTCGGCAAAGGCCGGATCGGGAAATGGCCCCCTGGCCTTGCCGCGCAAGGCAGCGAATATGGCCGCCGTATCCCTGACCGAGCGGCAAACGGCAAGTTCGCTGGCAATGCCGCCAAGATGATTGCCGAAATCCGGCCCGGCCGGCATAGCGCCGCGGCTCGGCTTCAGCCCCACCAGGCCGCAGCAGGCGGCGGGCACCCGGATCGAGCCTCCGGCATCCGTGGCGTGGGCGATGGCGACGATGCCGGCTGCGACAGCGGCGGCAGCCCCGCCGGACGACCCACCGGCCGTGCGTGCCGGATCGAGCGGATTGCGGCAGACCGGCCCGATCGCCGGTTCGCTGGCCAGCGACAGGCCGAATTCCGGACTGGTGGTCAGCCCGAAAAGGCAGAAGCCGGCGGCGCGGAACCGCCCGGCAAGGTCGGAATCGGCCGCACTGCCTTCGCGCTTAAACAGCGCCGAACCGGCGGTAACGGGCAATCCCTCGAACGGCCCACCGAGATCCTTAGCCAGCGTAGGAACGCCGGCGAAGGGACGGGCCGGGACATGGTCGGGGTTCGCCTTGCGCTCGTCTTCAGACGCCTCGGCTGCGGCCAGGCCCAGGCCTGCATCGAGATGCGCAATCGCGCCCAGCGCCGCATGGCTTTCGGCGCTGGCGAGCGAGGTGCGCATAGCCTCCGTCGCGGTCAGGCGGCCATGCCTGATCGCCTCAGCGAGCGCAATTGCATCCGCGGCCATGATCGTGCCGGATTACTTCGGCTGTTCCGCGTTGCGCGGCACTTCGAATTTGCCCGACTTGATATCGGCGCGCACCTTTTCCATCGCCGCTTCGGCATCGGCAGGCGCCACGCCCTTGACATAGACGATATCGCTGCCGCCTTCCTTCATCAGGCCGAAGGCGGTGTAGTTCTTGCCCACCGGCTTGCCGGCGGCAACGTCAGCAATGGCCGCGTTGAGGATCGGCCGGAAGCCCCAGAGCGCATTGGCAAACACCGTGTCGGGATAGCGTGGCGTATAGTCGATCAGCGAGCCGACCGCCTTGATCTTGCGCTCCTTGGCCGCATCGGCGGTGCCGATGCGCTCGCCGAACAGGATATCGGCGCCGGCATCGATCTGCGCCAGCCCGGCTTCGCGCGCCTTGGGCGGATCAAAGAAGGTGCCGATGAAGGCGACGAGATGCTTGGCATTGGGATTGACGGCCTTGACGCCCTCGGCAAAGGCATTGATCAGCATGTTGACTTCGGGGATTGGCATGGCGCCGACGGAACCCACGACATTCGACTTGGTCATCTTGCCCGCCAGCATGCCGGCGAGATAGGCGCCGTCATGGTTCCAGGTGCCGAAGACGCCGAAATTGCTGCCAGCCTGATCGCCGCTCGACCCCAGCACGAAGGCGGTGTCGGGATAATCGACCGCCACCTGGCGCGCTTCCTTCTCGACCGCATAGGCTTCGCCGATGATCAGCTTGTTGCCCTGCTCGGCATATTCGCGCATGGCGCGCGGATAATCGGTGCCCGAAACGCCTTCCGAGAACACATATTCAATCACGCCTTCCTTGGCGGCATCCTGCAAGGCCTTGTGCAGACAGGAATTCCAGGCATTTTCCACCGGCGAGGCATGAATGCCGGCAACCTTCATCGGCGCCGCGGCACGGGCCAGTGGCGCAAGCCCGCTGAGGCCCAATGCGATGCCCGAGGCAACAACGGTACGGCGAGAGATCAGAATGTCTTTGGTCATTGTCTTGCTCCCCATTTTTTACCATTTGGTTCAAAAAACATAGCAGTGACCAAAGGGCTGTCAAGCGATGGGAGTGCCTGTAGCGGAGCCTTTACGGGGGGAAATGTCGGCGAGCGCCAGCGCGGAAGAGCAGCCGGGGCATCAGTCGCCAAGAGCGTTGCGTGCCCGCTCTGCGAAACCAGGTGACGTAAGCGCCAATCTTTCGAGCAGTTCGGTCGTCGTCAACGTTGGACGACGATAGGATGCCGCCTGCACAGCAAGTGCCTTCAAAACTGCCGCCGGATCTCTCATGAAGATTCCTGTGAGAAATTCGTCAGGGGTCAAAGCAACAATGCCCTCAGGAAGGCTGCCGAAATCGCGGATGTTCGATGTCACAATGACCGTAGCGTCGACGGCAACTGCTGCCGCAACGACATGTCGGTCCTTCGGATCATTTCGCATTGTCGGCTCTATCTCTTCCCATCCTTCCGCATTCGCGTCAGGAAATGCCTCTTCCATGACGTTGCGCAAGGCTTCCGCCTTAGATGGTTCCATGCCGTAGTCTCTGACGAGATTGCGGGTCATTTCGTCAAGAATGCGAGCCGACCAATGAGCCCGGAAACACCCAGCCGTTGCTACACGCAGCAGGGTATCGCGCAGCAACATCGGAAACAGGACATTGGCGTCAAGAACCGCTACCAGCATAGGCACTCGTGTGAATTTCCCGATCAGAGGAAGAGTAGGTTGGTTGCGTTTATAGCGTTTATGCGCCATATTGCCGGGATGACCGTATCAAATCGCGCATCGTCAAACAAAAATTCCACCAAAACCTTGAATGCCGTTCCGGCAGTTGAGAGGTCGGCCGCCGCCCGCGTCGCTTCGCTATTACTGGTAAATTCTGAGAAGCGGCAAGGGATACTTCATGTCATCAATGCGGATGGGGAGCGCATGGAAGTGCCGCATATACTGGCTGAGGCCATGTATCAGGCTGCAGCGCTTCTCGCCGAAGGGCGCATGGTGACGGTGCTGCCAGACGAGGAAATGTTGTCGACGCAGGCTGCGGCGGATATTCTCAACGTTTCCAGGCAGTATCTCGTCCGATTGATCGACGCGGGTGAACTCCGGGCAGAAAAAGTTGGTAGCCACCGACGCTTGAGAGCAACGGATGTTGCGGCATTCAAGGCTCATCGAGACGCCAGGCGGGTGTCGGCATTGGATCAGCTGGCTTCGCTGAGCGAAGATGTCGGTGGATATGAACTCGGAACCAAGTAGTGCCGGCTGCGAGAGAGCCAAGGCACGGGATATCGCGATGGGTTTTCCAACTTAGCTAAAATAGCGTCCCGGCGAAGAGAATTGCAGCCGCCGCAAAGGGAAATCCATCTGCCGGCTATCGCCGGATAAGCCCTTATGCGATAAGAGGAAAGTGCACGAATTGTCGTGTATATCCGTTGTGAAATCGATCACATGAAGACAATTTCGGGCACCAATCTCGAACAGGCGAAGTCCCATAATCGGCGTGTCGTGATCGAAGCGATCCGGACGAATGGTCCGCTGTCGCGTGCCGCGATCGCGCGCCTGACGGCGCTGACCAACCAGACGGTGTCGAATATCGTCGAGGAACTGGAAGGTTCGGAACTCTTGAAGGCCGGCAAGCCGGAGAAGGCGACGCGCGGGCAGCCGATCACGCCCTATTCGATCAACCCGAATGGCGCTTATTCGATCGGGCTGGAGCTCGAGCGCGAACATGCGATGGGCGTGTTGACCGACCTTTCCGGTGTCGTCCGGGCGCGGATCAAGCGGCAGATCGACCGGTTGCCGCCGGCTGAGGCTATTCCCTTGCTCGCCGAAATCACCGAGGAACTGCTCGGCAGCGTCCGGTTTGCCCGCAGCCGGTTATTGGGCGCGGGCATTGCCATGCCGGGCCGCTATGCATCCGAAGGTGTCACATCGCTGACGCCGCTCGCACTTCCCGGTTGGCAACATTTCGAGGTGGCGCCTGAATTGCGCCGCCGCATCGGCGTGCCGGTCCTTGTCGAGAACGATGCGACCGCTGCAGCCATCGGTGAGCGGCTCTATGGCTTGGCGCGAGGGCTCGAAAGTTTCGTCTATCTGTTTCTTGGCGGCGGTATTGGCGCCGGCATGTTTCTCGACGGCCATCTCTACAGGGGAAGCCGCAACAATGCCGGCGAGATCGGCCACATGATCGTGGTGCCGAATGGTCGTCCTTGCATTTGCGGCAAGCGCGGCTGCCTTGACCGCTATATCTCGCTCGGGTCTGCCTACGAACATCTTGGGATCAAGGATCCCGAGCAGCACAGCGCCGAAGAACTTGAGGCTCTCATCGAGGGGGGTGGAGAGACGACCGAAGCCTGGCTGGATGCGGCGATCGAACCGATGCGCCAGACCGTGGATTTCCTCGAACTGGCATTCGATCCGCAGACCGTGGTGCTCGGCGGCTCCATGCCGCCATCGCTGCTCAAACGCCTGGCCGCGCGGCTGGAGCCGCTTTACGCGCCGGTCGATCCCGAGATGAAACGCAGCATACCGCGTGTCGTCATCGCGTCGACCGGCAGGGATACGGCAATCCTTGGTGCTGCAGCCCTGCCGGTGTTTTCAGAGACCAATCCGCAATTCGACGTCTTGCAGAAGAAGGTCGGCTGACTTTTTGTTCTTGCGCATGTCTTTGTCCCGAAACCGGTGGCCACTTTCGGGAGACATGCGTCACGAATAGCCGTAGAGGATCGGCATCAGACCGGCGACGGCTTTGAAGCGCTCCCAGGATTTCCTCTCCGGCCTCGTCCAGGCGCTTTCCGCCAGCGCCGACAGGCGTGGGAAAACCAGCCGGTCGAAAACAGCGCGATCCGTCATCGGTTCGGACCAGATACAGGCCTGGATGCCGCGGAGCTTCTTCTTTTGCGCCTCGCTCCAGCCGGCGACCGGATCGAAGGTGTAGAGTTTTTCCGGGTCGGACCATCCCGCCCAGCTGGCGCCGGGCTCGTCCCAGTCCGGGCTGTTGGCCATGTCGAGATAGTAGACCTGGCCGGGGCAGACGACCATGTCATAGCCCTCTCCGGCAAGTGCGGCCGAAATTTCGACGCTGCGCCAGCCGCAGAGATAGCTCTTTTCCTTGTCGATGACATCGCCGTGTGCTGCCTCTTCCCAGCCACCGGTGATGCAGCCCTGTTCAGCAAGGAAGGTCTGGAGGCGTTTGAGGAACAGCGCCTGCAGAACGGCTGTGCCGGAACCGTTGATGTCGTCGGCACCGTGGGTATTGGTGACGACATTGAGCCGCTTGGCATGGGCATCGGCCATGGCATCGCCGCTGATCTGGCGCAGCAGCGCCAGCGCTTCCGGGGATCCGGACCACGCGCCAAGGGGCACTTCGTCGGCACCGACATGGATGGTCTTGAACGGGAAGAGTTCGATCAGCTCGCGGAAAATGGTTTCCAGCACTTCAAAGGTCTTTTCCCGCGCCGGATTGAGGCAATTGTCTGGAAAACCCTGAACCGAATAGTAGCTGCCTTTCTCCGCCGGATCGCGCAGCTCGGGAATGGCTTCCAGCATGGCAAAGCAATGACCGGGGACATCGATCTCAGGCACGATCTCGACGCCCAGCGTTTTCGCCTCGGTAACGATCTCGCGGATGACCGCCTTGGTATAGTAACCACCGCTGCGGGCCGCGCCCGATCCCAGAAGCGACGGGATCTGCAGTCCGTGTCCGCGCCAGGCGCCGATCTCGGTCAGCGCCGGATAGGCGTCGATCTCCACCCGCCAAGCCTCGTCATCCGACAGGTGCCAGTGGAAGCGGTTGAGCTTGTTCCATGCCAGGATGGCGATCAATCGCTTGATCTCGGATGCGGCGTAGAATTGCCGCGCCACATCGAGATGCAGGCCGCGCCAGCCCAGGGCCGGCTCATCATGGATTTCGCCCTCGGCCGGGAAGATGAAGGCTTGCGGATGCAGCCGCGCCCCGCGCAGCATCTGGCCCAGGGTGATGAGGCCATAGAGCAGGCCGGTTTGCGTGCCAGCGGTGACAGAAGCTGCGTCTGCGGAAAATGTGATGTGATACGCCTCGTCCGCAAAGCCTTCGGCAGTGGATAACGTGACCGGCAGCCCACCCTCTGCCACGGGACGGACAATGCCTTCGACCGCGAAAAGCTGCTCGACCAGTGCGGCAAAAGCATCCGTCGCAGCCTCAGCCTGCGGACCATTCGCACTGAGGGCGAGGCCAGCCGGTGGCGAGCGCCGACCGGAGATAGCGACCTTGCTGGGCCACGGAACGATCGACACTGCCACCGGTGGAGCATGCGGCACGGGATAAATTTCGGCACCGCGTTTCAGCGCAGCATTGCCGCCGACGAGCTTTGTCGGTGCAATGAAAATCGGGATGGCGCTGCCGTCGCTCAGGGCGACATAGGCGCTTGTGGCGCCGTCCGTCCAGTGGCGAAACGGCCAGCTCAGCGCATGCACGGCGACCGTCCAGGTCTCGCCAGAGGCCAGTTCGAAATTATCTGGCGGCAGGAATTCGGTGAAGTTGGAAAGGCGCCGGCCGATCGCGCCACCTTCGATCTCGACGGAAGGATCGACGCGCGCCGGCCCGCTGACGCAGAGTTTGAAATTGGCAATCGGTTTGGCGGAGAGATTTTTGAGGCTGAGGATATAGGCCTGTGTGGCTTTCTCCGAGGCGGGGCGCCACGAGGTTTCCAGCTGCAGGGCAGGTTGGGGCATGATCGACATGGATGTTCTCTTTGTCAGTGGGAGCTTAGACTTTGAGCATTCCGGCATAGATGCCGGGGGCGGAATTGGGGATCGGCATGGCGCCCACCGTCTTCTCATAGAAGGCCGAGGGACCGACATCGCCGATGATGGCATAGGCATAGCCCATGGATTTGAGGTCGAGCAGCGAGGCGAGCAGCAAAGCGTGTCCGATGCCGAGCCCGCGCGCAGCTTCATCGACGCCGGTCGGCCCAAAGAAACCGCGGGCGATGGATTCGTGACAGGCAAAGCCGACAAGCGTCTGGTCGCGGGTCGCGATCATGCAGGTCGGCGGCAGCCGGCTGAGCGCCACGGCGGTCTCGCTTGCCCAGCCAGTGCCGAAATTGGCGGCGACCCAATCGATGACCAGCTTGGCCTCGGGGGCGAGTGCCCGCCTTATCGTCACACCGGCACCTTTCATCCGGGTGGCAAGCGCCTCGTCGGGGCTGAGCGGGGTCAGATTGACAAGATAATCCACTGTCTGATCCTTCAATTGGGTGCCGCGACGGAGCGGACGAAATGGTTTGCGCCGATCTGTTCGACCACGGGCGAGGTTGGGCCGCTCAGTTTGCGAATCCGCTCCGCCTGTTCCAAGAACCGGGCGCTGCCGCCGGTGACGAAGGGCTGGCTGCCGTCAGGCACGGCGGAGAGCAGCAGCTGGGTGTAGGGATGGCGGGCATTGCCGATCACCGCATTGGTGTCGCCCCATTCGACCATCTGCCCGGAAAACATCACCACGATCTCTTCGGAGACATGGGCCGCCGTGGCGATGTCGTGGGTGATATAGAGCAGCGCCAGGTTTTTTTCGCGCTTGATGCGGGAAAGAAGCTCCAGCACGCCCATGCGGATCGATACGTCGAGCATCGATGTCGGCTCGTCGGCGACAAGCACGCTCGGCTGTACGGCGAGCGCCCGGGCGATGTTGACGCGCTGGCGCTGGCCGCCGGACAGTTCATGCGGGAATTTCGACCGGGTGATATCCGCATCGAGCCCGACATGATCAAGCAGTTCTGTCACCGCCTTTGATATCGCCATCTTTCCCACCGCATGCCGGTGCAGCACGATCGGCCGCGACAGGTGATGTTCGACCGAGAAGACCGGATTGAGCGACGAGAACGGGTCCTGGAACACCATCTGTACATTACGGCGATAGGTTCGCTCGTCGGCGGCCGCGCCGATCGCGGTGAAATCCCGGCCACGGAAGCTGAGTTTGCCGGCGCTCGGCTGGTCCATGCGGGCGATGATCCTTGCGCAGGTGGTCTTGCCGCAGCCGGATTCACCGACCAGGGCCAGTCCGCGGCCGGGATTGAGCGATAGCGTGATGCCGCGCAGTGCCTGGATCGGGCCGAAGCGACGCTCGATACCTTCGAGTTGGATGACGGGCTCGACGGAAGCAAGGGAGATGTGAGGATTGACGTTCATGCGGTCTCCTCCGTTCTATGGCTGCGGCCCGGCAGTTGCGGAATGGCGTTCCAGAGCTTGCGGGTATAGTCATGCACAGGCGCCTGGCTGACCTGCCGGACATCGCCGACCTCAACCAATTCACCCCTCAACATGACTCCGATCCGGTGACAAAGCTGAGCCATCAGATGCAGGTCATGGGTGATGAACAGCACCGAAAAGCCGTAAGTGCGCTGCAGATCGAGAACCTGCTCGAGGATTTCACGCTGCACGACCACATCGAGAGCTGTGGTAGGTTCGTCCATGATGATCAGTTCGGGCCGGAGCGCCAGGCAGATCGCCATGACGATGCGCTGCCGCATGCCGCCGCTGAACTGGTGCGGATAGTCGGAGAGGCGGCTTTGCGGAATGCCGACCAGCTTGAACATGGCTTCCGCCTGTTGGCGCGACTGGCTCTTCGAGCAGCCGGTATGCTGGCTGAGCACGTCGTGGAACTGCGCCTCCACCCGCATCAGCGGATTGAGCGAATTCATGGCGCTTTGGAACACCATGCCGACGCGCTTCCAGCGGATTTTCTGCATCTCCCGCTCGGGTAGTTTCAACAGGTTCTGGCCGTCGAGGATGATCTCGCCGCCGGCGACCCAAGCCGGCGGCTTGGAGAGCCGGGTGATCGCATAGGCGATCGTGCTCTTGCCGCAGCCGGATTCACCGGCCAGGCCGAAGAGCTCGCCGCGGCCGATATTGAAGGAGACGTTCTTCACCGCGCGGAATTCGCCCTTGTCGAGCAGATAGTCGACATCGAGATTGCGGATCTGCAAGAGGTCGTCACTCATTGGCCGGCCTCCAGGCTGCGATGGCGCGTGCGGTTGAGGCGCAGCCACCGGCTCAATGCCGGGCCGGAGCGCAGTTGCGGATTGGCGATCTCGTCGAAGGTGAAATTGACGAGCGCCAGCCCAAGCCCGATCAGCGCGATGCCCATCGCCGGCGCGCCGATGTCCCACCAGGCGCCGAGAATGATCGCCGAGGAGTTCTGGGCATTGTAGAGCATCGTGCCCCAGCTCACCTGCAATGGGTCGCCGAAACCGAGATATTCGAGTGTCGTTTGCGCCACGATCGCATAGATGATGCTGCCGACGAGGTTGATGCCGATCAGCGGCAAGAGGTTTGGCAGCAGTTCGACGAAGATGATTCGCCAACTGGGTTCGCCGATCATGCGGGCTGCGGTGACGAAATCGCGGTGACGTAAGGCAAGCGTCTGTGAGCGCGTCATGCGCGCCCCCCAGGGCCAGGAGGTCAGGGTGATGATCGTCATGATCAGATAGGGCCCGACCGTGCCGGCAAAGGAGGCGAGCAGGATGAGCAGCGGTATATTGGGGATGACCAGAACGGCATTGGTGGAGAGATCGAGCAGTGCATCGGTCCGCCCGCCGACATAGCCGGCAATCAGCCCGATGATCGTGCCGAGCACCGTGATCGCCACGCCGGTGGCAAACCCGACTGAAATCGAGCTGCGGGCACCCCAGACGAATTGGGTAAAGACGTCGCGGCCCATCTTGGTGGTTCCGAACACATGCTCGATGGTCGGCGGCTGGTGCGAGCGGCCGACACGCGCGCTCGGGTTGCCGGGCGCGATGACCGGTGCCGCAATGGCCGTCAGGCAGAGCATGGAGATGATGATCAGCCCAGCGAGCGCCTTCTTCTGCTGGACAAGAAGCTTGAACAGGGCCTTCATGCGCCGCTCTCCCGCAATCGCGGATCGACAATACCATAGATGATGTCGACCAGCAGGTTGGCGCCGAGTGTTGCCAAAGTCATCAGCAGCAATTGTCCCTGGATGACCGGGTAGTCGCGCGCGACGCTTGCGGTGAACAGCGTCAGGCCGAGACCCGGATAGTTGAAGACGATTTCGGTGACGATCGAGCCGCCGAACACGGCGCCGAGCATCAGCGCCAGATTGGTGAGCACCGGCAGCATGGCATTGCGCGCGCCATAGCCGAACATCACGGTCGCAGGCTTGAGGCCCTTGGCCCGGCCCATGGTGACATAATCCTCGCCGAGCACCGAGATCATCGACGAACGCATCGTCGTCTGGAACTCGCCGATGAGATAGGGCGACAGCGTCAGCACCGGCATGATCCCGTGGTAGAAGACACTGCCGAAGAAGGTGAAATTGAAACCCGGATCGAGGTTGGGATCATAGGCATAGCCGACCGGAAACCAGCGCAGCGACACGCCGAACAGGAAGAGTGTGCTGAGCGCGACGATGACAGGCGGAATGGCGATCATCACCACCGAGAACGGCGAGACGAAACTGTCGAACCGTCCGCCGCGCCGCCAGGCGGAGACTGCGCCCAGGGTCACGCCGACCAGCAGCGAGAACAGGATCGCCGTGATCACCAGGAACATCGTCCACACGGTCGAACGTCCCAGAACCTCGACGACCGTCTCGGGATAATATTTCACCGAGACGCCGAGATCGAGCGTCGCCAGACCCTTGAGATAGTCGATGAACTGCAGGTAGATCGGCTCGTTAACGGCACCGAACCTGGCCTTGATCGCTTCGATCGCGGCAGGCGTCGCCCGCGGTCCGAGCTGGGCGATCATCGCGTCCACGGGCGTCCCCGGCATCAGCCGGGGAAGCGTGAAATTCACCACGATGGCAAAGATCAATGCAACTGCGTAGACGCCGAGGCGCCGGGAGGAAATATGCATCCTCTGCTTCCTTCAGCCGTTCTTATTGGACAGGCTTCAGACGCAGCAGATGTATCAGGCGCATGCGGTTGTTGTCATGGTTTTCCGGGTTCATTACCGGATCGTCCTTGGTGACCCAGCCGGTAAAGCGTTTGCTCGAATACTGATACCAGGTCGGGCCGTTGAAGACCGGCACCATCGGAAAATCGTCGGCGACGATCACCTGGATCTCATTGAAAAGTTTCTTGCGCTCCTCGTCCGTCTTCGCCTGGCGGAACGCCTTGAACACGGCGTCGAGTTTCGGATTGGAATAGCGCGACGGCGCGGTCGGCACGCGTCCGGCAAATGTCGACGACATGGTCTGGTAATAACCGCGGAACGGCGTCGACCCATCGGGGCGCGATTGCAGGGCGACATCGAAACTGCCGTCGACCAGCTGCTTCTGCCACTGTTCATATTCCGGCGTGCCGACGGAAACATTCAAGCCAGACGCACGAAGACCCTCGGTGGCGATCTGGGCCATATCGATCCAGTCCGTCCAGCCGTTCGGAATGATGATGGTGAAAGCGATCGCCTGGCCGTCCGGCGTGGTGCGGAAACCGTCCGCGCCCTTCTTATAGCCGGCATCGTCGAGGATCTTGTTGGCCTTGTCGACGTCATAGCCCATCCATTGGTCCTTGTCGCCTTCGGCTGCCTTGTTGCGCCAGGCTTCGAAGCGCGGCGGCAGGCCGCTCGCATGAAGGTTGACGACCGGATAGCCGAAACCGGCAACATCGACCATCGCAGTGCGGTCCATGGCCAGGCTGAAGGCGTGGCGGAAGTTGATGTCGTTGAAGGCCTTGGCGTCGGCACCATTCTTGCTCTTCAGGTTCATCTGGAAAGCAACGGTTTCGGCCGGCGGCTGCCAATAGCCGTTATGCGCCGGGTCGAGCCCGACATAGGTCTTGTCGATCTGCGGCAGGAAGGAACCGATCCAGTCCATCGTGCCTTCCGGCAGGAGTGCCAGCATCTGGTCGTTGCCGGAGATCTGCGGCAGCTTCAGGCAATCGATATGCAGGTCGTTGGCATCCCAGTAATTGGGATTTCGGCACTGTTCGTAGACTTGCGGGGTGAAGCGGCGGATTTCGGTCATCGGTCCGGAGCCGACGGGGTTTTCGTTCTTGAACGCCACCGGGTCCTTGATGTCCTTCCAGATATGTTCCGGCACCACCGGGAGATCGGCAATCGACTCGGGGAACTGGGTATCGACGTCTTTCAGGTTGATCTTGACCTCGGTCGGCGAGGGCGCCTCGACCGATGCGATCGTGTCGGAGGCGCCGATAATGTCGACCGCCGGGTTCTTCAGCATCAGGTCGATCGTGTATTTCACGTCCGCCGAGGAGAAGGGCTTGCCGTCGGACCATTTGATGCCGTCGCGCAGGGTATAGGTGATAGACTTCAGGTCGTCGGCGAACTTGAAACCGGTCGCCAGCCGCCAGATCGGCTTGCCGCCATCGTCGGCGTTGAAGATCACCAGCGGCTCGTAGATGAAATCCATCGTGCTCTGGCGGCGGCCGGCGAGGTCGAATGGGTTGAAATTCCGCACCCAGCTCGTCTGCTCCTCGATATGCATCGCCAGCACGGATTCCGCCTTTGCCGTGCCGGCGAACACGCCCTGAGACAGAGGCGCGATTGCCAGGCTGGTGGTGAGCAAAAGCAGGGCACGACGCGATATTCTGCCATAAGCTGCTGTTTTGAAAGTCATTTTCATTCCCCTTTGCGTTTGATTTGATTTAGTCAATCAATTTGATTTAATCAAACAATGATTTTCGTCGGAGGTCAATCCGGGGGAGAGAAAAAAGTTTGCGATACACAGGTTCCTTGATTTCCGGCCGCGCTTGCCTGTTGCAACCGCGGAAATCTTCAGCAAATCTCCCGCCATGCGGTGAAACGGGACGGGGACCCTGCAGTCCCTTCGCCCAGGCACCAGATCGGGAGCAGGTCATGATTAAAGCCGTCCTGTGGCAGCGTGTCGAAGGGCTGATTATCTTTGTGATCGGCGCCGTGCTGTTCTGGCACTGGCGGGAGGTCATGCCATGGTGGGCTGTGCTTCCCATTTTCCTGGCGCCGGATCTCAGCTTCTTCGGCTATCTACTTGGACCGAGAGCGGGCGCCTTTTGCTACAATGCGGTCCATATCTATGCTTTCGGCGCGGCCTTGCTGGCGATTGGCCTCGTCCTGCCGAGCCCGCTTGTTGCAGCGCTTGGCGCTCTCTGGCTGGCGCATTCCGGATTCGATCGCCTGCTCGGCTATGGCCTGAAGTCGCCGGAAAGCTTCAACGTCACGCATCTCGGTCGGATCGGGCAGCAGCGTTGAACAGGCTGAAACGCAAACCGGTCGATTGATGCAAAGAGCACGCACCCGAACCGTCCTCATCACCGGCGCCAGAGCCCCGGTCGCCCTGCACCTCGCACGCCTCTTCGACGGCGCCGGCTGGCGTGTCATTCTCGCCGATACGCCGGCTTTCCCGCTGTCGGCGGCGAGCCGGGCCTGCACCTCCTATGTTCGCCTGCCGCCGCCGCGCGTTGAGCCGGAGCGTTACGGCGACGCGATCGAGACGCTGGTCGCGCGGGAAAATCCGGCACTGATTGTGCCCACATGCGAGGAAATTTTCTATCTTGCGGCGGTGTGGCGGGATCGGGGGCTCCAGCCGCAGCTTTTTGCGCCGAATATGGATTTGCTGACCGAGGTCCACAACAAATATGCGTTCAACCGGCTGTGCCTGAAGCTGGGTCTCGACGCGCCGCACACGATCTTGCTCGAAAGCCGGGACGATCTTCGCGCGGTCGGGGCGAATGCGTCGCGGCTGGTGTTCAAGCCGGTCTGGTCGCGTTTTGCCAGCCATGTGCTGATCCGGCCGGCGCCGGAGAAATTAAAGGACATTTCGCCCAGCCGGCGGATGCCGTGGGTGGCGCAGGATTTTCTCGCCGGCGAGGAGATCAGCGCCTATGCCGTGGCCCGCGGCGGCAAGCTGGTCGCGGCGTCGCTTTATCGCTCGCTCTGGCGGGCGGGCGCGGGTGCCGGCATCTGCTTCGAGCCGGTCGTTGATGCACGAGCAATCGATTTTATCAGCGGCTTCGTTTCCGGAACGGGATGGTCAGGGCAGATCTCCTTCGATCTGATGCGCCTGCCGGATGGATCGGTCCTGCCGCTTGAATGCAATCCGCGTGCGACGAGCGGATTGCATTTCTTCCACGACCCCGCACGTTTTGTGGCGGCGTTGACGGATGGGGACGCAGTCGAGCGGGATGTAACACGGCCGCAGACCGTGCGGCTCGCCATGTGGGCCTATGGCCTTCCGGCCGCCATTCGTACCGGCGCTCTCGGCCGTTTCCGAGGAGATCTGAAGGCCGCGGACGAATTGCTGGATTGGCCAGGCGATACGGCGCCCAGGCATGCGCAATGGCGAGCACTGGCGGAAATCACGGCACTCGCTCTTCGCCACCGGATCACCTTGCAACAGGCATCCACCCGCGACATCGAATGGGATGGTCCGGATCAGAGCTCGATATAGGCGGTGCGCGGCGCCTCGGCGGCGGAGGGGAGGGCGCCGGCCATGATTGCCTCGATATCCCGGCGCAGGAAATCGAGCGGGCCGACGACAGGCCTTGCCGATGGCGACAGCGCCGCATTGTCGCTCGCCGATTTCAGCACGCGCCGGTCCTGTTGCAGCGCGACCCAGAACAGCGGCCGGAAGGCATAGGATTTGAGATGGTCGAAAACGCTATTGCGTGGACCGATCAGGCAGCCGATGCCCTCGACATGACTGTCGGTCGCCTGCCGCAGGTGGAAGGTCGTGGCCAGAACCAAGCCGCCCGAACCCCAATATTCGAGCTCGGCAATGCCGGGATAGCGGAAGCGGCCAATGGTCTTGACGCGTTCGCCCTCCAGAAGACGGCTGATCAAACCATGCTGTCGCTCTTCGCCAGTATAGGACGCCTCAACCCAGCCGGGACCGCCTGTCATGTCAACGCGGACGCGCTGGCGCTTGCTTGAGAGCCCGCGTAGCAGGCCCTTGTGGGTGAAATGCGTGTGGGTGGCGTCGAGAATGTTTTCAGCGGCATCGACCAGTTTCGTCTCGGTGCTGCTGCGCACCAGCCGGATCAAGATGTTTTGCCCTTCGGCGCAATGCAGATAGGGTGCGTGGTCCGGCTCGCCCTTCGAGACGAACAACACGCCATCTTTCTCGAACGTTTTCAGCCTCGGCACGTGATAGCTCGGCACTGCATCGGTCAGGCCTGGAATGGCTGTGCAGGTTCCGGCGGCATTGAAGCGCCAGCCGTGATAGGGACACTCGATCTCGCCGTCGACCACCTTGCCCTTCGACAATTCGACCAACCGGTGCGGGCAGCGGTCATGCAGCGCGGCGACCTGTGCGCCGGCGCGAAACAGCACGATCGGCTGGCCGAAGAACAGAATCCGCTTCGGCTTGCGCGCTATATCCGATGCAAAGGCGACGGCATGCCAGCTTTCGGCCAGGTCGGTCATAGATCAAATGCCTCCAGAAGGGGAATGCCGATACGGGTCAACAGGCTCTCCATCAGCCGCACCGCCAGCCGTTGCCGCCGGAGCAGGTGATCGATATAGACGGCGCTATATTCGATCACCGGTTCGGCGCCGCGCAGGCGCTTGAACTGGCCTGCGCCGGCGCTCATGTTGAAGAACAGCCTGCGTTCCATGGCGATCCGCTGCCCCTCGGCCATGACCAGCCGATAGAGACCATCGCGGATGGGCAGGCTGGTGTCATAGCCGACCAGCGGCTGGGTCAATGTCAACCCGTTTTCGAAGAAGCCGGAGACGGCGGCGAGGCGGCCATCCGCATCGCGGTAGCCGATCAGCTCGATCAGGTTCCGTTTATGCATTTCGCGGATATAGGCGGCGGAGTATTGCGGGTTGAGCGGGGTATATTTGTCGAGATAGAGCATTTTGTAGAGTGCGGCCGAACGCTCATAATCTGTTTCGGTGAAACTATCGCCCGGGGCGAAACGATAGTGCGTCCGGCGGATCAGCGCCTGGTCGCTCTTCATGTCGCCGGTCCTACGTATGCAGGCGTCGAGGCCCGAGAAGATATAGATCCGGCGCGCCGCCAGCATGCGAAACCCTGCTGCTTTGAGGCTCTCAATCGACCGGCCGTCGGCCCTGCTGTTGAGCGAACGCAACACGATTGCCCGATCGGGATAGTGATGGCGGAGCCTGTCGATGATTGCGCGCGCCGTCGACGCGTCCAAGTCGGGCACGGGATTGGTGGAAAGCAGCCAGTTGTTGACCTGGACCTGATGGTCGAGCCCGCTTAGCGACAGCAGCGGCGCACAGGCGCGGATCAGTGCCCGAACGGCCCGCCGCAACAGCGGCGCGGCGGTGAAATTGCGAGTTTCGTCGATCGCATAGTCGATATAGGCGCTGCTGGGGCGGCAGATATAGCAGTTCGGCGCATCCGTGCGGCTGTTTACCGAAAGCGGAAAATGTCGTCCTCCGACCTCGATCGAGCTGATCTCGGTCACGAGATTGGCGACCAGGTCAGGAACGGGAAAGTCGTTGAACAGCGTGACGAAGCGCGCAACCGTTTCCGGTGCGTTCAGCACCTGACCGATCTGGCCCAATGGCGGAAGGGGCTGCGTCATGGCCGGGCCTCGTCCCGCAGCCGGCATTCGACCCGCCTCAGCTTGCGGCCCGGCTCGAAGCCCATCGTCTCGCGGCGGACCTCCATGGCGGGAGAGAGGCCGCGTCGCTTGAAGAGTGCGGCGAGCGCCGCCCGCGCGGCCTCGGCGCTTGCAACCGGCAGGTTCGGCTCGAGAACCAGAGCAATTTTTGTCGGGCTTTCCCGCAGGATGCGGAAATCCATGATGTCGCGCGCCGCATCCAGCACCGCATTGCGCATCACATCGGGGGTGACGAGCACCGGGGCGCCATTCGGCTGGTCAAAGACAAAGACATCGTCCATCCGCCCGACAACCTCGTCCACGACCCTGAGCGGCGAGCCGCAGGAGCAAGGTGCCTCCGCCAGCCGCAAGAGATCGTTCATGCGATAACGCGCCATGATCTGGAATTTCCGGCGGAAGCCGGTCACCAGCGGGGCCACCAGCCCATCACCCACTGGTTCGAATTCGAAGACATTGGCGTCCTCGGCCAGATGCAGGCGGCTATGCGCGCAGGAGACGGCGAACAGGCCCTCGGTCGCCATATAGATCTGGCCGAGCATCAGGCGGAAATGTGCTTCGATCACTTGGCGATCGACTGGGTCCAGCGTCTCCGCCCCGGCATACAGCCGCCGCGGCGCGATAGGCACGGCACTCTCTGCCAGACGACGCAACACTCTGGGCGGGGCTACAACCGTGGTGGGCGTGAACGCCGCCAGCGCGTCGCTCCAGGCCTCGATCCCCTGGCGGAGGTCGAAGAAGCGCACCTGCAGCCGGCGCGTCCGGCCGGCGGTGTCATAGAGGGCGGAATTCTGCGGCAGGATGACGGCCACGCGTTCCGGCTGGATGAGGCAACGCGGCACGGTCTTGGCAAGGATCGTGCCCAGCCAGCGATGCCGTTCGGCGGCGGTGATCGCATAGAGCGCCCGGTTGCCGCTGGTTCCGGTGCTTGCACCGATATCGACAGTGTCGAGCCTTCCGGTGGTCTCAAAAGCGCGCCAGCCTTGTTCGGCCGTGATCCGGCCCTGATTGAAAGCGTGGAAATTCGTCATCACCACGGCCTTGTCGATCACCGGCAAGTCCTCGATCCTCCGCGGCGCATCGCGGTAGAAATCGACGGCGGGCAGGTCGTGCTCCAGCCACTGTTGCAGGTGGCGTTTCTGCCAGCGCTCGAAATCGGCACGGCTCCGCCCGGGGCGTCCGTTCCAAAGCGTGTCGACAAAGGCTGCGGCGATCTCGATGCGACCCGTCATGCAGGCGTCTCCAGGAGATCATGGGGACTGTCGGCCGGATCGTGGCACAACAGCACGTCGCCACCCCTGTCCCGGAACGCTTGAACGCGGCGGGTGCTCTCGGCCAGATCATGTCGGTTGTCGGCGATCAGGCTCGACGGAAACCCAGGCGTTCGAGATACCGGAAGGGCGTCCAGCAGCCATTGCACATCCACCGCGTAAAGAAGCGGAACCGGCAAATTGGCGAAGCAGATGCCGAAATGCCCCTCCGCATGACCGGGGAGATCCACGGCGAGCATGCTGCCATCGCCCAGGAGATCATAACCCACGCCGAGACCCAGTGGCGCCTCTTGCCGGGGAAATGTATCGACATCGATGATTCGCGCGGAAAGATCGGCTGGCAGCAGTTCGGGAAATATGCCGTGGCCGAGGTTCCGCCATCCTCCGCCGGCCTGGATGCGGTCGAAGACGCCCCGCCTGACGAAAATTTTCGCCTGCGGAAAGAGATCGAGACATGCGACATGGTCGGCATGGAAATGGGTAATGACAATGGCGCGGACGTCTTCCGGTCGAGCGCCAAGGCGGCCGAGCGCGGCTTTCGGCTGCCCCCGGTCCAGCAATTCGGCGCCTAGCAGGCTGCTATAGATCCTGAGAGCCATGCTGCGCGGTTCGTGCCTGACGCGCGGGCCATAGCCCGTGTCGATCAGCATCAGCCCGGCATCGGGATGGCGGAAAATGCCGTAGCGGACTTTGAGCCGGATCTTCTGCCGGCGGCCGCCCTTCAGGACCAGCCATTCCGGTGTGTCGACGATGGCGCTGTTGGCAAAGACCGGGTTCACCACGCGTCGCCCCCGCCGAGTGTCTTTTCCAGGCCTTTGGCGAATGAAATCGCCGGTTGCCAGTGCAGCATTTTCCGGGCTTTGGCGATATCGAGGCTTTGGCGGAAGGCGAAAAGCCCGAGCGTATAGGGCGTCACCAGCGGCTCCCGGGAGAAGGGGAGGGCAAGGCTAGCAACTTCCATCAGCCGGGTAGCCATGAGCGCTGGCCAGAACGGCACTTTCCGCCAGCGCACCGGCATGGAGAGGGCGGCGCAGATACGCTCGACGATCTCCTTCACCGCGATCACCTCGCCGCCGGAAATATTGAAGGTCTCGCCCTCCAGCGCCGGCTCGGGAACGAGCGCGGCTTCTATTGCCGCCACCACATCGCTGACATGGGTGAGATCGATGGCGGCCACGCCGCCACGCAGCAGGGGAAGAGATCTCCGACTGGCCGCAGCGACGAGACGCGGCAACAGCGTCTTCTCGCCGGCGCCATAGATGCCGCGCGGGCGCAGATTGACCGGCCCGAGTTCGCGCCGGGCAAGAACCAGCCGCTCGGCTTCCGCTTTTGTCCTGGCATAGGCGTTGATGGGCGGCGGCAGCGGCTCGGTCTCGGTGACCCCGGTCTTGTCGCGCAGCTCGAAATAGACCGTTGGAGAGGAAATGTTGACGAAGCGGCGCGCGCGAAGCGTTTCCGCCAGATCGAGCGCATTCTTCGTGCCGTCGACATTGGCGGCGCGGAAGGCAGTGAGCCGCCCGAAGGGCGCTGAGAGTGCGGCGCAATGCACCACCGCATCCACGCCGCCGATCTGCCGCACCTGCGCAGGATCCGGGCGGCGGGAAAGGTCGAGGCAGACGGTTGCGAAGCCGGCATTCGACAGTTGGCGGCAGCGTTCGCCGTCACGGCCCGTTGCCACCGTGTCGAAGCCACGCTGCATGAGATGATGCATGAGCGCACCACCCAGATATCCCGTCGCCCCGGTGACAAGCACACGCGCCACGATCAGACCTCGATCGCCATGCCGCCGAACGAAACGCCGGCCGAGGTCCCCAGCAACAGCAGGCGCATGCCGGGCCTGATCCGGCCGTCGCGCCGGGCGATATCGAGCGCCGTGGGAATGGAGGCGGCGATCTGGTTTCCGAGCCGCGCCGCAATGCTGACCACGCGGCTCTCCTCCATGCCGGTATGCTGCACCATGTGTCCGAGAGCCAGCGGGCTCGCTTGGTGCGGCACGACGAGATCGACATCGCTGCGCGACCATCCGGCAGCGGCGAGGACTTTCTCGACGAAGGGTGGGAAATGCCGGTGCGTGATGCGAAACAGCTCCTTGCCATCCATGCGAAACACGGCGTGGCGGGCAAAATCCTCCGGCTGGCGATGAAAATCGAAACGTGTGCCGCCGGCGCCGATCTCGCAGGCGTCATAAGCCGTGGGATAGCTCTCAAGGCGGCTGGCGCGGATGCCGGACCGGCCGTCCGGCGAGGCGACCAGCACGGCTGCTGCTGCGCCATCGCCGAACAGTGCAGCAATATCCGGCTGCTCCTGCCATGGCAGCGCCCGTGAGGCGATCTCGGAGGAAAACACCAGTGCCGCCCGACAAAGGCCGGCGGCGATCTTGGTCGCGGCGAGCTCGAACGCCGTCAGGAAACTGAGACAGGTGGAATTGACATCATGGGCCGCCGCGGAACCATCGGCAATGCCGAGCTCACGCATGACCAGCGGGGCGGTCGTCGGCAGAGTCTGATAGGGAATGCCGCAAGCCCCGAGCACCAGATCAATGTCGCCGGCGCCGAGCTCAGCCTCTTCCATCGCGCGCCGTGATGCGGCGACTGCGAGTCCGATCTGGCCTTCTTGCCCGCAGATATGGCGGCTCCGCACGCCCGTCGCTTTTTCCAGATAGCCCGGCTCGAGGCCAAGCCGGCGGTCGAGTTCCGTCGACAGCACCAGGGTCTCAGGCAGCGCATGGCCTGTGCCAGCTATCCGTACAGGAATAATCGTCGTGTCTCCGGTTCCGCGGCGATGGATATACTCCGCCTATGATTAACTTGTGATCGTGATTGAGCAAGCCCCGCCGGAGAACCAGGATTTCGTTCATTGCAGACGACGCCATTCTCTCTGCCGACGAGCAAGCCGGCCTTGTTGAGTGCGAGGCGCCGTTCAGGGCTTCGAAGGCAATGCATCTGTCCATCGCCTCATTCGTGGCCGATAGCCACACCGTCGGCGCTATCCACTGTGATCGTTGACTTGCTGAGGCATGTCAGGCTCTGGCAGTCGCAAAATTGGTGCTGAGCTCGAACGCTATTCCCGATCCCTCAGCAAAGGATTGCAGCACGGGTCCACTTTCGCTCACGATGTCTTCGACGATGCGCTTGCGCTCCTGATCGCCCATTGCCTTGCCACGGGCGCTCATCCCGACCAGCGCCATCGTGTTCAATCGTAGCAGGGGCGCGCCGTCCTCGAAATTCATGGTGCGTGACATCACCCGCGATCGGACGTCGTGGAAGCCGGCGAACCGGAGCAGCTCCTCAAGTGACGCCGCGTTGCCAAAGCTGTGCCGCAGATCGGCGACCGGACCCAGGCGACGCTCCGCGACCTCGCGCAGTTTGCGAAAGAAGGGGATATCATCGTCAGAGCACCAGGTGCTTACCCCCAACCTCCCGCCATCCGTCAGCGCCCGCCGCATCTGCGCTGCCGCCGCAGTTTTGTCGGGAAAGAACTGCAAGCCCTGCTGGCAGGTGACGACATCGAACTGCTCGCCGTCGTGGAGGGGCAGGGCACTGACATTTCCCTCGCGCCAGTCAATGTCCGGTGCCGCGGCACGGGCGACTGCGAGCATATCCGAACTTACATCGATGCCGACGATATGGTTGGCTCTCCCGAGCCGCTTCCTGGCAAGGCGTGCCACGATTCCTGTTCCGCAGGCGATGTCGAGAATACGATCGCCTGGAGACAGATGAAGTTCATCGAGGGTCAGGTTCGCCCACGGCTGGAAAAGAGGACCTACGAGCCACTGCTCGTACATCTCCGGGAAGCTTGCTTGATTCATTGCATAGCTGGGCAGGGCCATGTTTGCCCCCAATGGATTTCCGCAGGCACATCCTGCTGCCTTCGCACTGCTGCACTATCCCAATGCGAACATACTCTTGTCCTCAAGTGCCAGCAAGATTATCCCCAGCATTTTTACACTATGCAGTTTTGCAAATCTTCGGATCGAGCAGCCGGTTTCGAAATAGATCATCGGGCATTGAATTGATTGGGTTCAACAAGACTGGTGTCGCCGCCTATCAAATAGCCTCAATACCAAGGCCTTTGAGCAGGATCGCCGCCGATGCAGCGCAGTGCCGCATTGCGCGGCATCAGCAGCGAGATCAGCGTCTACTCGATGCCGTAGGCGTGGGCACGTTTAGCGCGCCCATCGATGTAGAGCCGAAGCGCCGTTTGGCGGTCACCGGGTCACGGGAGCGGTGACCGCTTGGATCACGTCGGTCGCCATGTTGAACTCCTTCACGCGGTTGGTGATGCCGTGGCGGCGGGCGATCCAGCTGAAATCGGTATAGGCGACGTGAACCGCGCCATCCTTGGCCTGATAGACGAGAACCCGGACAGGCCAGTCGAGGCCGGCGGTCGGGTTGGCGGTGATGAATGTCGTGCCGAGGGCAGGATTGCCGAACAGAATCAGCCGCGACGGCAGCACTTTGTTGCCGGCGGCATTGCCGAGTGCGGCCTGGTCGATATCGTCGAACAGCCTGATGCCCTTTGCCGTGACGTTGGCCTTGATCTTGCGCACCGTCTCATCGACGGAATAGTGGCTGTCGAGGATGACGACGCCGTCGCTGGTGCCGGCCTGGGCCGGTGCGATCGGCGTCATGGCGATGGTTCCCGTCAGCAGCATGGCTGTGACGCACATTTTGATCAGTCCTTGCATGTCATTGTCTCCTTGGTTGGGGTGGGGCTGCATGGAAGATGTGTCGCAGCTTGCATCGTGACGTATCGGCGGTTAGCGGCTGGCAGCGCCCAGCGAGCGGCCGAGCAGCATCGCGGTGCCGAGTGCGGCGACCAGGACGAAGACACAGGCATTCCAGCCGAGGCGGTCATAGACCTGTCCCAGGACCAGGCTGCCGATGAGGCCTCCGCTATAATAAGAAGCGAGGTAGATGCCACTGGCGCCGGCCCTGTCGCTCATCGCGCGCCGGCCGACAATGCCGGTCGCCATGGCCTGCGCCAGGAAGGTGCCGACTGCCACCAGCGCCAATCCGCCGAGGATGACCGGCAGGCTGGTGCTGATGAGTGCGAGCAGCCCGATCACCGCCATCGCCAGCGTCAGCACGATCCCCGCTGTCGAGCCGATGCGGGCTGCAAGCCTGCCGGCGAAGGGCGTGGTTAGGATGGACGGCAGGAAGACGAGATAGACGAGGCCGAGTGCCATCGGCGCTACGCCGAGCGTGACCAGGCGAAAATTCACATAGGTGTAGGTTCCGATGAACACGAACAGGATCAGGAAGCCGATGGCAAAGACGCGGCGCAGGTCGGGGTCGGCGAGATGCACGCGCCAGATGCTCATGGTCAGGCTACCGCGGTCATTCACCCGCATCATTTTCGTAGCGCTCCTGAGCGTGAACCAGACGAGTGCGGCGCCGAGAAGATTGAGTGCGGCAAACATCAGGAAGTTCACCGACAGGCCGCCGAAACCGGCGACGGCGGCCGACAGGATGCGGCCGAAGAGATTGCTGGCGACGTTGCCGGTGACATAGGCGGCCAGTGCGCCCGTGGCTTGCTTGGCCGAAAAGGTCTCGGACAGGTAGGCGGCCGTCAGGGTAAAGGCGGTCGACATGCAAAGTCCCTGCAACACCCTCAGCATCGCGAAGACGGCGATGTTGTCGGTGAATGCGAGGAGCGTGGTCGGAACGGAGAGGATAGCCAGGCTGATCCAGATGCCGTTGCGCCGATCGAGATTGCTGCCGAAGAAGGCGACGAGCAGGCCGGCGACAGCCATGCCGAATGTGCTGGCATTGACGGCAAAGCCCATTGTGGCGCGGCTGACCCCGAACTTTTGCACCAGCGACGGCAGTACCGCCTGCGCGGCGAACAGATCGACAAGGGTCAGGAAGGCAATCAGCGCGATCAGGCCAAAGCGCCAGCTGTCAGCCACGGCCGTCTTTCCCGTTCGCATGGGCGCATCGAGATTCTGTTCGATATCGGTCATATCCGGTTCTCCGTTGCACGCCGCGTTTCCGGCAGGGTGCCGGAAACGCCAGGCGGGGATCAAAGACTGCTCGAGCTTCGCGGAGCCCGTCACATGGCCGCGTCGTCGGCATGCATTTCCGGGGTCAGGATGTCAGAGGAGTAGAGCACGGCCGGCACCTTGCCGTTGTTCTTCCACCAATGCGAGAGATGGCCGAATTCAGCGGTGACATCGCCCTTCTTGTGCAGGATCGGCACTTTGCAGGTGCTGCGGTATTCGGTGATCGAGCCTGAAATGACCAGGATATTGGCCGGGCGCATCTCATGCGAATGCCAGGGAACGATGCCGCCCGGCTGCACGACCAGCTTGCGCATCCTGAGCATGCTGCCCTTCCAGGCGTCGCCCTTGGGCGAGAGGTCGATGCTCTGGATGATGGTGTCGGTGACGCCCTTCGGCATCATCGGACCGGGCTTCATGCCGTTTTCGGCGACCTGATCGGCCGGGCAATCGCCGGCGAAGGCGGACGTGGCGGGTAGGCTGGCGCCGAATGTCAGCGCGGTGACGGCCAGTGCCGCCAACGAGATGCGATTGGTTGTCAGTGTGAAGTTCATGGACGGGTTCTCCTGGTTGGAGCCCGGCAAGATCGATGCCGGGCATGCGAGGAGAGTGGTCGATGCTCGGCCGAAAGAGAAATGCCGGATAACTTTGGTTTCGATAGCCGAGCGCTATCGCCGAATGCGGGGCAAATGCCAAAAGCCCGGCAGAGAGCCGGGTTGTTATGTCAAGACGATGTCATATGCTCAGTATGGACGGCTTGAAGGTCCGGCCCAGCCGTAGGATTTCACGGCGCTGACGAAGGCTGAGACCGCCGGCGAGAAGCGGCGGCCGGCGACCGTTACCAGGCAGACCTCGCGGGTGACCTCGGGTTCTGCAACCGGCCGGACCTGAAGGCCCGGAATGACGGCGCTGTATTCGGGGATGAAGCAGATGCCAAGGCCGCCGGCAACCAGATTCTGGATCCAATCCTCTCGTTCGCTGGAGTAGGAATCGAGCGTCTTGACGCCCTGCGCATCGCAGAGGTCGGAGAGGTAGTCCCAATATTCGCAATTGACGCGGCGGAGATAAACTTCGCCATCGATGGCGGCGATCGGGATGGCATCATATTCGCCGAGCCGGTGGCCGGCGGGAAAAGCCAGCATGAACCGTTCGCGGAAAAGGCCCGTCACGTCGAAACGTTCCGGAAAGGTCGTTGCCGTCGACATCAGAGCCACGTCGATTTCGCCGGTCTCGAGGAGTTCTGACAGTTTTGGAGGCACGCCTTCGACCAGTTGCAACTGGATGCCCTTGTGGCGCATGTTGAAATCGGTCAGCAATCCGGTGAACCGCCGCGGCCCGATCGTACACATGATGCCGACCTTGAGATGCGCCTCGTTGAGACAGAGAAAGCGCGATGCCTCGGTGCGCACGCCCAGCAATTCATCCTGCACCTGCTGGAAACGTGGCCTGAGCAGGTTGCCGAGATCGGTGACGTGCGTGAGGTTCCGCTCGCGGCGGAAGAGCAGGCCGCCAACCTCATCTTCGAGTTGCTGTATGGCGCGGCTCAAGGCCGGCTGCGTCACATTGCACTTTTCGGCCGCGCGCGTGAAATTGCGCGTTTCACACACGGCCAGAAAATACCGGATATGATGTATATCCACTGCCACCCCTCCCGGGAATGAATTCTATTTTCGATGCCGCCAGTTTCCCCGCCGACGGCATTCTCATCCAATGCCATGGATTTATCAATTCCATACCAGACTGGCATTTCTAAAGTGAAACAGGGTGATCCACAGTGATTGCAGGACGCCGGATGGCGTTGTCGATTGCAGTGGAGAGCGCCCATGCTGAACAGCCTTGATCCCGAACTTGATACTCTTGCCGGCCGCAAGCCTTTGGAAGGCCGCAGCGCCATCGTCACCGGCTCGACCAGCGGCATTGGCCTCGGCATTGCGCATTCGCTTGCCAGAGCCGGTGCCGCCGTGATGCTGAACGGCTTTGGCGACCCCGCCGGGATCGA
This sequence comes from Rhizobium sp. P2_G2, assembly GCF_056403555.1. Taxonomy (NCBI): domain Bacteria; kingdom Pseudomonadati; phylum Pseudomonadota; class Alphaproteobacteria; order Hyphomicrobiales; family Rhizobiaceae; genus Rhizobium; species Rhizobium sp. P2_G2. The sequence goes on from NZ_JBFUFF010000001.1 coordinate 474,783, forward strand.
GACATTGCGTGCCAGCCTGGCAGACGACAACGATGTTGACGTCGCCTATGACGCCGCCGACATGTCGAAGCCCGATGCCATCCACATGATGGTCGAGCGGGCGACGGCGCGGTTCGGCCAGGTCGATATCGTCGTCAACAATGCCGGCATCCAGCATGTCTCGCCGGTCGGCAAATTTCCGCCGGAGAAATGGGATGCGATCCTGGCGATCAATCTGTCCGCGGCCTTCCACCTCGTACAGGCGACATTCGATGGCATGTGCGCCCGGCGCTATGGCCGGATCGTCAACGTTGCCTCGGCCCACGGGCTGATCGCCTCGTCGTTCAAGTCGGCTTATGTGGCGGCGAAACACGGCCTTGTCGGCTTCACCAAGACGATTGCGCTCGAAGGTGCGGAGTTCGGCGTCACCGCCAATGCCATCTGCCCGGGCTATGTCTGGACGCCGCTGGTCGAACAGCAGATCGACGACCAGGCGAAGTCGCACAATATCGCGCGCGACGCGGTGATCCGCGACGTCTTCCTCAAGGACCAGCCGACCAAACGCTTCGCCACCGTCGAAGAGATGGGAGCACTGACCGTGTTTCTTTGCGGTGGTCTCGCCGCGTCGATCACCGGCACGGCAATTCCCGTCGACGGCGGCTGGACCGCCCATTGATCAACCAAGGCAGATGACAGGGAGGTCATCATGAACACCCATGTGAAAGCCGAGCCCAGGATGAAGCCCGAAATTTCGATCAGCAAACGCGAGCCAAGAGCAATCAACCTCGCGCTTCAGGGAGGCGGCGCCCATGGCGCCTTCACCTGGGGCGTGCTGGACCGGCTGCTCGACGAGCCCAACCTGTCCTTCGAAGGCGTGGTAGCGACCAGCGCCGGTGCGATGAACGCAGCCGTCATGGCCTATGGCCTGGCCGAGGGCGGGCGCAGCGGCGCGCAGACGGCACTTGCCAATTTCTGGCGGCGCGTCAGCCATGCCGCCGCCTCCGGACCGCTGCAGCCGACGATCTTCGATCGCTTTACCGGCTCCCGAGCGCTGGAACTGTCGCCGGCTTTCATCATGTTCGACATGGTCACACGGCTGATGTCGCCCTATCAGTTCAACCCGCTCAACTTCAACCCGCTCAGGCAAGTGCTGGAGCAATGCGTCGATCTTGACGCGGTGCGCATGGCGCGCTGTCCGATCAAGCTCAACATCTGCGCCACCAATGTCCGGACCGGCAAGGTCAAGGTCTTCGACAATGACGAATTGTCGATAGACGCCATCATGGCGTCAGCCTGCCTGCCATTGCTGTTCCAGGCGGTCGAGATCGACGGCGAGGCCTATTGGGACGGTGGCTATATGGGCAATCCGGCGATTTTCCCGCTGATCTATGGCTGCGACACGCCGGATGTGCTGGTCGTCCACATCAATCCGATCGAACGTGCCGAAGTGCCGCGGACGGCGGGAGAAATCCTCAACCGCATCAATGAGATCAGCTTCAATTCGTCGCTCTTGCGGGAAATGCGTGCGGTGGCCTTCGTCACCGATCTCATCGACAGTGCCGAGGCGCCGCCCGCGCATCTCAAGCGGATCTTCGTCCACGGCATTTCCGATGACGACACGATGCGGGCGCTCTCCGTCTCGAGCAAGCTCAATGCTGATTGGGGCGCGCTCGTCGATCTGAGAGACCGCGGCCGCGAATGCGCCGATCTCTGGCTCATCGCCAACTACCAGGACATCGGCAAGCGATCGACGGTGGATATTCGCGAGCGGTATCTCTGACGTGGTTTTTGGGGAGGCAATACCAGGCTAGCTACCTTTGCCCTGGAGGCCTGCCGCTTACAGCGCCTTCGACGGCAACACCTGAAGAAGACTGCAGCGATTCATGTGGCGATGGGGTTCATGCGCAACATGCATCAGCGTTTGCGTACAAATTCCGTCCGAAGCACCAGGCCCTTGATCGACTCGTGCCTGCAGTCGATTTCCTCGGGATCGTCGGTCAGGCGGATAGAGCGGATCACCGTGCCCTGCTTGATCGTCTGGTTTGCGCCCTTGACCTTCAGGTCCTTGATCAGCGTGACGGAATCTCCATCCGCCAACACATTGCCGGATGCGTCGCGCGCGACCGGCTTGCCGGCCGCCGCCATCTCCGATGCTGGGCGCCATTTGCCGGTGGCTTCGTCATAGATATAATCATCATCGTCGCCCGGCATGGTCTCTCCAGTCACTGCGTGATGCGTGAACCGGCGGACGCCGGCGATTGTGCTGGTTATCGTAGCCGGGAGCGTTGGGCAACGGGTATCGGATGGGTTCGCCTCTGATCACCCATACTGCGGATTATCAAATCCAAAAGCACACGGCATTTTTGGTCAACGCTGTCACCGGTCATTCTCCTATCGACGCCCGGCGCGAATCCCTGCGCCGGCCCGATCAAGGAAACAGGAATGACAACGCACACGATCAAATCGGATTTTACCAGCACCTATGAGATCAAGACGTCTGGCGACGAGTGCACTTTCACAAAAGACTTTTCGGTCGATACCGATGGCCTCGGCATTTTCATCAGCAACCAGCATGTTGGCAACAGCGTCCTGATCGATGGTCAGGCGCACGGCGATAAGGCCGGCGTCGCCTGCGCAGCCGACGACACCGTGATCACGCTCGGATCGACCGCCAAGGTGACCGGCAATTATGGGATTGGTTTCGTCGGCGACAATATCTCCATCGTCAATGACGGCAGGATCGTTGGGACCCAGCTGGGCGTCGGCAGTGGAGACTGCGACCATGTGACATTCACAAACCGGAACTCGGTCAAGGCCGATGACGCCGTTTTCGTTACCGGCAATTCCAGCGTCATCAATGCTGAAGGGGCGACCCTGATCGGCAATGCGATCGGTGTCGCATTTACCGGCGGCATCGACACGCATGCACGCCTTGTCAATCACGGTACGATCGCCGGGACACAGGATGCCGTCCTCGGCAATCAAGGTGATCTGACAGTGATCAATGATGGCACCATTACCGGCACCATCGTCCTTGGATCGGGAACAGGATCAGGCCGTTTCGACAACCGCGGCGGAGTCATCATCAACGATGACAGCGGTGTACGCGGGGGCATGGGCAACGATACGCTGATCACCGACAGCGCCAAGGTCAAACTCATCGAAGTGGCGGATCAGGGGATTCATGATACCGTCCGGTCGACGGTGAGTTATCGGCTTTCGGCCAATGTCGAGGATCTTTTCCTGCTCGGCAGCAAAAGCATCAATGCCACCGGCACCAATCTGGAAGACGTGCTGCACGGCAATTCGGGGGATAACCTGATCAAGGGGCTCGCCGGACTGGACCAGCTTTATGGTTACAAAGGAAACGATATCCTGATTGGCGGCGGCGACGCCGATATCTTCCATTTCTCCACCGGCGATGGCCATGACACCATCACCGATTTCGAGAATGGGCTGGACAGTGCGAATATTTCCGGCTGGAAGGCTATATCAGACTTCGACGATTTGATGCAGCATCACATCGCATTCAAGAACGGCGATGCCATCATCACCGCAGGCCAGGATTCGCTGACGCTGATGGATGTGGCTAAAGCAGACCTTGACGCCGGCGACTTTGTCTTCGGGGCCTGACACGGTTTGCTCATGCCTTGCCGTTGACCGATTTGCTGCTTCCTCCGGTCGTTCCACTGTGGCTTACCCAAGTTCGGTCCTGCCGGAGCGTGGAGCATCGGAGGCGGACGCGGCAGGCCGACGCATGCGGGAGAGCCGCCCCTTGGCTCTGAAACCACTCGCAACAGGAACTTTTACCTCCGGGCATCCGCACGATCCCCGTACCCGCCAATCGTAGCTGCCCAACTGCAGCCCCCGCCCTCTAGCGGGGGCTTTTTACGCAGAGCAGCCCGGCGACGTTACATAGAAACTGCGTATCGAAACCATGCAGAGACAGCATTTCAGTTGAAGGCCGGGTTTTGGGAAAGTGGTGCCAGTCAAGCCGATGGCGGTTTGACATTACAAACACCAGGAGATTTCCCATGAATGCCACCCGCCTCCTCATCGGCTCTGCCATTGCCGCCGCCACCACCATGGCTGCCGCTAGCGCCTTCGCCGGCCCCGCTCCGAAGCCGGATTTCTCGTTCGAAAAATGCTTCGGCATCGTCAAGGCAGGCCTGAACGACTGCCAGACGGCCAGCCATTCCTGCGCCGGCACCGCGACGGCCGACAATGCCAAGGATTCCTGGATCTACGTGCCGGCCGGCACCTGCTCCAAGATCAATGGCGGCAGCCTCGAACCCAAGGCCTGATCTCTCCCAAGCCCCCAACCGCACACCTGAAGGAGCAACCGATGTCCAAGATATTTCCGAGCAATCCGGTGCCGAACGCCGCGGGCATCGGTCTCCGCTCCCAGCATATTGGCGAGATGCTGTCCCGGCGCCCAACGGCGGGATGGCTCGAAGTCCATGCGGAAAACTACATGGGCGGCTCGGCCGCCGTCGATGCGCTGGAACGGCTGCGGGAGACCTATCCGCTCTCCATTCACGGCGTCGGCCTGTCGCTCGGTAGTGCTACCGGTCTCGACCGGCAGCACCTGGAGCGTATGCGCAAGCTCTGCCTGCGCTTCCAGCCGAGCCTGGTCTCCGAGCACCTCGCCTGGAGCGTTGCCGACGGCGCCTATCTCAACGATCTGCTGCCGTTGCGCTATGACCAGCAGGCGCTGGTCGTGGTCGCGGCCAATGTCAGCCGGCTGCAGGATGTGCTGCAGCGGCGTGTCTTCATCGAAAACCTGTCGGCCTATGTCGCCTTCGAGAATTCGACGATGAGCGAGGCGGAATTCCTGGCTGAGCTCGTGCGCCTCACCGACTGCGGCCTGTTGCTCGACGTCAACAATGTCTATGTCTCGGCCTGCAATCTGGGCTTCGACGCCAAAGCCTTCATCGATCTTCTGCCGGCGCATGCCATCGGCGAAATCCATCTCGCCGGCCATGCGGTCAATGAGGTCGATGGCGACGTCGTGCTGATCGACGACCACGGCTCCCGTGTTCCGCCGGCGGTATGGTCGCTCTATTCCTATGCGCTGCGCCGGATCGGGCCGCGTCCGACGCTCATCGAATGGGATACCGATGTGCCGGAACTCGACGTCCTGCTCGGCGAGGCCATGTGGGCCGATATGCTGGCGCAGTCCATCGCCTTCGAGAGCCGCGCATTGTCGGCGACCCCTGCGGCGCGCGCCGGCCGGTTCGACGGCATGGTGCTGCCGATGACGCCGGAAAACGTCAGGGGGCCGATGCCGGCGCTCGCGGCGCTGGCGACGATCACGCCATCGGTCTTCGCCAATCACGCCAGCACAAGGAGGATAAGCCATGCTCGCTAATCCCGACCTGCAATCGCGCATCTCGCGGGCGATCCTCTACCACGATGTCGATGATCTCGCACCGATGCTGGCAAAGGGCGCGTTCGACCCGCTACGCCGCTTCAACATCTATCGGAACAACACGTTCGCGTCGCTGACGGCGACCCTGCTCGCCGTCTTTCCGGTCGCGGCCCAGCTGATGGGCGAGAGCTATTTCCGCTATGCCGCCAGCATTTTCATCCGCTGCAATCCACCCCAGGAAGCCCGGCTCGTCCGCTACGGCGGCAATTTCGCCGACTTCCTCGCCGGCTTCGAAGACCTGCGTTCCATGCCCTTCATTGCCGAGACAGCGCGGCTGGAATGGATGATCGCCGAGGCACTCGACGCGCCGGTCCTGCCGGCCTGCAGCCTTTCGCAACTCGACGACGGCGAAGACGAAACCGTGCCGGAACTCTTCCTGCAGCCGTCGCTGCGCCTCATCGTCTGCCGCTGGCCGGCTCTGGAGATCTGGTCGGCGCATCAGGCGGGCGGAAATATCGAGGCGCTCGCCAGGCTTCGCCGCCGGCCGGAGCGGATCGCCCTCTGGCGCAGCCGCGATACCGTGCGTTTCCTCCTTCTCGATGCGCCGCATCTCGCCTTCCTGCATGCGCTCAGAACGCGGTCCAATCTGGAGAGCGCCGTTCGCAGCGTGCTCGCCCGTGCCCCCGATTTCGACCTCGCCAGCGGCTTCGCCGGGCTGTTTGCCGACGGCCTCGTCGTGCGGGTTCGCCACACCAAGCCAACAACCAATTGAACAGGACGGAAACCATGACCATGATGAACCCCGTTTCCATGCCCCAGAGAGCTGGTCTCGTCGGACTTTATTCCGCTGCGCTTGCGCGCGTGAATTCCCTGCCGCTGTCGCTTGTGCAGCTCGTTTCCCGCCTCGCGGTTGCGCATGTCTTCTGGCAATCGTCGCAGAGCAAGCTCGCCTCCTGGCCGGTGACGATCCAGCTGTTCACGCTCGAATACAAGCTGCCGCTGATCGACCCCGGCGTCGCCGCCTTGCTGGCAACGACGGCGGAACTCAGCGGCTGCGTGCTGATCTTCTTCGGCCTGTTCTCGCGGCTGGCGGCGCTGATGCTGCTCGGCGTCATCTCGACGATCCAGCTTCTCGTCTATCCGCAGAACTGGCCGGATCACCTGCTGTGGACAGCACCCCTGCTGCTGATCCTCGCACGCGGGGCCGGCGTGGTCTCGCTCGACTATCTCGCAGGCCGCCTGCTGTTGAAGGGGCGCTGAACGATGCGTGCCCTGGTCGAAGACAGACCTCAGGTCGAAAACATTCCCCTGGTGAAAAACAATGGCGGCCTGACTGCGCCGGATTTGAAGGCGCCTCAAGCCGGGGGAGCCCGCCCGAGGGTGGTGATCCTCGGGGCCGGTTTCGGCGGTCTTGCGGCTGCCATGGGCCTGCGCCATGCCGACGTCGAAATCACGGTGATCGACCGCCGCAACTATCACCTTTTCCAGCCGCTGCTCTATCAGGTGGCGACGGCCGGCCTTTCCCCCGCGCAGATCGCCATGCCGATCCGCCGCATCCTGTCGCGCCAGGGAAACGCCACGGTGCTGATGCAGCGCGTCGAAGGCATCGACAAAGAGGCGCGGATCGTCCGGACGACCAGCCGCGACATTCCCTACGACTATCTCGTCGTCGCCACCGGTGCGCGGCACGCCTATTTCGGCAATGACGAATGGGCCGAGATCGCGCCCGGCCTGAAGACCATCGGCGACGCTACCGAAATCCGCGCCAGGATATTGTCGGTTTTCGAACGCGCCGAGGCGGCCGAGGACGAGGCTGACCGGGAACGGTTCCTGACCTTCGTCGTCGTCGGAGGCGGTCCGACCGGAGTCGAGCTCGCAGGCGCGATTGCCGAACTGGCGCGCAAAGTCATAATCCGCGATTTTCGCCGCATCGATTCATCATCGGCGCGCGTCGTACTGGTCGAAGCCGGCAACCGCGTCCTGCCGACCATGCCCGAGGCGCTCTCCGACAGAGCCAAGCGGCAGTTGGAGGCTCTGGGCGTTGAGGTGCGCTTGCAGGAACGGGTGACCGGATGCGATGCCGATGGTGTCAAGCTCGGCGAGGAACAGAAAATCCGATCGTCCTGCGTGCTGTGGGCGGCCGGTGTGATGGCGTCGAAAGCGGCAAAATGGCTTGGCGTGCCGGGTGATCGTGCCGGTCGTGTCCACGTCGACCGGAACCTCAATCCGCCGGACCACGATGATATCTTCGTCATCGGCGACACCGCTGCAGTGCTGCATGCCGATGGGAGGCCTGTCCCGGGCATCGCGCCGGCCGCCAAGCAAATGGGCCAGCATGCGGCGCGCTCCATCCTCGCCCGTTTGGCAGGCCGGACCATCGAGCCTTTTGCCTACCGGCATCTCGGCAATCTGGCGACGATCGGACGCAAGGCCGCCGTTGCCGATTTCGGCCGCATCCGGTTGTCGGGCCTCACCGCCTGGCTGGTCTGGAATATCGCCCATCTCTGGTTTCTCGTCGGTTTCCGCAACCGCGCCGTGGTGTTCATGGACTGGGCCTTGGCCTATCTCCGCTATGACCGTAGCGCCCGCCTGATCACCGATCGCCATGAACGCTAGGTTTTTCCCACGGATCAAAATGGGGCGTGCGGTCACCGCATTGCTGCTCGTTGCCGTCCTGTCCACGGCGGCTCTGGTGCATCTGATCTGGCTGCGCACCGCGACCGAAAACGTCGAAACGGTCGTTGCGAGCCTTGATGCGCAAAGCACCGCTGCCGTGCGCAACGACTTGTCTTCGAACCTCGCGCTTGTGTCCAGCACCGCCGAAATCGTCAGGTCGATCTTCTTCCAAGGTGCGATCAAGCCGGACGATGAAGTGAAGCGGGAATTCCTGTTCCTGTCGCTGTTGCGTGAGCAGCCGGCTATCGCCTGGATCGGCTTCGGCTTTCCGGATGGCCATTTCTTCGGCTCGCATGCGACGGCGGACGGGCAGATCGAAATGGTCGAGATCAATGCCGGCCTGCCGGGCAAGCCGCGCGCCCTGCGCCGCGATCTCTATAAGCCGATCCCCGGCGACATCTTCTTCGAAAGCCGGGTCAAGTCGGAAAGCGCCTATGTGGCTGAGGGGTCGCCCTGGTACCGTCTCGGCAAGGCAAGCGTCGAGCCCGCCTGGAGTGTCGTCAACATTCTGCCCAACGGCTTCGAACCGGCGATCATCGTCTCCAAGAAAGTCGAAGCGTTCGGCCATTTCGAAGGCGTGGTGATGGTTGCCGTCAGCCTCAATCGCCTGTCGGCCGCGCTTGCGGCCCTCAATATTCCGAAAGGCAGCAAGGTCTTTGTGCTCGCCAAAGGCAATATGGTACTGGCGACATCAGACCCGTCCGATGGCGTCGTGGCCGCACATCTCGCGGATTTCCCGCCATCGGATGCGCTTGCTGCCGCCGTCGCTTCGACCGAGACCGGCGACAAGGCAGACAGCGTCCGCACCCTGGTCGACAGCAAGGTTCTCGGGCCGGTCTTCGTCTCGTCGAGCAAGCTGCCGTTCGAGGACTGGCGGCTGGTCACGGCCGTACCGCGGGCGACCTTCGCAGGCGACATCGATGCGAATACCAAGCGCGTGATCTTCATCATTGCCGGTCTGGCCGGACTTGCCGCGATCACCGCGATCGTGTTCGCCCGGATCATGTTTGCCCGGCCGCTGTCTCGTCTGGCCCAGCAATTGCACTTAATCGAGAGGTTCGAGCTCGACGCCGTCGAGCACCACCCCGTGCTGCTCACCGAACTTGACGATTTCTCGTCCGCGCTGAAGCGGATGTCGACAGGCCTATCCGCCTTTGCCCGCTTCATGCCGGTGGAGGTTGTTCGCCCTCTCATCGATGGCGGCATCGCGGCCAAGCCGGGCGGCGAATTGAGGGAAGTGACGGTGCTGTTTGCCGATCTGCCGGGCTTTACCGAACTCACCGAAGAGCTCGGGGCAGGTGTCGAGCCAAGCCTGACGCGCTTCCTGACCCTCTCCATCGCCGCCGTCCATGCGGAGGGCGGAACGGTAGACAAGTTCATCGGCGACGCCGTGATGGCGATCTGGAATGCGCCCAATGACGAGCCCGACCATGCACTGCGCGCCTGCCGCGCCGCGGCGGCCATCCGTGACGCCATGCATGCCATGTCGCCGATTGCGCCAAAGCATGACGCGGTTCGGGTGCGCATCGGCATCAATACCGGCGTGGCGCTCGTCGGCAATATCGGCTCGGCGGAACGGCTAAGCTACACGGCGATCGGCGACCCCGTCAATCTCGCAAGCCGCCTTGTCGGCATCGCCAAGGAGCAGGGCGTAGAGATCGTGCTGAGTGATGAGACGCTTGTGAAAACCCGCGGCCATCTGGCCACACGGGCGCTGGGCGGTGTCTCCGTCCGAGGCAAGACGGCACCGGTCGACGTGCACACGATCGATCGGGTGAGGTGAGGGACGGGATATGGCTGTCGGCTGGCTCCTGCTTGCAACACTGATCTGGCTGCAGAGCAAGCATTTCGTCGCTGACTATATGCTGCAGCCGGGGTGGATGATCGGCGGCAAGGGCGATCTAGCAAGACCGGGCGGATATGTTCATGCCGGCATTCACGCCATCGCCACCATGCCGATCCTATGGATCTCGACGCCGAATTTGATCTGGGTCGTGGTTGTCGGTGGCGGCGAGTTTGTCATCCATTTCGTCATCGACCATTCCAAGGCCGTTCATGGCCGACTGCATCCGCAATCGATGAACAGCCGTCTGTTCTGGATGTTGCATGGGCTCGACCAACTGGCCCACCATCTGACCTACTCTGCAATTCTGGCCACGATCATCTACAGTCATGGTGTCAACTGAAGCGTGCCGCATGCTTGCGGATTCAAGCGACTTGCTTTGTCTCTTTGTTTGGCACATGTCGTTGTCCCGAAACCTGGGACACTTTCGGGCAGTATGATCCAGGCCCTGATACGAGGCCTCGAGCACAAGCCGGTGTTTCGTGAGAAAATATTTGAAGGCTGCTGTAACTTTCGCAGCCCGACCTTCGTAAATGCCTATGAGAGCCGCCGCCGCCAAGAGCAGCGCGCTGGGTGGAAGCAGGAAGACATGGTCGCAATTGATCCAAGCGAAGTTCATATACCCGAACCACCGAGAAAAATCCTTGTCCGTCGGCATTCCGTCGTCACGCGCCTGTGCCATTGGCTGAACGTGCTTTGCCTGACCATGCTGTTGATGAGCGGGCTGCAGATTTTCAACGCCTATCCGGCGCTGCATTGGGGACAGTATGGCGCCGACAACGATCCTTCCTTTGTCGAGATCGGTTCGGACGGCGATGGCGATGCGATGCGTGGCTATCTGCGCATCGGCAGTCTGACGATCACGACGACCGGCCTGCTCGGTGCGTCCCGGCAGGACGGGGAGATGACGGCGCGGGCCTTTCCGGCCTGGATCACGATCCCCGGTTACCAGGACTTGGCGACCGGCAGGCGCTGGCATTTCTTCTTCGCCTGGCTGTTTGTCATCAATGGCCTGATTTATCTGGCGACAAGCCTTGTCTCCGGTCATCTCCGCCGAGACCTAGCGCCGAAGTTGAGCGAAATCGCCCCTCGGCACATCTGGCAGGAGATCATCCAGCATGCGCGACTGCGTTTTCCCAAAGGCGACGAGGCCCGGCATTACAATGCCCTGCAAAAGCTCGCCTATGTCGCCGTCATCGTCGTGCTGTTGCCGCTGATGCTGGCAACCGGCCTCACCATGTCGCCGGGGATCGATGCCGGCTTCCCCTGGCTGCTAGATATCTTCGGCGGCCGTCCGTCGGCGCGGGCGATCCATTTCTTCTGTGCCTGGAGCATCGTGCTGTTCGTCATCGTCCATGTGGCGATGGTGATCCTGTCGGGTTTCTGGAACAACATGCGCTCGATGGTGACCGGGCGCTACGCGATCGAGACGAAGGAGCCGTCCGAATGAGTTCTCTCCTGTTCAGCCGTCGCCGTATCCTGGTCGGCTCCGCGCTCGGGCTTGGTGCCATCGGCCTTTCCGGCTGCGATGCGGTGGTGGAAAACCAGAGCGTCAACGACGTTCTCGCCATGGCCGAGAAACTGACCATGGGGTCGCAGCGGCTGCTCGTGCCGCGCGACAAGCTGGCGCGGGAATTTTCGGAGGCTGATATTTCGCCGACCTTCCGCTCGAACGGCACCAGCCAGCCCGACAGCGACGCCTATACGCAGATGATGGAAACCGGCTTTGTCGACTGGCGCCTGAAGATCGACGGCCTGGTCGAGCGGCCGATGGCGTTTTCGCTGGCCGATCTGAAGAAGCTGCCGTCGCGGACGCAGATTACCCGTCACGACTGTGTCGAGGGCTGGAGCGCGATCGGCAAGTGGACCGGGGTTCCGCTCGGCCTGCTGCTCAAGACGGCGGGCGTCAAGCCGAATGCCCGTTATGCCGTGTTCTACTGCGCCGACGACCTCGAACAGTCGCTGGATGGCTCGGGCCGCTATTACGAGAGCGTCGACCTGATCGATGCTTTCCACCCCCAGACCATCCTCGCCTACGGCATGAACGGCAAGGATCTGGAAGTGGCGCATGGGGCGCCGCTGCGCCTGCGGGTCGAGCGTCACCTGGGCTACAAGCAGGCCAAATACCTTATGCGTATCGAATTGCGCGACCGGTTCAATGACCTGGGCAGCGGCAAGGGTGGCTTCTGGGAGGACCGCGGCTACGAATGGTATGCCGGTATCTGAGGCCCTGCCCAATGCGCTGAGGCGCGGGCGCTAAACCGCATCAATATTGGAATTCACACGGGTCCGGGAGAGGCTCTCCCGGCCGATGGATAGACTTTACCCAAAGGGCAATGACGCCCGAAACCAAAAGGAGACTACCATGCTGAAACTGACCATCGCTGCCGTCATCGTTGCGGGCGCCTTCATCTCGCCGGCCATGGCCGCCAACACGATGATGATGTCGAAGGCGAAATGCACCAATGCGTCGATGATGAAGATGGACAAGAAGATCGACGGCATGAAGGACATGGCGATGAAGGACAAGGCCATGAAGGAAATGACGATGGCCAAGGACTCGATGAAGATGAAGAAGATGTCCGACTGCAAGATGCACATGGACAATGCCATGAAGAGCATGATGTAAATCGGTAGTCCGGAAAGGTGATCAGGGCCCGGAAACGGGCCCTGATGTTTTGAGTGTTACCGGAGCGCGCCGCTCAGTTGCTCGCTGCGGCGATGATCGATCCGCCATTTTCGCCCTGGACCAGGATGGCTGTGTGCAGCTTGCCCGCCGCGGCGGAAAAATCGAAGGTCTCAGTTTTGCCGTGCCATTTGCCGAGACGTGTCAGGGCGTGGACGACATGGGTGTGCGCCAGCGTCACGCCGGTGTTTTCGCCGCGGTCGACCGGCACTTTCACGACATTCGGGTCATAGCGCACCAGCCAGACATCGGCCGTGCCGCCGGCAATATCCGAACTGCCGATGTCCGCATGCGTGCCGCGCAATGAAATCGAGGGACCGGCAAGCGGATCGGCATTGGTGACCAGTTGCTGCATCTCCCCGAGGTCGTTGCCGACCGCACTGACTGTGCCGTTGACCACCATCTGCGGGGTGAACGGCCCCTCCTGGCCGAGCGCCGGTTCATAACGCGCCTGCCGGTCGGTGAATTCCTCTTTGCCGAACGTATCCTTCCAGCCGAGATAGTCCCAGTAGGTGACGGCGAAACTCAGAGCCAGCACGTCTTTCTGCTTGCTGAGCTTGATCAGATTTGCGTTGGCCGGCGGACAGGAGGAGCATCCTTGGCTGGTGAAAAGTTCGACGACGACAGGCGCATGATCCGCCGCCTTTGCGGGCATCGTGAGTCCGGCGAGGAGTAAAGCGGCCGTCGCAACGGCATTGGCTGATCGTTTCATCGCAGCGTTCCCTTCGGTTGAGACATGACATCTTCGGACCGGGGGCTGGGTTCGTTACAGGCTCACGCGATGGTGATTGCCGGTGCGGCGAAGATTTCAATCCGCCTCATAGTGCCGGGCAATGTGAAGAAGGTGCAATTCATCGCGCCTGAGCGTGATGATCTCGATCGCGCCGTCGACGCAGCAGATATGCGCTATGCAATGGACAGCAATTTTGGCCACGCATCCAATGAGAAGGTCGTTTTGAGTGCCAAGCAAATGCTGCCGGTCACGTGTTTATCCCGTCAAAATAACTCTGCAGGAAAAACCTCGTATGAAGCGTTAATATTATCATTGTCTAATGCGCCTGGCCTGTATGTACTTGGTAAGGTGCGATGAAGCCCGGTAATTTTGCGCTTGGTGCCATGGTGATCGTTTTCATGGGCGTCGCTATGGCGGCGGCGGTCCATATGGAAGCGGCGCGCGAATACCAGAATGCGCGTCTGCACTATGTCGAAGCGCAACATGCCGATACCGCTTCAGCCTCCGATGGCGTCAACAAGTCGCTACGGCAGATCTACGAAAACCTCCGGACGATAAGCAGGCTGCCAAGCGTCCGCAAGCTCGACCGCCACGGCACCAATCTGGATGCGGACAGCCGGAACGCAATCCAGCAGATCTATAACAACCTGGCGAATTCGGTTGCCGTTTCGGAAGTCTATATCGTGCCGGTCAGCCTCAATCCGGAGCGCATCGATTGGGCGACCGGCAAGCTTGAAGAGCCGATTTTGATGTTCGATCAGTTGATCGTCGATGCGGGCCGCAATGCTGGCGCCGCCGATCCGTTCGGCGAAGACAGCCAAAAAGCCGAGGATAGCATCCCGGAAATCGAGATTTACGAGTACCGGCAGCTGAGGCAGCAATTGTCGTGGCTCAAGCAGAACTATGCCGATATCGGCAAGGTCACCGGCCTGAAGCTGCCGATGATCAGTGGCGAGCCGGTCATGACCTGCGACAACACGGTCTTTTCCAAGACAAGAAACGAATATGACCGGACTGGCGTCATGTTTTCGGTTCCGTTTTTTGATCCGGACGGCAAGCTGAAAGGTTCGATCACAGGCATCATCAGACTTGGCGCGCTACAGGCCCTGTTGCCACCCGAACGCTATGCGTTGGTGAACCGCCAGAATGGCGTTATCCTGGCGGCGACAGAGGGTCAGGTGAATGTCTCGATGCCTGCGGTCTCCGCCGCCAAACCGGACGCGTCGCTCATCTATTCCGAAGTTCTGCCGTTGGAGTCATACGATCCCCGATCAAGCTGGTCCTTCTGGGCCGGCAGCAGCGATGCGGATTTCCGCAATGGCGCGGAAGCACGTGCTGTCAACTTCTTCGAGTGGGCCGGCTATGGTGCGGTCGCCGTGATCTGCCTTGCCGCGATAGCGGGCTGGGTGCTGGTGCTGCGCAACATGGCATTGCAGCGTGGAATCAATCAGACATTGGAAAAACGGGTCGGAGAACGCACCGCCGAAATCCAGCATATGGCGCTGCATGACGCACTGACGCAATTGCCCAACCGGGCGCTGTTGCGCGCGCGATTGCGGGACGAATTATCGCGTGTCCGCGATGGTCGGGCGCCGGCGGTGCTGTGGCTCGATCTCGACCACTTCAAATCGGTCAATGACAGCCTTGGCCATCCGGTCGGCGATGCATTGCTGAAAGGCGTCGCAAAGCGCCTGCTGGAGTGCGCCGGCGCTAACGACACGGTGGCGCGCGTGGGTGGCGACGAATTCGTGATCCTGCAATGTGGGGTGACGGACCCGGAACAGAGTGCGGCGCTTGCCACCCGCGTCATTGAAATGCTTGGAAGTCCGTTCCAGTTGGACGATCATCAGGTCGTCATTGGGACAAGCGTCGGGATTTCGCTCGCTGGATCGAAAGACGAGGACCTCGAGGCCCTGCTCGGAAATGCCGATATCGCCCTCTATCGGGCCAAACTCGATGGACGAGGCACGTATCGCTTCTTCAAGCCCGGCATGGAAGCGCAGATGCAGGAGCGGCGGCACATGGAAATGGATCTCCGCGTCGCGCTGGCGGCGGATCAGTTCGCCCTCCACTACCAGCCACTCGTCAACGCTGACACGCAGGAGATCATCGGTTTCGAGGCGCTTCTGCGCTGGCAGCATCCCGAACGTGGCATGGTGCCTCCCGCCGCCTTCATACCGATTGCAGAGGAAATCGGCGTGATCGGGGTGATCGGCGAATGGGTGTTGAAGCACGCTTGCAGGGAAGCGGCTGCCTGGCCCGGCAATCTGAAACTGGCGGTCAATCTCTCGCCGGTTCAATTCAAATCACCCGGCCTTGGCCTCACGATCGTCGGGGCGCTTGCCGATTCAGGTCTTGCAGCGCATCGCCTGGAACTCGAAATCACGGAATCGGTTCTGCTGGCAGCTTCCGAGCCGGTGCTGACCCTGCTCCACGAGATAAGGGAAATGGGCGTCAGGATCGCCATGGATGATTTTGGCACCGGATATTCGTCGCTCTCCTATCTGCGCTCATTCCCGTTTGACAAGATAAAGATCGACCGGTCGTTTGTCGGAGAGATCGAAACGTCGGACAGCAATCTCGCCTTGATAAAAGCGATTGTCGCGATGGGAGCAAGCCTCGGCATGTCCACGACTGCCGAAGGCGTTGAAACAGCCAGCCAATTGGAAAAGGTCCGCGAACAGGGTTGTACAGAACTGCAGGGATACTATTTCAGCCGGCCCGTCCCATCATCGGAAGTGTTGGCCTTGCTCGAGAAACACCCGGCGTGTGCGGCTTAGATTCATGGGATTATGTTCGACGGTCTGAACAGGTCGGACGGCCCCAAGACAAGGTCGTATCCGGCTCCACCGCCGTCGCAAGTCTTTGACCGTTTGCACCGCGCCGGTGAAGCGAGCCAATACCTTAAACGGTCCTGGCCTCACGCATCGGCCTATTGTCCGAAGGCGCTCGAGTGCGACGGCCAATCTCGCGCCTGAAGGCACAAAAAACGAAGCCGGCCGAAAGACCCCCTTGACCTTGCCACGGTTGGAAGCCTTACAACTCGACCGAATGACAGGATTTCCATGCCTGGACGCCGCTTGATTTGCGTCAAGGAGCGGCGTCGTCTGGGCGGTATCTTCGCGGGTAGAAGGAAAAGCGCGTGTTGCATGGGCAGCGAAAAGACTGGACGCTGATACGTCGCATGCTCGCGGCGCTGGTCTTCCTCGCCCTGACAAGTGCGGGTGCCGCTTACGGCGAGTCGCCATTTCCCTGCCACGAAGCGCCGCCACACACAATCGAGGCGATGGCGCACGGCCATGGGGATTATGCCGGCGGTGAGCACGACCACTCGGGAAAAACACCCTGCTGCGATGTCGGCTGCGCCGTTTGCCTGGCGATCATGCCCGGCCAGGTCGTGTCCCGCGCCTTCTCCGGCATCTCTCCCCTGACTGCGACCGTTTCGGACGTGCTGGTCGGCACGCCGCTGCCTCCGATCCTCGGCCCACCGAAAGTGCATCTCGAAAGCTGATGAACCCTCCGCCCGCTGCGGGGAAACCAGTTCGCCACGACACTGGCCGCGGGGCGCTTCGAAACCAATCGAGGTATGACATGTATCGCAGAGATCTTCTGAAGGCCGCGTCGACGGCCGCAATCGCGCTGACCCTTCCGGCCACCACGGCTTTGGCCGCGCAGTCCCAATCGAAGGGCAATCCCACGAAACTTATGGTCGCCAAGCGCACCATCGACATCAACGGCAAAGTCGCCGAGGTCTTCGGCTTATTGAGGCCGGATGGCGGGCACGGTGTCGTCATCGACGCCGAATCCATGTTCGACGTCGAGCTCGTCAACGAGATCGGCGAACCGACCCTCGTGCACTGGCACGGATTGACGCCGCCCTGGAACCAGGACGGTGTCCCCAACAATCCGGCGGCACTGCTCAAGCCCGCGGAGGCGAGGCGCTATGCCTTTCCTGCCGGTCCGGGCGGAACGCACTGGATGCACGCCCACACGCTGCAGGAACAGCGCCTTCTCGCAGCGCCGCTGATCGTGAGGACGGCCGCTGACCGCGCGGCCGACGAGCAAGAGGTCGTCGTCCTGCTGCATGACTTCTCGTTCAAGTCGCCCGAGGAACTGCTCGCCGGGTTGAAGAAGACACCGGACGACATGGCCGGCATGCCGATGATGGATCATAGCAAAATGGGCCACATGACGGGCGACGACACGATGGACATGTCCGGGATGTCGGACATGTCGGATATGCAGTCCATGCCGGGAATGGACGGCATGGACATCAACGACATCGAATACGACGCCTATCTCGCGAACGACCGGACCCTCGGTGATCCTGAAGTCGTCAGGGTGGAAAGGAGCGGCAAGGTTCTGCTGCGGATCATCAACGGAGCGACCGCGACGGCATTCACCATCGACCTTGGCACGCTTCCGGGAGAGGTCGTCGCCGTCGACGGGCAGCCCGTGCGGCCGATCGCGGGGCGGTTGTTTCCGATGACCATGGGCCAACGGCTGGACATCCGGGTCCGGATTCCCGGGGAAGGAGGGTCGTTTCCGGTTCTGGCGCTGCGCGAAGGCGCCCGGCAGCGTGCGGGGGTGGTGCTCGCCACCGCGGGCGCGACGGTGGCCAAGGTTCCTGTCGATGGAACGCTGGACGCCCCCGTGCTCGACCTTGGCTTTGAGCGGAGCGTCGTCGCTATGTCACCCTTGGCTGCACGCCCGGCGAGCCGCCGTTACGACCTGTCGCTGACGGGAGACATGAAGTCCTACATGTGGTCGATCGGAGGACCGGGCGAATTGTCCGTCGCGGAAAACGACCGCGTGGAAGTGACGATGTCCAACAAGTCGATGATGTCGCATCCGATGCACCTGCACGGCCATCATTTTCAGGTCGTCGCGATCAACGGCGAGGCATTCGCTGGAGCTGTCCGGGACACTGTGCTCGTTCCTCCGATGCAACAGGTCACCGTCGCCTTCGATGCTGCCAATCCCGGACGCTGGCCGCTCCATTGCCATCACCTGTACCACATGGCGACGGGCATGATGACCTATGTCAACTACGGCAAATTGGGTTGAGACCAGCACATGCCCTCCGTCCGGCGAGCGGCGGAGGGTACCCCTGCAACGGGAATCTTCGATCATGTCCGACCACGATCACCATGGCGACGAACACGCGCACCACAATCACGAGCATCATAGTGCGCCAGCCGCGACGCGGCCCGACTCCGCAGCGCGGCAGGCTGCCCCAGCCGGGACTGTCTACACCTGCCCGATGCATCCTCAGATCAGGCGCCCGAGGCCTGGCAGTTGCCCGATCTGCGGCATGGCATTGGAACCGGAGATCGCGACGGCGGAGCAAGGGCCGAGCGCAGAATATCTCGACATGCGCCGTCGTTTCTGGGTCGGGCTGATCCTGGCGGCTCCTGTCTTCGTCCTCGAAATGAGCGCTCACTTGTTCGACATGCACATGCTGGTCGATCCGCAGGTCTCGAACTGGATTCAGCTCGTGCTTGCCACGCCCGTCGTGTCGTGGGCGGGATGGCCGTTCTTCGAACGCGCATGGCGCTCGCTGACGACAATGAACCTCAACATGTTCACCCTGATCGCCATGGGAACAGGCGTCGCGTGGCTCTACAGCACCGTCGCGACCATCGCTCCCGGTCTCTTCCCCGATACTGTCCGCGGCATGGGCGGCGCAGTCGCCGTCTATTTCGAGGCGGCCGCGGTCATCACCGTTCTGGTGCTCTTGGGACAGGTCCTGGAACTGAGGGCACGCGAGCAGACGGGCGGAGCCATCCGGGCGCTGCTGGACCTCGCGCCCAAGACGGCGCGCCGGGTTGCCGCTGACGGCTCGGAAACCGACGTGGCCCTCGACGAGGTCGCTGTCGGCGACCGGTTGAGGGTACGGCCGGGAGAAAAGGTTCCGGTCGACGGCAAGCTGGTCGAGGGACGGAGCTCGGTCGACGAGTCGATGGTCACCGGCGAGTCCATGCCCGTTACCAAGGAATCGGGTTCGGCGCTGATCGGCGGGACCATGAACAAGACCGGCGGCTTCCTGATGGAGGCTGGCAAGGTCGGCCGGGACACCATGCTGTCGCAGATCGTGCTGATGGTCGCCAATGCCCAGCGCTCGCGCGCACCGATCCAGAGGATGGCCGACCGGGTGTCCGGCTGGTTCGTGCCGCTGGTCATCGCGGTCGCTGCGCTTGCGTTCGCGGCCTGGATGATTTGGGGACCCGAGCCTCGGTTCGCGCACGCTCTCCTGGCGGCCGTCGCCGTGCTCATCATTGCCTGCCCTTGTGCGCTCGGGCTTGCGACCCCGATGTCGATCATGGTCGGCGTCGGCCGGGGCGCCGGCCTCGGCGTGCTGATCAAGAACGCGGAGGCGCTTGAGCGTTTCGAGAAGGTCGATACGCTCGTCGTCGACAAGACCGGTACGCTCACCGAGGGGCGGCCGAAGGTCACCGCTGTGAGGACCGCCCCTGATATCGAGGAGCGCGAGTTCCTGCGCCTCGCCGCCAGCCTGGAGAAGTCGAGCGAGCACCCATTGGCACTCGCTGTCGTGCAGGCGGCGGCCGACCGCAACATCCCGCTGTCAATCGCTTCGGAATTCGACAGCCCGGTCGGAAAAGGCGTCGTCGGCACCGTCGACGGCAAACGTCTCGTGATCGGCAGCCTGCGGATCATGGGAGAGCAAGGCATCGACGTCGCCGCCCTGGCCGGAGACGCGGAAGCGCTGCGCGGAGAGGGCGCCACGGTCATATTCATGTCCATCGACGGCAAGGTGGGCGGATTGATCGCAATCGCCGACCCGGTCAAGCAAAGCACGCCGGAGGCGCTGAAGGCGCTGCGTGACGCCGGCATCAGGGTGGTCATGCTGACCGGAGACAACAGGACGACCGCGCTCGCGGTGGCGAAACGCCTGGGAATCGATGAAGTCGAAGCTGAGATTCTGCCGGAGAACAAGGGCGAGATCGTCAGAAAGCTGCGGTCGGAGGGCCGCGTCGTCGCCATGGCCGGAGACGGCGTGAACGACGCGCCGGCTCTCGCTGCGGCCGATGTCGGGGTGGCGATGGGCACTGGCACCGACGTCGCGATCGAGAGCGCCGGCGTCACGCTGCTCAAGGGCGATCTCCAGGGGCTGGTGAAGGCGAGGGAACTGTCCCGCGCCACCATGAGCAATATCCGCCAGAACCTGTTCTTCGCCTTCGTCTACAATGCGGCCGGAGTGCCCGTCGCCGCAGGCATCCTCTACCCGGCTTTCGGCCTGCTGCTCTCGCCCGTCATTGCAGCCGCCGCGATGGCGCTCTCGTCGGTGAGCGTGATCGGCAACTCGCTCAGGCTTCGGGCAGCCAACTTATGACAGGCAGGGAGCTTCTGTTCGCGGGGAGCCTTGGAGCTACGCTCATCTGCTCTGTCGTGACCGCTGCACAAACAATCCCGCCCGTCGTGAAAGCCCGCCAGGACGATATGAAGTCGATGAGCGCGGCCGCGAAAGCCCTGAACGACTTTTTTCTTGGAAAGCGGAAGTATGACGCGGATGAGTTCAGGGCCGCTGCCGCGATCATCGTGGACAGGGCCGGAACGCTGCTCGTCTCGCATTTTCGGGAGATCGCGGCCGCACCCGGATCGGACGCGCGACCCGAGATCGCCACCGAGCGCGCCAAGTTCGAAACGCTTGCGTCTCAACTCCAGGCATACGCGGCTCGGGTGGGAGCGGCCGCCGCAGACGGAGACCGCGTGCCGCAGTCGATGCGGATGCGGCACGCGGAAATGATCGAAGGCGGGCCGTTCGCGCGTCGCAAGGCGAATCGCCCTGACATCGCGTCCTTCAGTTCCGAGCACGCCTTCCACATGATGCTGCAAACCTGTACGTCATGCCACGCCGAGTTCCGCGAACGGCGTTGATGGGAGGTCGGCCACGCAGGTGCGGGACATTGCAGTTCCGCTCACAGCTCGACCGCATAGTATGTGAAGCCGCCCTCGTCCTTCCCTACGCCGGAGATCGCTTCGTTGATCTTTTCGATCGGCCATACCATCGGCGACATGACCGACATGTCGATAATGCCGGCTTCGACCATGGCGGCGATCTCCATGCCCTCGGCGGCGGTGAACCAGACCGAGCCGATCAACTCCATCTGCTCGTCCATCCACCACTTGACGTCGACGGGCAAAGCGCCGGACGTGCCGCCGATATTGACGATGCGACCGCCCCGTTTGACGCCGCCCATGGCGTCCAACATGGAGTCGAGGGGCGCCTTGGCGCCGAGCGTATCGAGCATCAGGTCCGCGCCGCTTCCGCCGGTCTCATCCTTGACGAAGGCAGCCGACGATCCCTTCGTATTCGAGAAGGTGACGATCCGGTCGGGAGCGATTGCCTTCAATCTTTCGAGCAGCTTCTCGCCCCTGGCGATGGCATAGATTCTCGCGACGCCCATCGCCAGGGCGAGCAGCGCCGCTCCCAACCCCAACGTTCCGGTCGCGCCGTTGATGATCAGCGTCTTGCCCATGAGCGGGCCGCACTTCTTCAGGGCGGCGTAGGACGTGCCGAGATAGCCCATGCGGGAACCCTGGACGAAACTCATGTTGTCGGGGATTTTGATGACTTGCGCCTGCGGGGCGACCATGAATTCGCCGAAGCCGCCATAAGGGTAGCGGGCGAACATCTCCATGCTCTTGGGATTGTACCCGAAATATCCTCCCAAGGTCCAATATTCGCACGCCTGAGGCCTGCCGGAAGAGCAATGATGGCATGCGCCGCAAAAACGGCCGGGATTCACATAGACCCTGTCGCCGGGCCTGAGGCTGACGACCTGGGGACCGACCTCGTGGACGATGCCGCTCGGATCGAGACCATGGATCGCCGGACGCGGCGGCAGCGGCATCTGCGGGTACCATGTCTCCCAGTTGGCCAGCACGTTCGCCAGGTTCGGAACCATGCCACAGGCCTTCACGCGAACGACGACATCATTTCCCGTCGCCGTCGGGCGTTCCACTTCGTCGATGCTCATCGGCTGGCCTACGGCATGCAATCGCGCGGCACGCATCATTTCCATCATCATCTCCTCCCAATCTCAAAGATCGCATCGTATTGACATTCTATTCGGATTGTGAATACCGTTTAGTATCTGAAAAGGCAAGCGAGGAAAACCAAATATCCTCGCCCATCCGGGTCCGAACCCGCGCTCAAGGAGGAGTGATGCATTTCGTTCTGGTAGACTGGCTCCGCATTCTCTGCGGCGCCTGGTTCATTCCGCATTTTGTTGGCAAGAGCCTGCATTACAGCAAAGCGTCTGAGACTTTCGCGGCTGCGGGGTTCAGGCCTGGCAAGCTGTTCATCGGCATCACGATGGC
The DNA here is from genome assembly GCF_056403555.1 of Rhizobium sp. P2_G2. Taxonomy (NCBI): domain Bacteria; kingdom Pseudomonadati; phylum Pseudomonadota; class Alphaproteobacteria; order Hyphomicrobiales; family Rhizobiaceae; genus Rhizobium; species Rhizobium sp. P2_G2. The sequence continues at coordinate 497,416 of NZ_JBFUFF010000001.1, forward strand.
TTTCGAACTTGCGGCGGCGATCGGCATGATGCTGGGCGTCTATCCCCGAATTGCCGCGGTTCTGGGTGCCCTGGTGCTGCTCGGAGCGGGCTATGCCGTCGTCAAGATCAACGGCGCGAACTGGCGCTGGCAGAAGATGGGTCCGGAATATCCGATCTTCTGGGCACTCATTTGTCTTCTCACGGCTATTGTCTGATTGCCGCTTTTTGGAGTACGCCTCGGTTTCTGGATACGCATCAACGGGATTCGCGCATGGCACGGCTGACACGTGAGCAGAGTCAGGCTCGCACGAAGGAAAAGCTTTTGGAATCCGCCTTCGAGGTGATGGCGCGATACGGCTATGCCGGGGCTTCGATAGAAAGGATCGCCGAAGAGGCGGGATTTTCGAAGGGCGCGTTCTATTCGAACTTCGCCAACAAGGAAGACATTTTCCTGCAATTGCTCGCCGGAAATGCCGGCGGGGACGTCGTTCAACTGGCCGATCTTCTCGGCAAATGCGACGATCCCATGCAACTGATCGACGTGCTTGCGAACTGGGCCAGCAATCGCGGCGACGACCGGAAATGGGGCATGCTGGCCATCGAGCTTCTCAGGATGGCGCAGCACGACAAGACGCTTGGCGACCGCCATGTCAACCTTTTCCGCGACCAATGGGAAGGGGTGGGCAAAATCCTCATCGACAAACTGGAGCTTGTCCTGCAGCCTCCGGCCAGTCCCTTCTATATCGGCGGTATCGTCCTCGAACTGACCTATGGCGGCATATCGAGCTTCCTCAAGGACGGCGCTCCCGGCGACATGGTTCGGGTCGTCTTGGGGGCGATGTACCGCTCTTCCCGAGATGCGAAATCCGCGGCCCTCAGGTCGGCCTGACCGTCTTCCGTTGCGCGTCGTCGCTCAGAGCCTCTCGATCGGCGGCCGACATCATCCGGCGCATGAAAAACGAGTGACCGCGTAGCCAGCTTGGTTTCGGGTTACTTGGCGTCGTCCGTGCGCATCTCGATCTTTCCCGCAAGTTTCCGAATATCCGCCGTAAATGATGGCGCTTGACGCTGATCGCGCTTGACATCCAAAAACTCAAAGTCTAGTTTGACTTCGAAAACTAAATGGTATTTGAAAACCATATAGTATCTATCGTTGCCATGCGGCGGCCCGCTGTTGAGGAGAACGCGGGGAACAGGGGGAACATGAGCAGAAATCGATCGACCGTCTCCGGTCGGATGGCGCGAGCCGGAGATCGTAGCGCCGTCCGCGTCTGCTGAGCGCGCACATCGGCGTACAACCGCCTCTCATCCATTTCGCAGTTTGGAAACATCGTATGTTTGGATTTGGCAACTCCCCGCAGGAGGCGCTGGCCGCGTCCCTGCTCGTCATGGCATTGGCCGCCTTCCTGGTTTCAGGGCTGATGCGCTGGCGCGGTCTTGTCCGTCCCACCGATCTGCTGATGCCTGCCGCTTTGGTGGCCGCCTACTGGTTTGTCTACAACAAGGTGCCGGCATTCCCTCCGGTGGGAGCAGTCAACAAAGTCTTCTATGTGATCGCTGTCGGCACGGTCCTGGGCTTTGCGGCGGAGCGCCTCATGCCCAAAGCGGTTCACCCACTCGCCCTGCTACAGCCAGCCTTCGCGGCGATTTATATCGGTCTCCCTCGTTTAGGCGTCGCGTCCTGGGAGGTCCTTGTCGCGGCTGCCGGCGGGCTGGCTGTGATGTGGTTTGTGTTGCGTGGCGCGGCGTGGGGTCAGTGGCCGCGCGCCGCATCCACCGGATGCGGCCGGGAGGACGACGTGAAGCGAGGCGGTGTCGTTGCTGTCCTGGCGCTTGGCTTTGCGCCGATAGCTCTTCTGGGCGCGTCGTCCTCCTCGTTCCAACTCTGCCTGATGTTTGCGGCGGGGTGCTTTGGGATTCTGTTCCTGCATGCTTTCAAACCCGCCTTTCGTTTCGGCGGCGCTTCATCCATGGGAGCCTTGGGTGGTCTGACCGCCATCGTCGACACTGTCGTGCTGATCACGCGCAAGGCCGATCTGGTCTCCGTCGCTGTTCTCGCCTTATGCGTGGTCCTGCCGATGTTTTCGGACCGCGTTTGTCGGACGGTCGGAATATCCGGACAGTTCCCGCGCCTTTTCATTCACGTGGCCTTGGCAGCACTTCCGGCTGCGAGCGCGGTCGCCGTCGCTTTCCTGGACTACGGCTCGAGTTTTCCCGTTTAACCTGAGGAGGAGAATGACAATGAAATACAGACTCGCAGCAATCCTGCTTTCGATGTCGGCACTGGCCGGAGCGGTGTCGCCCGCCTGGGCGACGAAGTTCAGCATCGATCCCGTGCATTCGGGAATCGCGTTCTACATCGACCATCTTGGTTTCTCCAAGGTGATCGGCGTTGCCCGGGAGTTTTCGGGAGCCTTCGATTTCGACGCGTCCAAGCCGGAGGCAAGCAATCTCGACGTCAAGGTGACCGTCGCCTCGATCTCGACCAACAACAAGCAACGCGATGGCGACATCCAGGGCGCCGACTGGTTCAACGCGACGGAATTCCCGGAGATCACCTTTGTCGGCAAGCAATTCAAGAAGTCGACCGATACGACGGGCCAGATCGTCGGTGACTTGACGATTGCCGGCGTGACCAAATCCACGACGCTCGACGTTACCTTCAACAAGGAAGGCCAGAATCCCTGGGACAAGAGCCATGTCGTCGGCTTCAGTGCCACGACCAGGATCAAGCGCAGCGATTTCGGCATGAAAGCGGCACTCGGCATGATCGGTGACGAGGTCGATCTTACGATCCAGGTCGAAGGAAAGGAACTGAAAAGCTAAGTGGGCAGACCGGGCATGGCGGCGCATGGCAAGTTCGACGCTTTTGTACGAATGGCCTTACGCCGCCAAAAATCCGCAACAGTAAAATCGAAATAAATACATATTTTCGAAATAAGTTGCGGTATCGAAAAAATCGAGATAGAGGCTAGCCGAGCGACCGGCGACCACGGCGGATGATCCGCGAGAGGATGATGCCAACCGGCGACGAGCAGCTTTGATCGAGCCGGAACATCAGGGGGCAATAATGTACACACTGGAAACTGAGATCATCATCGACGCGGCGCCTCAGCTTGTCTGGAGCGTTCTCGACAATCTGGAGAAATATCCGGAATGGAATGAGATCATTCCGGATCTGAAGGGTCGGACGACCGTCGGGGAACGCGTATCCGGCACGCTCAAGCAGGACAACACGCCCGATATTCCGATCAATCCGACGATCACCCGCATTGTCGGCGCGCGCGAGCTGCGCTGGCTGAGCGAGGCGCCGGGCGGCGTGTTTTCCGCCGAGCATATTTTTGTTCTTGAGCCGATCGCCGATGGCAAGACGCGGCTCGCCCACAGCGAGATATTTGGTGGCCCCGTTGCGGAACAAAGATGGCCGAACATCGACACCAACACCCGGGCGGCTTACGAAAAATTCAACCGCCTCATAAAGGCGCGGGCCGAAGACCTGAGCCGGGAAACGCTCACCCTGCATCCCGCCGCCAGTAAGCCGGTCAGCTCCAACGCGGCCTGCGCCCTGCTGCGCTGCCGCTGCCAGGACGAACCGGTCGAGATCACCGTCAGCGGCCCGATCTATCACAACCACCTCTGCGGATGTTCCAAATGCTGGAAGCCGGAAGGCGCAGTCTTCGCACAGGTCGCCGTGACGCCGGCAGGGTCCGCCGTCGAGACGAAAAATGCCGGCAAGCTCGCTGTGGTCGATCAATCCCAGAAGATTCAGCGCTACGCCTGCAGGGATTGCGGAACCCATATGGTCGGCAGGGTGACGGACAAGGACCATCATTTCTACGGCCTTGAATTCGTGCACCCGGAACTGTCTGACACTGATGCGCAGCTTCCGATCGAATTTGCCGCCTTCGTTTCATCGCTGGTCGAGACCGGTACGTCGCCATCATCGATGTCGGGCATACGCAGTCAGTTAGCCGGCTTGTCGGTTCCCGCATATGACAGCTTCTCGCCCGAACTGATGGACATCATCGCCTGGCACAAAGTGAAGATCGCCGCGTCGACCCGCGAACACGCCAAGAACTGAACGGAGGATCAGACACTATGGACGTACGCGCCGCCGTGGCCATACAGGCCGGCAAACCGCTCGAAATCATGACTGTCCAGCTCGAAGGCCCCAAGGCCGGCGAAGTGCTGGTCGAGGTCAAGGCGACCGGCATCTGCCATACCGACGATTTCACGCTCTCCGGTGCCGATCCGGAAGGCCTGTTCCCCGCCATTCTCGGCCATGAGGGCGCCGGCGTCGTCGTCGATGTCGGCCCGGGCGTGACCACCGTCAAGAAGGGCGATCACGTCATTCCGCTCTATACGCCGGAATGCCGCTCCTGCCCCTCTTGCCTCTCCCGCAAGACCAATCTCTGCACCGCCATCCGCGCCACCCAGGGCCAGGGCGTCATGCCTGACGGCACCAGCCGCTTCTCGATCGGCAAGGACAAGATCCATCACTATATGGGTTGCTCGACCTTCGCCAATTACACCGTCCTGCCGGAAATCGCCCTGGCCAAGGTGCGCGAGGATGCCCCCTTCGACAAGATCTGCTATATCGGCTGCGGCGTCACCACCGGCATCGGTGCGGTGATCAACACCGCCAAGGTGGAGATCGGCGCCACCGCGGTGGTCTTCGGCCTCGGCGGCATCGGCCTCAATGTCATCCAGGGCCTCAAGCTCGCCGGTGCCGACATGATCATCGGCGTCGATCTCAACAATGACAAGAAGGTCTGGGGCGAACGTTTCGGCATGACGCATTTCGTCAACCCGAAGGAGGTCGACGGCGACATCGTTCCCTATCTGGTCAACATGACCAAGCGCGGTGCCGACCAGATCGGCGGCGCGGATTACACCTTCGACTGCACCGGCAACACCAAGGTGATGCGCCAGGCGCTGGAAGCATCGCATCGCGGCTGGGGCAAGTCCGTCATCATCGGCGTCGCCGGCGCCGGCCAGGAAATCTCCACTCGCCCGTTTCAGCTGGTCACGGGCCGTACCTGGATGGGCACCGCCTTCGGTGGCGCCCGCGGCCGCACCGATGTGCCCAAGATCGTCGATTGGTACATGGATGGCAAGATCCAGATCGACCCGATGATCACCCACACCATGCCGCTCGAAGACATCAACAAGGGTTTCGAGCTGATGCATGGCGGCGAGAGCGTGCGCGGCGTCGTGATTTACTGAGGCGACGATCCGCGCCGGGGGAGGGGTAGTGACAGCAAACGTATACATAGCCAAGGAGACCGAAGGCGAGCCGCGCGTTGCGGCCTCACCTGAGACGGTCAAGAAGATGAAGTCGCTCGGCCTCGACGTCGTGGTCGAGGCGGGTGCGGGTGCACTGTCGCGCATTCCGGATGGCGAATATGAGAAAGTCGGCGCACGGATCGGCCTGATTGCCGACGCCACCTTGGCCGATGTGGTGCTCAAGGTCCGCCGCCCCACCGCCGACGAGATCCGCGGCTACAAATCCGGCGCCGTGGTCATCGCCATCATGGACCCTTACGGCAACGAAGCGGCTATCGCCGACATGGCCTCGGCCGGGCTGACCGCGTTTGCCATGGAACTGATGCCGCGCATCACCCGGGCGCAGTCGATGGACGTGCTCTCCTCGCAGGCCAATCTCGCCGGCTACCAGGCGGTGATTGACGCAGCCGGGATCTATGACCGGGCGATGCCGATGATGATGACCGCCGCCGGCAC